>CAUQYS010000001.1:0-441829 GCA_963522905.1 uncultured Candidatus Saccharibacteria bacterium | reverse complement strand
TCCCTTCACATACCCTTGCTACACTGGCATAGAACCAAGAAAGGAGATCTATGTCATTTGTGCAACGTGCCTGGCTCTATATCACCAGGAAAAAACTCAAAACGCTGATTTTGCTGGCGATTTTGCTGTGTATGTCGACGATTATGCTGAGTGGATTTGCCATTAAGCATTCGACCGATGCAGCGGCACAGTCGCTCGACAAAACGCTCAAGGCCGGCTTCACGCTGGGTAATAATCCGCGTACCAATCCAGGGACGGCCCGCGGCTCGGGAACGGTGTCGAACAAAGACATCGACGCGGTGAAGAACCTGGAGGGCGTGACGGATTATGTCAAACGCCAGAACGCCACGGTCGACTTTATCAATACCAAACTAGTGCCACTACCAAGTGGTGGCAGCGGCTATGATGCCCAGAAAGACAAACAGTTTGGCAATGCCGCCACCATCATCGGCGTCAACAAATCCGAATTTGAAACCAAGTTCCGAGCTGGCGCACTCAAGCTCATCGCTGGCCGGCACATCACTAGGAACGATTCACGCAAAATTTTGGTGCACGAAGATTTTGCCAAGGCCAACAACCTGAAGCTTGGCAGTAAAATTAAACTGAAAGCCAATCAATACGACACCGACAATGAACATCCATCCAAGGACGAAGTTGAAGTAGAAATCGTCGGTATATTTAACGGCACAAACCCAAAGCAGGCGACGTATCAAGTGGAGCTGTTTGAGAATTTGTTCCTGACCGACCTGAGGGCGACGCGCCAGTTGAATGCCTATACCGAGCAAAATGAGATTTACCAGGATGCCACATTCTTTACCAAAGGCACCAAGCAGCTGGACGAGGTGATGGCGCGAGCACATAAACTGCCGGTCAATTGGCACAAATATCAATTGAATAAGAACAGCCAGGAGCTGGCTGGTGTGACTGGCGCGGTGAACGGCGTGTACGGCTTGATCGACGGTATGCTGTGGGCGACGGCGCTGGTTAGTATTACGGTGATTGGCATGGTGCTGTATCTGTGGATGAACGAGCGCAAGCGCGAAGCGGGCGTGCTCTTGGCGACGGGCGTGCCGCAGTCGAAGATTGTGCTGCAATACATCGCTGAGCTAGTGATGATCGCGGTGCTGAGCTTCGGCGCGTCGTACGTTACCGCAGGGCTGATTGCTCAGCAACTGGGTGACCACGTGGTGTCGCAGGCAGCGCAGAATGCCACACGTCAAGCTGGCAGTTCGCTTGGCGGTGCGTCGCTCGGTGCTGACGCTGATTCGGTGACGTCATCACGCACGCTGGACAAGGTGACGGTTGGCGTGCAGCCGACGGATCTGCTGGCAGTGTGGGGTGCTGGGCTAGCGGTGATTATCATTGCGGTACTCTTGGCCTCGCGTCCGATTACCCAGTCAACGCCAAAAGAATTACTAACCGAAGTGGACTAGGGGCGAATGATGACGATTATCACACGAGCCTGGACGGCTGTGACGCGCCGGCGGCGTCGCAGCCTGACTATTGCCCTGATTATGACGCTGATTTTCACGCTGCTCATCGGCACGCTGACGGTGCAGCAGACGATGGCGCAGCTGAAGCAATCGGTTGAACGGAATATCCGCGCCGGCTTTAGTATCGCCAGCAAGCAGCCATCAGGTGAGGTGCCGATTGACATCGCGCAGCGGGTGCAGCACCTGGACACGGTGAAAGCGCACAATTTCCAGGCAGAGACCACTGCAGGGCTACCGGGCAAGCAATTAATCGACACGGCAGGCAGCGGTGTGCAACTGGACGCTAACGTGGCTGGCGAGGCGAAAGTAACGGGCGCGACACAGAGTGATCTGCTCGGCGAGTTCACCGGTCGATTTTACCAGCTGGAGCAGGGCAGGCATCTGGGGGTGCACGATCAAAACGCAGCGCTAATCCACAAAACCTTCGCTGAGAAAAATAACATCAAGCCGGGCGACAAGCTGGATATTACCAAAGATGGCAGGCGTGTGATGGTGACTGTCGCAGGAATCTTCAGCGGCAAAGGCGAAAAGCCGGCGGCCCTGCAGTCTGATATGCCAGAGAACCATCTTATCACCGACCTGGCCTCGGCGCAGCAGCTAACGGGCAGCCAGCAGCTGACACGGGCGACGTATTTCACCGAAAATCCGCACCAGCTAAGGTCGCTAACAGACCGCACCAAAAGCCTACCGAACGTCGATTGGCAAAAATTCAGCCTCACCGACAACGGGGCCGTGTTTGCCGGGGTTCTCCAAAACATCGCTGGCATTCAAAACATGGTGACGATTGCTACCATCGGCGCAGCCGCGGCAGGACTGGCAGTATTGTCACTGGTGCTGGTGTTCTGGGTGCGTGGCCGCTTGCATGAAATTGGTATCTTGCTGTCTATCGGCACGTCGAAGCGGCAGATCATCGGGCAGTTCTTGGCGGAATTAGCTATCATCGCCGCAGTCAGTTCGGTGTTCGCGCTCGGTGTCGGTTCGGTCGCCTCGTTGCAGATTTCTACCGCCCTCACAGCACAAACGAGCCACAGCCAACGCGTCGAAACAACCGTGATGCATGCCGCGCCAGTGGCGACCTACCTGCAGGCTTTTGCCTTTGGCTATATGGTCGTTTTGCTATCAGCCATTGCTGCCACCGCGCCAATCATGCGCCAGTCACCAAAGCAAATTTTAGCAACATTAAGTTAGGAGATAGTATGTCACTACTCACGTTACGCGATATTATTTATTCATACCCAGGCGGCACCAGCAATGTGCTCAACGGCATCAATTATCAATTTGAAAAAGGCAAGTTTTACGCCATCGTCGGTAGTTCTGGTGCTGGTAAATCGACCCTGCTGGGGCTACTGGCCGGGCTGGACACACCGACTGGTGGGCAGATTTTGTTCGACGACGAAGACATCGCCGAGCAGGGTTATTCGCATCATCGCAAGCACAATATCTCGTTGGTGTTTCAGAATTATAATCTAATTGATTATCTGACGCCGCTGGAAAACTTGAAATTGGTTAATTCCAAGGCCACCAATGAAACGCTACACTCCATGGGCTTGGATGACGATCACATTCACCGCAACGTCATGAAACTGTCTGGCGGCCAGCAGCAGCGCGTGGCGATCGGCCGGGCGTTGGTGTCCTCCGCACCGATTATCTTGGCGGACGAGCCAACTGGTAACCTGGACGAAACCACCGCTGCCGACATCATCGACATCTTGCGCCGGGCCGCCCACGAAAACGACAAATGCGTCATCGTCGTCACCCACAGTAAGCAGCTGGCTAAAGAGGCGGATGTGGTGTTGACACTCAAAAACAAATTACTCCAAAAAAGTAAGGAAGATAAAAAATCAGCCCGTAGGAAAGCTTAATCGTGGTACAGGTAGTGCTGCAATGTGTTAGGCAAATTAGGAGCGAGCATGTCATAGGCCTCATCGGTCAAGGCAATTGACAGTCGGTCGCGCGGCTGACGCTTGGATAATTTCGTCATGCCAAAGAGCTGTGGGCTCATTTTCCCACCAGGGAGATTGTCGAGTCGGCCAAAGCCGGCGGTCAGTCGAACCGTATATTCATCCTGCGCTTGAGCGAGATCAACGAGTTCGCTAAGCAGTGGAACAAGTGTATCATTACCAAAATCAGCTCGCTGCTCGCGTGAGAAACGCGCGTTGCTCTGCGGTAGTGGCACTGCAAGGTTCTGTCCATCGCCTGTCCAGTCGATTAGCTCGCCGCCATAACGTTGCACGGCAGTGATTGCTTGGCTACCAAACCAAACGAGGAATGAGCGCAGTTTTCCATTATCACGCGTCATCTCCCTGGTTGAATGCGACACATCCCACGTGGCGAGTATTGCATTCGGTGTGGTGGGTGATTTGAGGGCTAGCATGTCGGCGACTGACTGAGTGGGGTATGATGATCTCGCCAATGCTTGCAGCGCCGTAATGCCAACGCCGAGTGCAGCTTTGGTTCTGTCATATCGCCATAGTGTTTCCAACTCGTCCAGTTGACGTTTTGTCGGCGCACGGTCTTTGGTAAAAGCAGCTTGCAAAACGGTGTGTTGGTCAGGTAGCGGCAAGTTGAGAACGCGATGATTAGGATTCATCGCACTCTCAGCCAGGGTAATGTTGTTCTGATTTTTCTCGATAACACGTCCAGCAACTGACGACCCATCAACGCGGTGCCCTGTAATATGTGTTTCTTGAAAATCAAATCGGTCATCAGCTGGAGCCTGAGGTGAACACGCAGTAGCAATTGCCCCAATTGAATCAGGATTGCATTCATCATGTACAAAGACGGTGGCTGCGTCTGGCCACGTATCGGCCATGAGTGCGTGCTGCAGAAAATCACCGACTGTTTGCACGAGTGTTTGCTGGTAGTCATGCGCTGGTGTGGCGTGCGAAGTTTCGTGATGCATTAGTTATATTATGCCACATATTGGTGGAATAGGGTATGATTAAAGGAGGCCTGGCTCACAACTGGCGCTTCTTTATATATTTCGCGGTCTCTTCCCAGAGCGGGTTATCCTTGTATGGTACGCCATCGTGCGCCCAATACCACCAAAAGTATCCACCAACGTAGCGTGGAGTGTACTGCGGCATGGCATAATAATGCCGAAACAGCTGTAGCTTACGCGCCATCGGGGCATGCTCGCTGGGTGTGCCGCACTCGCCAATGCCAAGCTTGGCTTCTGGGAAGAGCGTCTCAAGCTCAGCAAAGACCTGCCGCCAGTTGGGCTGGTAGCCATCGTTGTCATCGTCGTAGTAGCTGACGAGGACATAATCGATGCCCTGCTTCAGATCATCAGGTAGGTATGCTTGTAGCCACTCTTTCATGCTTAGCGTACTCCCGTTTGGCGGGAAGTAGTAGGGTACAAGCGCCGCCACGGCATGCTTATCCTTAATGTATCCGTAGGCACTGGTCACCTTCGCGGCAGTAAGGCGCGGGTCTTCTTGGATCCACTCTTGGCCGTTCATTTCATTGCCAATCTCCCATATCGCGACGTATTGAGACAGATGCTGGTACGACTCAGCAAAGCGCTGCTGGTAGCGCTCAGTGCTGTAGCTGTGCATGCTTGAGGAATCAACGGGCTGGGCCATGACATCGGCCACGCGATGAATCGCCTTGAATAGCTCACGGTAACGCTGCGGTGATCGATCCTCGGACATAACAATTCGCACCGTTGGCCGAGCAGGCAAGCGCTGAATGGCCTCCACGATATCAGCAAGCCGTCTCGTGCCCTCCCAGCTGTCGTCGATTGTCAGGCCGTAGAGCATATGTGATGATACATGATGAGAAGGTGAATGGTTCGCGCTGCCTTGCGGGGTAGAGTGTGACGCTGGCGCCAGCACGCGCAGCAGCACATACATCAGCACACAAAGCAATAGAATAAGACCAGCAATATGAACGTACTTTGGCATATAATAAGCTCCTTACAAGGTAGTATATCAAGGCACAGTTTTATATCAAACCAGGCGAATTTCGAAATTCGCCTGGTTTACCCTGTTTTTTCCCTGTTAGCGTGGGTTCTTTTTCTCTTCTTTTATATATATTTATATATAATAGGAGAGAAATCGATATGGGTATATGGATGTATAGAGAGATATAGAGATATAGAGAAATGTGTAGATATATAGAAAGATAAAGATAGGAAGATAAAGAATAGATAAATAAAGAAATATAAAGATAGAAATAAAGAGATATAAAAATAAGTAAATAGAGATAAGTAGAGAAATATAGATATATAGAGATATAGAGATGGATAGAGAAATAGATAGAGAAATATGAGAGAAAGAGAGAAGTAGAGAGATGCGTTATAAAGATAGAAGAGGTAGCCAAGTGTGTATGATGCCCTGTAGGTAGTGCATCTCCGATAAATGAGCCAGGGGTAATGCGTACATAATAAGAACGTATACCATGTTTATGTCATATCAGTAATAAAGTGGTATAATCATACGCATGAAGAAGCATATGATATATAACCATATTCCTGATTTTTGTCTCTTCGGCTTCGGCTTTGCTGCTTTAGCAGTAGCGTGGACGTGGCCAGGGACAGTAGTGATTGCCAGCGAATGGTGGCCGGTAGGTGCTGCTTGCATTGTTGTGGCTGTGTTTATAATGCATGCAACGATGCGCGCTTTGCGCCGAGCTGCAACCTCAACCAACCCGCTCGATGAGCCAAGCGAGCTGCTCACCACGGGGCCGTTCAATTTCTCGCGCAATCCACTCTATCTTGCATATATCTTGGCGGTACTTGGTTGCGCGTTGGTGAGCGGCTCATGGCTGGCGCTGCTGTGCCCAGTGGTGTGCTTTGGCGTGCTAAACTGGCTCATTATTCCAATCGAAGAGCGCGCCATCCATCACGTCTTTGACGAGCGCTACGAGTGGTACTGCCGACGGGTGCGGCGCTGGCTTGTAGTGCCTATGGCGTGCAAGCACATGGAACCTATGCGCTTTATAACAATACGGCGAGCGGCTCGGCCATATATTTTTGCGGCGATATCTGGCATTGTTGTGGCAGGAACGGCTTTTGCCCCACATTGGCTTCTGCAGCTACCAGTATTTTTTGCATTAGCATTGCTATTTATAGCAGTGCGACGACTGTCGGGCGTCCATCTTTATGGCGTTGGTGCTTGTTTCATGCTGGCATGGCTCTTACCAACGACCTATTGGTATTACTACTTTATGTCGCCCGGCGTGGCATTTGGTGCAAGTGTTGGATGGGCGCTTTTGCAGGCTAATCTGTTTTGGATTATAGCTCTGCGTCGGTATATTCGGACATACGGTGCTGTAGTGCTCTTTGTTATTGCATGGTGCACATTGACGTATATACGAACTCATGCACCAGTGGTAGAGGATTGGTGGATTCCCCATCTTGGCTATAGCGTGTGGCGTAATGACAGTATCACTATGTGGAGTGCCTATGGTGGCGAAGTAGTGCTCGAAGCGATTGTATTACTCTGTGGCGCGAGTATAGCGTGGCTAATAGTGCATGCTCGTATGAGCGTATGGATACGTATGAGCTGTGGGCTTGTTGTACTCGTGGCGATAGCAAATAGTATTGCTGTGCATATGCCAGCCAAGCCACTCCCTCCAGTGATTGCACTCCAAAAGATGACACGTGGCGGCGTTGATATACCCGCTACTAAGGCTGATGTGGATGACCTCATACATCTGACAAAGCGCGCAATTGCACAGTACCAATATCCTCATGCGACAATCGTCTGGCCAGAAAATTCTATTCCACCTGCACTGCACACAACAATTGCAGCCTTTGCACAAAGAGAATCGATCAACATCGTCTACCACACAACAGAGAAAGACGATACAAGAATATACAAGAAAGTCGTACTGGTAGATCAGTCTGGTCGCAGTATACTAACAAATTACAAAGCGCATCTTGCGCCAGATGAATCAATTGGCACAGCGCGTTATTCACGCGTAATTGCTACGCATAATGCTACAAAAGTTACGGCATATGTTTGCTATGACATACACTACCCAGATATTGTTGAGCGGCTCAAGGGGAGTGACGTTGCCTATATTCCACTGAGTGATCCTGAGTATGGCTATCTGCAAAAGCAATTTCACGCAGCAGATAGTGTTATTCATGCTAGGCAGGCACAAACAGCTGTTGTTTTGGCGGGTACAGATGGGCCAACCATGATTATTAACAGCAACGGTATCATCGTTGATCGCTTGACGGGGAATGCTGCTGGATTCGTTGGATATAGCAAATAAGAGCAGATGCTTTGCGCGGCGTACAATAGCTTGAAGTGAGCCACGTATCTTTCTTACTGGGTAAACAGGGATAAGGCGTGTAGTGTTGGTGGTAAGGTGCTCATAATAATCTACAGTGTAATGAGAGATACGTATGCCATCTTCAAGAATCTACTGCTATACTAGACACTATGAATGTTATTGCACTTGCATTTGGCCTTGGCGTGGCTGGGTTTGATGTGTTTGGCGCAGTGCTGGTTGTGCTGCTAGTGGCAAGCAAGCTGCCCAAGCAAAAAATCGCTGCGTTTGCACTCATCGTCTTAGTGGGAACGGTTGCCGCTGGTGTGGTGGCATCGCTCCTGCTTGGCGGCAGCGCCGAGTTATTTGCCCAGGCACTCCATCGTGTACCAGCTTGTGTGTGGGTAGGTGCAGAAGGTGCAGCAAGTGTGGGGCTGCTTGGCTGGGCGGCAGCTCGCTTGCACAGGCATATAAAATCGGGTAAGGAACTACAGGAGTCGCAGGATAGCCGGGTTTTGCAATGGCTGAGGCGTAGCATTGTGCTTGGTGGCATTATCTATGCGGCCAGTGCCTTTACCGACCCATCATTTCTCGCAGTGATTGCTATAGCGAGCCGTGAGCAATCACTCTTTGTCGTTATCATGGCGCACGTCGTGTGGTTACTTGTCAGCCAGGGGTTATTCTTTGGCCTTGTCATCGCGATTATGTGCGATAGACACCAGCCCCTCATAGCCTGGTTCGAGCGGGTGCGAGCCCGATACAGCACGCTCATTCGCTCGAGCATTACAGTGGTCATCGTGCTGTGCGGGCTTATTCTGCTCGCCGATATGGCAACCTTCTTGCTGAGTGGCCATTGGCTACTGCCCGAGTAGCGAGTAATGCCCATGGTACAATAGAGGTGCTTGGCTGCACAGTATTTTCGGCACAAAGTATATGAGATCTCCATACACCCCTCAGCAAAATGGCATCATGCAAGCGGCTGCTCGTACTGTGTGGTATGACGAAATACCACCACAGGTAGCTCACGCTCGCTATGTGTACTGTCTATGGGAGCTAAAGACAACGCAGCCACGGGCACACAACTTCTACTACATAATTTTGCCCGATGCGTGTATTGATATTGTTTTTGATCTAGATGACTGCAGCGCCTCTATTATGACGCCATGCCAAACCGCTTGGCGGATAGCACTGGGTCGACGATTTCATTATGTGGGAATACGCCTGCATCCTGGTGCGTATCACGGTGACGTCGATGCAGTTGTTGGTACGGCGATACCTATTAAGCGGCTTGCTGGCTGGGCTGTCACAGATATTATTGCTTCATTGCGACAACATAGCTTTACTCAGCAGCAAGACATCCTCGCAACTTGCATCCAACGAATGATTGACTGTAGCCTGGTGCAGGAAGATGACTTTATCATGCAGGTCATCGCTCGGCTTGATGGCCAGCATACGATTACCCAGATCGCTCAGCAGTTGGGCTGCTCCGAGCGGCATCTGCGGCGGATTGTTCGCCAGCGAACTGGTTTTTCACCTCAAGCGCTGCGGACAATTGTTCAGTTTCAGCGGAGCTTTACAGAAGATTGGCGAGAGCTCTATGCCGACCAGTCGCACTATATCCATCGTTTCCAGTGGATTACGCAGCATACGCCGCAGCGCTACCATAAGACATACCAGGCATAATGTCCGAAATATACAATACGAGAGAGTGCCGCTACGCTACTATAATGGCATAATCATCTAACGCAAAGGAGCGCATATGCACGCACTATATCCTGTGACAATTACCACAAAGATAACGGAATGTAAGGAGTTTTATTGCCAGCTCTTTGGCTTTGAGGTTGTATTCGAAGCTGATTGGTATGTGCAGCTCCTGCATAGGCATAGTGGTGTAGAGATCGGCCTGATGCAGCCACACCTTGCCAACCAGCCACAAGATCTCCAAGCGGCCTTTGGTGGTCATGGTATTATTTACTCACTTGAGGTCGCTGATGCTGCCAGTGAATATGAGCGGATTAAGAGCTGTGATGTTGCAATCACCCATCCACTCACCACTGAGGCATGGGGCCAGACTCACTTTTGTGTGCGTGATCCAAGTGGTGTAACAGTCGACATCGTCCAGCAAGCAGAAGAGAATAATGGGTGATGCACACCTATACTATTGATGGGCGGGTACAGCAATTTCCGCAAGCAGGTGGCTGGTATTATGTCGCAGTGCCGCAGAGATATACAGAAGTGCTCCAGCCACTAGCGGTGCGTGGCCTGATTGCGGTTCATGCGGTGGTAGGAGAGGTGTCATGGGATACCTCGCTACTGCCAATGGGTGATGACACCCACTTCATTCCGCTGCCTGCTAAGGTGCGGCGAACAAACCAGCTCGATGTGGGGAGCTGCGTCAACCTCACGTTTACGATTCGTCGCCCAGCAACATGACACTCGCCGTGTATCCTTGTATAATAGCACTATGCACACGCCCCACCACACCACAGCACAACCAATGCGCTACGCACTGCTCCTCCGGGGCATTAATGTTGGCGGCAAGCATACGGTGAGTATGGATCGGCTTAAGGCGGACTTGATGGAGCTGGGCTTTTGTAGTGTCGTCTCGTATATCAATAGTGGCAATCTGTTTTTTGATAGCAGTGAGCCGGAGGAGGCGATCCGGCACACCCTGGCGCGCTATTTTGATGCGACCTATGACTTCCCAGTGCCGTTTATCGTTATCAGTGCCGCCACACTCCAGCAAGAGGTGGCTCAACTACCGAGCTGGTGGCAGGATGACACGGCCTACCGACGGGATGCGCTGTTCTACTTACCCGAGGCGGACAAGACGGCGATTGAAGCAGAGGCAGCCACCTGGGCAAACGATCGCGAGCAGCTCTATTTTGGGCGCACCGCGTTCTTCTATTGCAACCACGATCAAGCTGACTATCTCACATCAAACTACCATAAAAAGCTCCTCAAAGCCCGCTTTTACAAACAGCTCACGATCCGTAATGGCAAAACCTTCCAGAAAATAATCGAACGAACATTGGAGGACTAATGAATATCTACGCCTATCAACGTCCACTTGGGCCTATTGCCGACGACGAGGCTTTGCGCCAGCAATTTATTGCGGTGTATGACGTTAAGACGCACCAGCAGGTTGTGCGCTTTTGCCACGCGTATGGTCATCGGCTACACGAGCTCATCAGCCACACCTTCCCATATAACAGTGACATTGCTGATGCGTATGCTGGTATGGAGCAGTGGCTTGCTGGCAAGGCGAACTACCACGCGGCGCGCAACGCGAGCTTTCAGATTGGCCGCCAAGCGCGCTCTACAACCGACCGAGTAGCGGAGCGTTTCCTGCGCACTATGGCGCAGCTTACGGCAAGTCCGCACGTGAAATATCACGGGCTGTGGGCAAGCGACTTTGCCATCACCCTTATCAACACCATGTACCCAGATGACGAAGCGGCAGTGCGTGACGAACGCATGGCACAGATACAACTTTTGAAAAGCATTGACTAAATCTAAATATAGTTGCGTGCATAAGAGGTGTGTTTAATACGGTAGCACAAGCTGCTGCTCGTGAGCAATTGAGCCAGCTCCACAACTTCGCTATACTAAAAGATATGACAAATACGCAAGCACAGCCACTCCTCTACGAGCACATTTGTGCCGACCTAATGAATGCTCATTTTGCGGCACAGGGCTGGCCGCCGGTGTATAGTGCCTCGGCCAGCTCGCGCATCATCATTGTTGGCCAGGCACCAGGCCGCATTGCTCAGGAGACGGGAGTGCCGTGGAATGATGCCAGTGGCCGCCTCTTGCGGCAGTGGCTTGGCGTGAGCGATGAGCAATTTTACAACCCCGATCTCTTTGCGCTCATCCCAATGGACTTTTACTACCCCGGCAAGGGTGCACACGGTGACTTACCGCCACGCAAAGAATTTGCTGAAAAGTGGCACCCAAAACTCCGTGCCCAGATGCCAGCGGTGCGCCTGACAATTCTGGTCGGTGCCTATGCACAGAAATATTATCTTGCCCACCGGGCAGAGAAAAACTTAACAGAAACGGTGGCGCGGTTTGCGCAGTATTTGCCACAGTATTTCCCACTGGTGCATCCATCGCCACTGACTGCTCGCTGGCGAGCGCGTAACCCGTGGTTTGAGGCAGATGTTATTCCAGTACTGCGACAGAAGGTTTGCCAAGCTTTAGAGTAATTATGAAGGTGTGTGAGTACTGTCGGGTGATGGCTCGGCTGTATTCTGTATCCGTATAGAACGCACTATGAATATTATTCGAACAAGATAAAAACGAGTACAACAGAGTTGTACAATAGCATGCAAAACACTTCTCGCGTGCACAAAAGTATGGTATAACCAAGTGTATGAGACGATCCCCAGAAACAACCCTAGACAATTCATATTTCACATTAGTTGCAGCAGATTTTCACAATCGGATGGAATACGTGGGAGATGCTCGCTATACTGTGGTTGGTGGGCTCGGTTTACACGCAGTGACTCATGCTGAGGAGATCGATTGGGATGATCATGTGGTGCGGATTGGTAATATCTACCTGCCGCGGAGACGTGAGAGTAATGGCACGGTGCGGGATCTCGACACATTAGTGCATACGACAGATACAGTAGCAGCATATCGAGATGAGATGGAAGATGCGTTGGGTGGATTGCTTGTCCCTTCGGCATTTGGCCTCAAGCCGTATGGCACTCCACTAATGAATACACTCAAAGGTTTGAGCCATTTCACTGGTGATCGCTATCTCAAAGAGGGCAACGGGGGTGAAAAGGAACTTTACTGGCGTCTTGCTGGCAGCGAAACGAAGATTCCACTAAAAAGCCTTGATCCTTGGCGTGTCGAACAAGACGGGGAAACAGTTTGTAATATCCTTGGCCCTGTTGCTCAGCTCGGTGCGTATATGAATCGATCGATTACTGGTGTGCGTCAAAAGGACGAAAGGAAACTAACAGGGCTCGAGAACGTTGTCATGCCAAATGGCAAGATCAGCGATATCCCAACGGAATATCGCGAGCAATTTTTTGCCTTTGTTGAGCAAGCAGAGAAGGTCAAACAGGCGCGACAAAAACTTGGTTTGACTGCGCTTAAAGCACATCTTTTGGCAGATCTCGAAACGAGAGATTGGGCTGTTAAGCTCGCTCAGGGTGAGCACGATGGTTTATTTCGGCTGTTTACTGGCAAACAGTAGCTTCGCGCTATAATAGAAAGTATGAACGCCGCCCTCCACGCCAAGCTCAAAACACTACCTCGCAGCCCAGGGGTATACTTTCATAAATCGGCCAGTGGGGAGGTGATTTATGTCGGCAAGGCGGCAGTGCTGCGCAACCGGGTGCGGCAGTATTTTCAGGATTCGCGCGGGCGGGATAATAAGACCATGGCGCTAGTGGCAGAGATCCACGATACGGATTGGATCGAGACCGAAAGCGAAGTAGACGCTCTCTTTCTGGAAAGCGAGATGATCAAGCGCTACATGCCGCGCTACAATGTGCTGCTGCGCGATGATAAATCACAAACCTTCGTGCGGATCAACATGAAAAGCCAATGGCCAGTAGTGAGCTTGACGCGCAACCCAGCGGATGATGGTGCCGACTACTACGGCCCCTTCTACAATGGCTTTGCGCTCAAAAAAGCCCTGCGCTACCTGCGGCCAATCTTCCCGTACCTGACGCACGAGCGCCGGCCTGGACAATCAAAGCTGGACGAAGATTTAGGTCTGAGCCCCAAAATCAGCGATGGCTCGCTAGTCTACAAAGCCAACCTGCGTACGCTGATTAGCTACATCAAAGGCAACCGCAAAGCAATTGCTGCTAAGCTTGAGCGTGATATGAAGACAGCCGCCGGGCGACACGAATTTGAGCAAGCAGCCCAGCTGCGCAACAAGCTGCGCGCCATGCAGGAGTTGCAGCGCCGGGTGATGTTTGGTGATAAGGAATTTGTGGCTATTAGCAAGGACCGGGCCCTGGCGGACTTGACCACGCTGCTGGGGTTAGCCGGCGAACCAACGCGTATCGAAGGCTACGATATCAGCCACATGAGCGGCCGCCAGGTAGTGGCGAGCATGGTGGTGTTTCGCAACGGCGTCAGTGACCGGGCCGAGTACCGTAAGTTTAAAGTCAGCGAAAAAAACGACGACACTGGTAATATGCACGATGTCGTCTTTCGCCGCCTCAGTGAGCGCCATATCAAGAGCTGGGGCACGCCGAGCCTGCTCCTGATTGACGGTGGCAAAGGCCAGCTAGCAGCCGCAATTGCGGCCCGTGACGCGCGCGGGGTGCATGTGCCGATCATCAGCATTGCCAAGCGTGAGGAAGAAATCCTGGTGCACAAAACTGGCTCGCAGGTGGGACTGGCGTATATTCACCAGCTGCAAGCCGAGCGCCCGAGCGGCATCACCGTGCATGAGGATGGCGATGTCTATGTGATTAACCTCCACCCGGGGCAGCGTAATGCCGGCGCGCACTCCAAGAATTTGCGGGGTAGTGCCGCGGTGTATGAGCCAGAGGTGGCCCACGCTGCTTCTGCCGTGCAGGAACAGCCAGCCAGCAGTACCAGCCAGGCAGCTACTATGCCGCTTGCAGCCAGTGATATTACCAAGCTCTTCCAGCGCATCCGCGACGAGTCACACCGCTTTGCCGTCAGCTACCACACAGCGTTGCAGCGCAAAGCTGGCGTCAAAAGTGCGCTCGATAGCATCCCTGGCGTTGGCCCCAAAACGAAGCAAAAACTGCTGCGGCAGTTTGGCAGTGTACGCGGTATCATGCGCGCCAGCCGGGCAGAGCTAGCGGCAGTCGTGGGGGAGGCGCGCGCGGCGCAGATTCGGCAGGGGCTGCAGTAGATGAGACACACTCAACCAACGGCACAGTCAGTGATTCTACATTCCTCTTACGTGTAGCCACACGCCAATCCAGAACTTATGTACCAGTACCAGAAGGGGGAAACTCTCTAGATGGTTACTCACGTTGCGTTGTAGCGATGCGTGCTAACTCACTTTGCTTAAGCGGTACACTGTGTTCGAGAAGAAACTGAGTCATAGCAATGTAACGTGCAACCTCTTCCTGAGATTCGACAAGACGAGCCTCTTGTACTGTCGATGAATGCTCGTCATAGAGCAAAGCAACCACTTTTCCCCCGTCGAATACAAGGTAGTCAGAAATGCCAGTTTTAGAGATAACGTCTGAAATTTCAGACCACGGTACGACAAAAATCTGTTCACCCATCTCCTCGTCAGCAACGTACGCACGGTATTCAAAGCGGAGAAGGTAACGAGAGATTGGATACTTGACAACGCGGATACGTGTCATACTGACATTGTATTGCTTGGAATGCTCATATACCCACTGGGACTTCACATCCTTTGTCACGCGTCGCTTAGCGTCGTCATAGTCGCCTCGTATGAATGATTCATAGGCTTTTGACCCTGTCTCGTCATATTCTTGGAGAAACTCAACTTTAACCCAGTGTGAGCGGAGTTGGCGAAATAATTCACCAAACTCCGCGAACCCACCGCCGATTGTCATATTTTGATAGTTTTGAGGAGGGTATTTGAGAGCGCTAAGATAATGCATAATTAGTCATGAACACCATAATTATACTGCACGACGCACAACCCGAATAGCCTTTGCTGGATCTTTATACGCGCGAATTGTCGACACCCCTTGCAGCTTGGCGTGTTCTCCCTCAGTCTGGGCGATGATGGTGGCTGGCTCGCGGAAGTTGAGTGTGATGTCAGTGATTCTTTCGGCTGGCGTGTGGCCCGTTACGGCACTGTAGGCAAAGGGGATATTTTTCCAGACCGACGAGAAGTCCGCTTGATGGTAGCCAAAAAAGTCGGTCTGTGGGTAGTCGATCGACGAGCGAATCAGGCGCCCCATACATTGGCTGTTGATCATCATCACATCAGTTAGACCAGTCTGTTCTATGGTAGAGAGGTTGGTTGTGAAGGGCGGCAAGAAGGTGTTATGCGCGCGCAGGTAGGTGGTGGCAACTTGCCCCATGCTACGCACAAGCTTAGTGCGGGGTGGTGTGTGGCGCAGGCGTTCGCGCGATGCTGCGCTGGCGAAGCCGCTGGCAATCAGAGCAGTCAGGCCGAGTGTCATATAGCCAGGGGCATATCGCCACAGCTCGCCATTCACCTCAACGGACAGTGGTTGATGAGTAACGGTGTGATGGTCACCTTGCAGCACAGCCAGCGGATTGCGCTCACCTCTCGCCAAATCATTGCAATTGCCATAACCAATAAAGCTATACACCGCGCCATCAAGCTCTGCCCTCAGCCCTGCATTTACCACCTGCGTACTCGTCCCATCACCTGCCGCACTGATAATGTGAGCGTCTTGTGGCAGGTGATCGGCAAGGTAGTTGATGTTGTCCTTCGCCTGCGAGAAGCGCGTCGTTATGGTGTCGTATGTAATGCCCGCTGTATGAAGCCGGCCAAACACCCCAGCCTGCACCTCGCGATGGCGGGTACTATAAGGGTTTTGGACGACAATAAGTTTACGATCATACATCATAGAAATAAAAACACACCCCTATACTGAGTGTGATCCTCCTTGTGGTGCGGGTAGAGGGAGTCGAACCCTCGTCTCATGCTTGGGAAGCATACATAATAGCCGTTATACGATACCCGCGCTGGCTGTATTATAGCACCTTGCAAGGCAAAAGGCTAACTTTTATTGCAAGGCGCACAATCGCTATCTCTCTTTCACTTGCTCTATCTTATTGATCTTCTCGTCTATACAAAAGATACGAATATAATATATGCGAACGTGTTTTTGCTACCCGATAGATAATACAGTGGAGAGGGGAAGCCAAGACAACGAGAAGATCAGAAGAATTGAGACTTTGAAGCTCTTGCCTGAGCAGTGGTTTTTTAGTACAATAGGAAAGAGCAACAGGTGTTGCCTGTGGCTCTTTAGCTCAGTTGGTAGAGCAGAGGCCTGAAGAGCCTTGTGTCACTAGTTCGAGTCTAGTAGGAGCCACCAGTAAAGCACTCTCTTTAGAATAAGAGGGTGTTTTTCTTTTAGTATGATACAACTCACCCACAAACAAGACGTCCGTGTATAATAAGCACTATGAAATCACTCCGTCAGTCCACACCGCTCTCCTGGCAACGTTTTGCTCTGTTTGCGCTCTGGGTTATGCTTGCGATTGTACTGTGCAGTGCTATTGTGTATGGCGTCCTGTTTTTTATACCACGCCGCGTGCAACCCCATCCAGTCCAGCAGCTTAGGCAAAAAGAGGAATTTCCAGCGATAGATACGAAGCAGTTATCGCCCGTCCGAGCGAAGATCATCACGATTGCTCACCAGCAATTTGACGCTCCACAGCCTGGTACATTCTACAGCCAGGGCGAGCGGCAAGATTGGTGTGCAAACTTCGTTAGCTGGGTGCACCAGCAGGCGGGTGTGCCATTCGTCAACCCACACAATGGTGGCTGGCGCATCCCTGGCGTGCGCAGCCTCGAAACGTACTATCGCACGACTGGTCGCTGGCACCCAGCCGATAGCGGCTATACACCCCCAGCCAGGCGATGCCATCCTCTACGACACAACCAGCGCGCGTGGTGAACACGTTAATATTCTCTTGCGTTATCAAGATGGCAAACTCATCACCGTTGGTGGCAACGAAGGCAACGCAATCCACGTCAGCACGATTGATCGAGCGGCCGTTGGCAAAATTCGTGGCTTTGGTGCGGCAGAGTAGAATACATATCTTTTCTGCGTTATTCAATGGATGGTGAGAATTGGAGTATAATTTATTTTCCGCTCCTCCAAAAAGCAAGAGGTGAGTACACAATAGCCGCACGTACATATCCTAGAATAGTGACGGGACGAAGTGCGCAAGAGCGAATAGTACGATTCATAGAAGAAAGGGCTTGAAATTTTACGCACTATTCCATATAATACAACTCAGCAACATGCGGGTTTAGCTCAGTTGTTAGAGCGCTTCCTTGCCATGGAAGAGGCCAGGAGTTAGAGTCTCCTAACCCGCACCATACAAAATGCGAACAAATGCACCTTTGCTAGGTGCTTTTTTTATTGCAAAATGTAATGCAGACACCACTATTGGTGTCCGTCACACACTTCACCAAACAAAATGGCACATCTCATCAAAACAAGGAGCGCAGGCTATTTCATTATTATTCATAAAAGCGAAAATATACTCAGTTAAGGTAGTATATACACCATTTCGAAAACACAAATGACATGTTATCCTGTGTACAAGATAACAAGAGGAGACAAAATGAGTATTGCGTTACATAAACTTCCCGCAGTCATGGCATGCTGGGTACGCACCAATGAAACCCCAGAGGAAATTGCTCAAATGACCGCAAGGTTCTTAAATGAACTGTCACCAGAGATTGACATATCGAAGTGGGGAAAGCCAAACGGCGTCAAGAATGTCGATGCTAATAGCATCACAAACTATATCAAAGAAACAGATAGACTCGACGACTTGTCAAGTCCTGAGCTTGACGGATACACCCTCACATTAGGGGTGTACGACGACTCATCAAATGTAACTCTCCAAACGAGCCTAGATATCAATGCTGGAGCAGCAGAAATTCCGCATTTATTTCCCTCGCCGAGCGCGATGCAGACATTCTACAATTCAGAATGGAATGGCACCAAGAAACTAGGAATGTGTTCCATGACTGCGATGATCGCAGCGTTCGATCCGATCGTCGTTTCCTTTCATGATGCAGAACTAAACTTGTGCGACCCTCGACGTGATTCTTGGGCAGTCCCTTTGGGGTACTACGTTTGGATTAATGATTCGGTTGGCCCCATTAAATCCTTCGCTCCGGGGCTCCAAGTTGCCCGCCTGAAAAATGGAACTCTCATTACTGTTCCGGACGAATGGCCCGCAGAGAAAGTCGCAGAATCATTGCTAGAAACATACTCCCAGAACAACATTAGAGATATACCAAGGTAAGATTAAAGATGCATCTTTACTGCAATTGACGACCATTCTGTTACTAGCCTGGATGTGAATCCATTACTGTCTAGACGATTTTCCAGGATATGCTGCTGGTAGACTGAGGCTAGTTATTAAGATGAATATGGACAGCTCAAAAGGGTGGATTCTCAAAAAACAGAAGATACAAACACAAGAAAAGTCTACTCAGGCAGTGCACACGAAAATGACGATATAGGCAGGAGTATAGGAGTATATAGTAGAGGCTTATCTATAATTAGTTGTGCTGCGATCGTGAGTAATATCTAAGAGATCTACTGCACAGGACTAAGCAGGTAATGTGTACTTAATATACACTTGTTATATATTGGGAGATTATACCTTACTTAACATACTTTGCATAAACTTCCTTCAACAAAATAGTCTAACTTTGTTTTGTTTGTATACATCTCTCACCGTGCTCTAGCAATCACCTCCTGATATCGCTCGACATAATTTTGCGCCATAATATCGGCAGAGAATTTTTGCTCAATGCTAGCGCGGCATGCGGCTGGGTCGATCTCGTCTACCCGGTTGGCATAGGCAAAGAACTCGTCTTGGTTGCTCGCAAGGAAGCCATTGACGCCGTGAGTGATAATCTCGGGCATGGCGCCGCGCTTCATCGCCACAACGGGTGTGCCGCAGGCCAGCGCCTCGATGACTGCCATGCCAAAGGGCTCATCCCACTCGATAGGAAAGAGCAGCGCCTTGGCGTTAGCCACGAAGTCGAGTTTTTTCTTGCCACTGAGGTTACCTGCATAAGTGATGCGCCGATGCTTGAGGACGGCCGGGAGGATGTGGTCGCTATAGTAGCGGAATTCTTCGTTGCGTCGGTAGTTGGTTAGTGGGTTGGAGAGCTCAAGGAGCAGCTTACGGTTACTGCCGATCCCTGCGACTGTGCCCGCCATGCGGAGGCGCTTCTTGTACTGGGCAGCGTAGGCTACAGCGGTAGCTTGGCCTTTATCTTGGGTGAAGCGGGCGAGGGTGATGTAGTAATTTTGCTTGCGCGAGACGAAGGGGAAGGCACTGCAATCAATGGCGTTGTGTACGGCTGGTAGTAAATGGGGACGGATCTCGCGCGGGGCCTTGCGCGCCATTGCCTCTGAGATACACGTCATGTAGAGGCGGCCAGGATTCATATATTTGAGCTGTGGGCGATTATCCATTTGCCCTGCTTCAATAGTCTGCGGCGTAGAAAATGGTGGCCCATGGAAGGTGTGCAACACTGGCGGTAGTCCCGGTATACGGCTCACTGGTGAGAAAAAAGCTGGCCCAATGTAGGGGTTATGGTCGTGAATAATATCAAAATGGCCATCGGCTTCGATGGCGTGGAGGGTAAAATTTAGATGAGTCTGGAGGGCTTGGAGTGGTGCGTCATAGTAGGGATCATCGATGGTGTCGAAGAGCTCGCGCTTGTAGTATGAGTGGGTTGGCGTGCCGTTGCGCATCCGCCGTGCGCCATTAGCGAAAAGCTCTACCTCGACATCATCGCGTTGCTGCAGCGCACGCACCAGGCTTTCGACAACGAGCTCGATGCCGCCATAGCCTTTGATGGGCAGGGCTAGCCAGGGTGGGGCAACAACTGCCACTCGTAATGGCCGTGGGGATACCGTGGGGCGATCACTTGACGAACATTGTGTATCATTTTGTAACATCATATAGCTAGTATAGCATAATCAAGCAAAATGTGGAGTAGTAGGGTATAATACAGATATGGAGTCATTTCATCTCTTCAAGCCGTATGGCGATCATCTCGTGGCACACCTCTACGAGCATTTGGTGATGCAAACGCTGCATCGACAGCTGTTTGAGGCGGGATTGTTTCAGGCGATTGACTACCAAGCCTATGGAATCGTCTATTCTGACGCTGGGGTGATGGGGATCGATGCGACGCTCTACACCATGCAGGCCGAGCGCTTTGTAGCGCAGCTGCGCCAGCCAGTGGCGGAGTATGATGATGCGATGATCGACTGTGCGCTGCGGCAGATCATTGCCGAGAAGGGCTATCCGCTCACCTATCACGACCGACTCGCTCTCCACGATGCATTGCACCAGCTTGATACTGAGCCATGGTATGATGCTCAGGATATCGACGTATTGCAGTGCTTGGGCGAGACAGCGCCACGTGGCATCATTGCTCAGCGCGAGGAGTGGGAAGCAGATGTGATGGAGTATACGATTGATATATCGATCGATCTCGAGCCAGGCGACCCGCGAGCGGCCGTCTTCATTGAGCTTACGCATGCGATCCAGGCCAATACCGCTGCGCTACTGCAGCGAACGTATGGGTATTATAACCACGGATATGATAGGGAGTGCACGGCTGGGCGCCATACCGAGCGGCAATATTTGCTCGTAACTGGCCGGGAGGATCATTCGGCCCAGGTCTACAACTTGTATGAGCTTATGATCCGGATGATTCGAGCCCAGGGTGGCTGGCAGCGCCTCTTAGAGCGCTTGCAGACGGTTGATTATCGAGAGCAGTCTGCACCCGCCATTGTCAGTATGATCGACGACCTACGGATGATTGTCGGGGCACGTGGCTGGCGTCGAATTGCCACGGTAGAAACGTTGGATGATTTGCTTGATCGCCTGACTATAACAGTGGTCGCACAGTGATAAGATACGATGCGGTGAGGCTCTACGATGTGCACCGCGATTATGCACATTACTCTAGGCAAACCAGCCGCCAGTATGATACTATAAGCAGTAAGGAAGGTCTGATATAATTCGGGCCGTTATTTTATGTCATGACAGATCCACAGTATATTCGTAATATTGCAATTATTGCTCACGTCGACCACGGCAAAACAACGCTGCTTGATGGCCTGCTTAAGCAGAGCAATACATTCCGCAGCAACCAAGCCGAAATGGCTCAGACTCTCATCATGGACAGTGGCGAGCAGGAGCGTGAGCGTGGCATTACCATCACTGCCAAGCAAACAACAGTCTACTACCAGCCTGTTGATGCTGAGCCAGCAGTCGACTACAAGATCAACATCATCGACACGCCTGGCCATGCCGATTTTAGTGGCGAGGTGGAGCGCACGCTTAACATGGCTGATGGTGTACTCCTCGTGGTAGATGCGCAAGAAGGCCCGATGCCGCAGACAAAGTTTGTCCTGAGCAAAGCGCTTGAGCTTGGTCTAACGCCGGTCGTGATTATCAACAAGATCGACAAGCCTGCGCGGCGCATTGCCGAGGTGGAGGATGAGCTGGCCGATCTCTTCCTCGAGCTCGCCACCGACGAGTCGCAGCTCAAATACCCGGTGTACTACGCTGTAGCGCGCGAAGGCAAAGCCTGGGCGGCACTGCCAAGTGATGCCAGTGAGCCAGCCAGCCTGGCACCGATCTTCCAAGCAATTATCTCGCATATCCCAGCGCCGCAGGTGGCAGATGGACCTTTCCAAATGCTCGTGACGGCCCTCCAGTACGATACCTTCCTTGGCAAATATGCGATTGGCCGAATCCATCGCGGAGTGGCTCAGCGTGGCCAAGCGCTGACTCTTATCAAGACGAATGGCACAACTACCAATGCTAAGATCGACAAGCTCTTTATTAGCCGTGGCCTCGCCAAAGAAGAAGTGAGCGAGGCAGGCGCGGGTGACATTGTCTACATCGTTGGTGCGGCCGAGGCGCACATTGGCGAGACGCTCGCGAGCCGCGACCAGCCAGAGGCGCTACCTGTCATGGCGGTCGAAGCTCCCACCATTAGCATGTATCTTGGGCCGAATACCAGCCCGATGAAGGGCCGCGAGGGTGAATTTACTACCAGCCGGCAGATTGGCGACCGCCTCCAGCGCGAGCTCGAGACGAATGTAGCGCTGCGAGTGGCGGAGTCTGGCATTGGCTTTGTGGTGTCGGGGCGGGGCGAGCTCCACCTCAGTGTGTTGATCGAGACGATGCGCCGCGAAGGCTACGAATTTGAGGTTGGACGGCCAGAAGTTGTGACAATCACCAAGGATGGCAGTGAGCAAGAGCCAGTTGAAGAACTGCTGGTTGAGGTTGGTCCTGAGTTTGTCGGTGTTGTCAGCCAAGAGCTTGGTAAGCGCAAAGCGGAGCTCCGCAAACAAGAGCAAACCACTAGCGGTGCAGCGCGGATGACCTATACCATTACGACCCGAGCATTGATTGGCCTGCGCAACCGCCTCTTGACAGATACAAAGGGAACAGTGATTATGTATAGCCTGCCGCACGGCTACCAACCAGTTGGTGGTGCATTGCCGCGGACGCGCAACGGTGTTTTGATCGCCTTTGAGCCAGGCACGACCACGCCATATGCCTTACAAGCGGCCGAAGCGCGCGGTGAGCTCTTCGTCGGAGCGGGGACTGATGTCTATGCTGGGATGATTGTTGGCCTCAATAATCGCCCGGATGACCTCGAGATCAATGTCTGTAAGGCCAAGCACCTCACCAATATGCGCAGCAAATCAAGCGACGGCACCGTCCAACTGACGCCACACACCCAGCTGAGCCTTGAGCAATCGATCGACTTTATCGAAGATGACGAGCTCCTTGAGGTTACACCGCACGCCCTTCGCCTCCGCAAGAAATACCTCGACGCCAACGAGCGCAAACGCGCCGCCAAACAGCAACCATAACACCATAGGGAGAACCCGCCTATCATGCACAACGTCCGCCGCGCTTTTGCTGCGAAAATCATTGCTCTTACCAAAGATACCAAAGAGAATGCCAAAGCCGCTGCGGTGCAGACGGTAGAGCTCGTGCGTCCGACGCCAAGCTCGCCCGACGAGACGCTGAGTGAGCTCTTTGATGAGGTGCAGACGCAGCAAATTTATGGTGACGGCAAGGCGTTTGTCGATATGACACCCACCAAGCCAGCTCGGACGATTATGGCGCGGTATCGTCGGCAGCGTAGCCAGCCCGGCTTCGACCTCGCGACCTTCGTTGGGCAGCATTTTTCTACCACAGTATACCCTGCCTCGAGCTACCAACCGACCGATACCACTACCGCCCGCCAGCATGTGAGCCAGCTTTGGCAGCAACTTGAGCGGCGCAATCGTAAGAATCGGGGTTCGCTCCTTGCGCTACCATATCCATATATGACGCCAGGTGGACGCTTTGATGAGTTGTTTTATTGGGATACGTATTTCATTATGCTTGGCCTAGCGGCGGATGGGCGCTGGCGCTCTATCGAGCACATGATACGCAACTACACCTATATGCTACGTAAATTTGGGATGATTCCCACGGCTAACCGGACATACTTCTTGAGTCGGTCGCAGCCACCCCTGTTTGCGGCGATGGTGCAGCTATTAGCACGTCATCGAGGCAAGCGGGTCTATGCAGAGTTTTTGCCGAGCCTTCTTGCTGAGTATCGCTTTTGGATGAAAGGTCGTCGCCAGATTGCGAAAGCCAAGGCCGTTGAGTACCCAGCATACCTTCGCGTCGCTGTTATGCCCGATGGCACGCCGCTCAATCGTTACTATGATAACCGTACCACACCACGCCCTGAGTCGCATCGCGAAGATGTCCATACGGCGTATCACGCAGCCTCGGCGCATACAACACGGACATTCCTCGACCTGCGGGCAGCAGCCGAGAGTGGGTGGGACTTTAGCAGCCGGTGGTTTGCCGACCCCTGTCAGATTCAGACCATCGAGACGACAAAGTATGTGCCGGTCGATCTTAATTGCTTCCTCTACCAGCTCGAAATGACGATCGCCGAGGCTTACCGACTCATCAAGCAGCGTCGCCTGGCGCGGCGTTTCGAGGCAGCGGCCGAGCGCCGAGCTCGGGCGATTCGCCGCTACTGCTGGCAACCTACCACGCAATTCTTTGAGGATTATGCTATCACCACTGGTCAGACCACGGGGCGACTCACGCTCGCCGCGGTGACACCATTATATGTGGGAATTGCAACCGATGAGCAAGCTGCAGCGGTAGCGCAACGGCTCGAGAAAGACTTCTTACAGCCAGGTGGGCTTCTTTCAACCCTCATCACTAACGGTCAGCAGTGGGACGCCCCCAACGGCTGGGCACCACTGCAGTGGTTTGCTATTGTGGGGCTGCGCAATTACGGCTATGATACACTGGCGGCAACCATTCGCGATCGCTGGCTTGCCACTAATGAAGCTGTCTTTGCCCAGAAGCGCAAAATGGTCGAGAAGTATGATGTTGTCACCGCCAGTGCGGGCGGTGGCGGGGAGTACCCCCTGCAAGATGGCTTTGGTTGGACGAATGGGGTATACGCAGCACTCAAGGATGAGCAGCTTGGAGTAGCGCAGCAGTAGCCTGGAGAGGTAAGACGCTACGATTTTTTGTCACTGCTAGACGCCTGTATCCTTCCAAGATACGACAAATAACTAAGACAGTTTCTTGTTAAGTTGCCTAGGCTTTTCGCTTGGTAAAACGAGTCACAAATATTTTTCAGCCCGCTATACGTTATCCTTTGACACGTGCTGGGCTACCTCATCTGGCAAAAATCCTTTCTTATGTTGGAAGTTTGCCTGCCACTGATAGCCTTTGCCATAGCCGAGCTCCTTCATGAGTTTGGTGGGAGCATTGCGCAGATGGAGTGGCACTGGTGTGTCGGCATAGCGGCTAGCAAGAGCCTCTGCCTCGTGCATAAGGTCGGTGATCTCGCGCGATTTAGCCGAGCGGGTAAGCGCTGTGGCACAGTGGTAGAGATTGTAGCGGGCCTCAGGCAAGCCAACCCGTTCCACCGCTTGGAAGGTTGCGACCGCTAGAGATAACGCACCATTACCTGCCAGCCCGATGTCCTCACTGGCGAATACCACCATGCGCCTGGCAATGAACTTTGGGTCTTCGCCAGCGTCGATCATTCGGCTCAGATAATAAAGGGCGGCGCGGACATCACTACCCCGCATCGACTTGATGAAGGCCGAGATCACATCATAGTGCATCTCGCCTTGCTTGTCGTAGCCAGGGAGCTTCTTTTGGGCAGCAGCTGTGACGGTATCAGGCGTCACTGTCTCAGCGAGACTCAGAGCAAGCTCAAGGTTGCCCAGCGCCACTCGGGCATCGCCGCCTGATAGCTCGGCAAGATAATCGAGCGCCTCTGGCGTGACGTGCTCTGTCTTGTCTAAGGTAGTGATGGCGCGCTGAATAATAGCGTGAATTTCGTCTTTGCTCAGTGGTTGCAAGACGAGTACACGCATCCGGCTCAGTAGTGGTGTAATAACCTCGAAGCTTGGATTCTCAGTTGTGGCACCGATCAACGTAATCAGTCCCGACTCGACATGAGGCAAAAAAGCGTCTTGTTGCGCCTTATTAAAGCGGTGTATTTCATCGACAAAGAGTATCGTACGCAGGCCAAGATTCCAATTTTGCCGGGCATGCTGGATGACTCGCTCGACGTCCTTCTTGCCACTGGTGACGGCACTGAGCTCGATAAACTCAGCCTCCACCTCGCGAGCAATAATCCGCGCCAGCGTCGTCTTGCCTGTGCCCGGTGGCCCCCAAAAGATAAGGCTCACGGGCTGCTTCTTCGTGACAATTTGGCGCAAAATCTCGGCATCGCCCAGTAAGTGTGTCTGGCCTATTACGGCATCGAGCGACTGTGGGCGTAGCCGCTCGGCCAGCGGTTGGCGCGATGATGATGACGAATCTGGCTCAGGCATAGCTACATCTAGTATACCGGAAATAAACTGGCACGTCGAAGGGCTGCCGGTTTCGGTAACCAAATTATATCTGATCTGATACCCAGCTACCTATTGTGAGATAGCAAGACATCCCCATCTCGCTATTTTGCCACAATGTGGTATGATAAAAGCAATAAGCTAGTCCAAAGGAGGAATATGGAATATATCATTATCGGCATCATCGTGGCGACGATTGTCTTCATGCTGAGCGGGATTCGAGTGGTGAATCAATACCAGCGCGGTGTGGTGCTAACGCTTGGGCGCTTCTCGGGTCAGCGCGCGCCAGGCCTACGTGTAGTGGTGCCAATATTCCAGACGATTATGATGGTCGATGTCCGCTCGACGCCGATCGATGTGCCGAAGCAAGAGGTTATTACGAAAGACAACGTGACAGTTGGTGTGGACGCCGTGGTGTACTTCCGTGTCATTAATGCGCCAAAGGCCGTCCTGGAGACGACGAACTACATCTATGCCACCAGCCAGTTTGCTCAGGCAGCGCTGCGTGATGTGACGGGTAACATTGACATGGACGACCTGCTTGCCAAGCGAGAAGAGCTCAGCCAGCAGATCAAAGAGATTGTCGATGCTGAAACTGACAAGTGGGGGATTGACGTTGAGAACGTGAAGATTCAGAACATCGAGTTGCCAGGCGATATGAAGCGCGCTATGGCTAAACAAGCCGAAGCCGAGCGTGAGCGCCGGGCTAACATCATCAATGCCGATGGTGAAAAAGCCGCTGCAGAGACCCTTGCAGAGGCCGCTCAGATTCTTGCTAACACCCCAGGGGCAATCAACCTGCGTACACTCACGACACTTGAACGCATTAGTGCCGAGCCAAGCCAAAAGACGATGATCCTCTTCCCAGCAGAGTTGACAGAGGTACTGCGAGGTATTAAGCGGTCATGATCGACTTTCGTCAGAATCGAGCGCGTTGCATTGATGCGCTTGCGGGTGGGCTGGCAGTATTGACTGCGTATGACGAAGTGCAGGGCAGTGGCGATGAACCGGCACCGTTTCAGCAGGAGTCGAACTTTTGGTGGCTCAGTGGAATTGAGCGGCCAGGCTGGAAGCTGATTATCGATGGACTGCGTGGTCGTACAACACTTGTGCGGCCTCATCTCGATGCGGTGCAGCAGACTTTCGTTGGTGAGCTCAGTACCGAGGAAGCCAAGCGGATCAGTGGTGCTGATGCAGTGATTGATGCCCACGATTTTGAGGCAGAGCTGCGCCAGCTTGCCAAGCGCCATACAGTTGTATACGAAGTAAACGACCGCACCGACTACGGTTTTATGCTCAATCCCGCCTCGCGCGACCTGAGCAAAGTGCTACAGCGGATCTTTCCTTCAGTTCAATCGTGTCTCCGTCAGCTGCGTGAATTGCGGGCTATCAAGCAGCCGGAAGAGATTGCTGCGCTGCGCCAGGCAATTGCGCTGACTATCGAAGCCTTTGAGGTGGCAAAGCAGCGCTTGCCAGACTGCCAGCATGAGTATGAGTGCGAGGCGGAGTTTGACTACCTATTTCGGCGCCACAATGCTCGCCATGCGTATAGTCCAATTGTCGCTGGTGGTGCTAACGCCTGCACTTTGCACTACAGCCATAATGTCGGGCCGCTTGCTACTGAGAATATGGTGCTGATCGATGTCGGGGCGCGGGTCAATGGATACTGTGCAGACATCACTCGTACCTATGGTATCAAACCGACGCAGCGCCAGCAGGATGTCCACGCTGCAGTAGTGCAGGCGCAGCAACGCATCATTGAGCTGCTCGAGCCAAACCTCCCCGTGGCTGACTATATCCAGCAGAGCGACGACATTATGCGCGACGCCTTACAGCAGCTTGGCCTTCTACGTGATCGTCACGACCAAGCTACTTTCCGGCGTTACTATCCGCATGCCACCAGCCACGGGCTTGGCGTCGATACACACGACAGCCTGGGCGCGCCGCGGGTACTGCGCGCTGGTATGGTGCTTACCGTCGAGCCAGGAATTTACATTCCAGAAGAGGGCATTGGTGTCCGAATTGAAGATGACATCCTCATTACGCCGAGCGGCCACGATAATCTCAGCGCCAGCTTATCGACAAAATGGTAAAAAACCGCTATACTAGAGCAAATGAAACGACAATTTTTTGCCTTTATTATCCGCTGGGTGCTAAATTCACTTGGGCTGTGGATTGCCGTACGTATCTTTGGTACAGGCTATATCGGTGTCCAACCCGATATGAGTATTGCCGTGTTTTTGCTGGCCGGGCTCATCTTCTCAGTCGTCAATGCAGTCTTTAAGCCGATTGCCATCATCCTATCGCTTCCCGCTATTCTCGTCACGCTCGGTCTCTTTACCGTCGTTGTCAACGGCTTTATGGTCTATATTTCACTGATACTGGCACCAGGCCTCAAGATGACGTTTCTTCACTCCATCTTGACAGGCCTGATCATGAGTCTGGTAAACTATATAGTAAGCAGCGCGCTCGAGCTAAATTATGGGCGCACGCAGGAGGAACAACATGAATCTTGATAGTATTCTACAAACAATAATGATTGGCTCGGCCATCTTGATGGTCCTGGCTATTTTGCTTCAGCAGCGCGGGGCGACGCTTGGTGCAGGCTTTGGTGCCTCGGGCGAGCTCTATACCACGCGGCGTGGCCTAGACAAGAACCTCTTCGAGGCAACGATCTTTTTGGCTGTTACCTTTGTTGGGTCTATTTTGGCGGCACTCTTGTTGCCGTCTGCGGGGTAGGGTAGGGCATGGCGAATCGGCAGGAGAAGCACCTCCAGCGCCGTGAGACCTCGTCGGCAGTTGTGCCTCAGGAGGATGAATCGCTACGGGCAGCCAAAGCAGCGAAATCGGTACCATCTCGCCGCAAGAAACCACGCCGTGACCTCAAGCAGCTCGAAGATAGCGCGACGCGCCACGTTGGCAAGTTCTTAGGGAGCCGCTTCGAGAGCTTGCGTCGAGCCCGGCGGCGGGTTGTGCTGTGGCTTGTCCTCATTGCAGTGATTTTGCTTGGTATTATTGCTCAGATCTTTATCCGCCGCGACGCAACGACGGCAACTGGTGGAACCGGCGGGACGTATATCGAGGGGGCGCTTGGCCCGATTGAGACGCTGAATCCTCTCTTTGCAACCAGCAGTGCCGAGCTTTCGGCCAGCCAACTCATGTTCTCCTCGCTCTATCATTACGACGCCAAGGGCTCGCTCCACACAGATGTTGCAACGAGTCTTGCCTATAACGAAGCGAGCAAAACCTACACCGCTCAATTGCGTGATGACGTCCGCTGGCACGATGGGCACAAGCTGACCGCCAAGGATGTTGTCTTCACGATCAACCTTATCAAGAACCCAGCAGTGCGCTCGCCCTTGCGCGTCAACTGGGTCGACGTCCAGGCTAAGGCGGTCAACGATACCACTGTGCAGTTTGTGCTACCTGCAACGTATGCTGCCTTCCCCCATGCATTGACCTTCCCAATTTTACCTGAACATATGCTAGGCTCAGCAACGCCAAGCTCAATGCGCCAGGCACCATTTAATCATTCGCCAGTTGGTAGTGGGCCGTTTAAGTTCCAGATTTTGCAATCGACCAACAATGCTCGCCGGCCAAAGACCGTGCATGTCGTTGCCTTTGATGGCTACTATGGTGGCCGACCCAAGCTTGATCGCTTCGAGCTCCAAGCTTATAGCACGCAGCAAGATATCGTCTCGGCTTTGCAAGCTGGTGAGCTGAGTGGCGCAACCGACCTCTCTGTTGTGATGCGCAAAGATATCCCGCGCAACCAATACACCACAACTACTGTACCAACCGACCGTGGGGTGTATTTGCTCATGAATAATACCAACCCCATCCTCAAAGATCGTGCAGTGCGCAAAGCGCTCCAGCTGGGCACCAACACCGCTGCGATTCGCACCTCGCTGGGCGAGGGCGTGCAGCGCCTTGATGGGCCGTTTATCCCTAGTCAGCTTGGCGGTATCAATACACCATCTGCAGATAAGCATGACAAAACAAAGGCTGCTGCAATGCTGGATGAAGCCGGTTGGAAGCTCGCCGATGGCAGCAAAGTCCGCAGTAAAGATGGCCAAAAGCTGGAGATTATGATCACCACTACGAAGGGCGCAGAGTACGAAGCGGTCCTCGCCAAGGTAATGGAGCAGTGGCAGCAGCTTGGCGTCGCGGTGACGCAGCAAGTGATCGACCGCTCGGCAACGTCATCCACCTTTGTCCAAGGGACATTACAGGGACGAAGCTACGATGTTTTGCTCTATGAGCTGGCAATTGGTGCCGACCCCGATGTCTATGCCTATTGGCACTCATCTCAGACTGGCTACCAGGGCTATAACTTCGTCAATTACACGAGTCGCACCGCAGATGCCGCGCTGGCCAGTGCCCGGACGCGTCTCGAACCCAAGTTGCGTGCTGCCAAGTATAAAGCGTTTGCCGAGCAGTGGTATAGCGATGTGCCAGCGATTGGTCTCTATCGGTCGGCTAGTGTGTATGCGACAGGCCCTGGCGTCCAGGCTATCCAGCAGGGCGATACCCTTGTTTCCGGTGCGGACCGCTACGCAGACGTCCTCCGTTGGACAGTGACAACGCGAGATGTTTACAAAACCCCCTAACATGCGGTATAATCAACAGTGTCGCGAGATATGCGGACGTGGCGGAATTGGTAGACGCGTCAGCTTGAGGGGCTGGTGAGCATTGCGCTCGTGGAAGTTCAAGTCTTCTCGTCCGCACCAGATATGATGCCTCGCGACACATCAGCACCACCAAGATAGGTGGTGTTTTGCTTTTGTAAATAACAATAAGGGGAGATCTTGTATTAAGATACTTGTATGAGCACCTTGCTTGGATGCTTTGACGCTTGTATTAACTGGACATTTCTCCAGATGAAGCGTAAGAGCCATAGAGTGCCTGAACCATAAAAGTGTGATAATTAATCGGCGAACTGCTTGTGTTTTGTAAAAGGGTGGTGCATAATAAAGACAAGCTGGTACGCAAAAAGGGGTACCGTTGCGTCCAAACACAAACATCGTGCCAAAACAAACATTGTGCCCCAGGGTGGGCGCGTAGCAGCTACCGGCAAATCACCTCTAGCCAAAGAGGTGATTTTTTGCTATAGTCTATAGCAGACGGGGCATTAGCTCATTTGGCTAGAGCGCTTCGCTGGCAGCGAAGAGGTGACCAGTTCGAATCTGGTATGCTCCACCATGGATCTTTAGCTCAGTTGGCTAGAGCGCACGATTCACATTCGTGAGGTCGCAGGTTCGAATCCTGCAAGATCCACCATTTTGAGATTATTCCCTTCTGGTGTTGAGCCATAATCAGCATTAGTTAAGGCCTGAGGTAAGCGAGGATACATCTCGCTTATTTTTTTATTAATAATAACGAAGTAGGGAGCTATCATGTCAAAACTATCAGATCTATGGGAGAATGATCCAAATGTAACACCAGATTCTCAATGGTGGAATCAATTAGTGGATCAGTCGCTGCAGATAGCGACAGACGACGCATACCATCGGTGTGTAACAGAACTGAACGATGCTTTCATCTATTCGGCCATATCGGCTGAAGAGCAGAAAGTAGAATATCGCTTAGCGGGTCCTCATTATCTTGAAGCGCTCATTTATGCAGAGATGACGATTGAAACGTTTGAGCAAGTGAAACCTAATCGTGTCCCCAGAAGCCCCAATGTATTCGACTACGACTCACTCCGTGATGCTATAGAAAACGTCACGGTGACACTTGAGGCTAGGATTGAATCGCAATTTGCTCAAAATGAGATCTGCAAACGTATGGATTATACGTTTGATGATTGGTTGAAAAAGCTAACTGACAATGTCTCGAAGTACTCAGCCGACTGGTTTGATGAGGATTACGAATGGGAGCACAATGACAACTATGCGACTTATTTCGATGAGGGGCAAAGTATTCTCATGTTTCTCACACGATCAATAAAATGCGGTGCCATCCACGATAAAGAGTTCATGAGCAAGATCTCGATATATCGCGACAGAATGTCGACATTTGAAGAACACCTTCGCTCACTCTTACCGAAATTACGGGATCTTGAATTCGATAGTTTTCAACAAGATAATTTGGCTCCGGAGTGGCGGTGGTGGAGGCATTAGATACTGTCGACTAGCTTTATCGACAGTTGCCTTGTGCTGTGAATTATAAAAATAGCGACGGGGATATTGCTCGTCGCCATAAAAATATAATAACACCTGGTGGAGATAGAGGGATTCAAACCCTCGACCTCAGCAATGCGAATGCTGCGCTCTATCAACTGAGCTATATCCCCACGGCTTCTTCTATTCAAGCACAAACGAGCGGGAGAATCAACCAGTAGCATTCCCGCTTGTTTCTGATAAAATAAGGATATGTTCAAAAAGTTTATCCAAAAGCGGCTCGAGACGTATGTGAGCCGGTATTTTCAAGCCCATCCAGAGGTCAAATTAATTGTTGTGGTGGGGAGCGTGGGCAAGACGAGTACTAAGCGAGCGGTGGCTACCTTGCTATCGCAGCGCTACCGTGTGCGCATGCTTGATAACAACCACAATACCAATCTGTCGGCGCCATGTGGTATTCTCGGCGTAACATACCCCAGTAAGGTGCACAGTATTGGTGCTTGGCTTAAGGTGTTTGCAGCGGCTCGTCGGCGGGTTACTCAGCCAGCTGATGTCGATGTGATTGTCCAGGAGCTTGGTACTGATCGGCCAGGGGAGATTGCCGACTTTGGCCGCTACCTCCGGCCTGACCTTGCCTTAGTGACGGCAGTAACGCCAGAGCATATGGAGTTCTTTGGCTCAATTGAGGCGGTCGCACAAGAGGAGCTCTCCGTGACGCAGTATGCGCGCCGAGTGCTGATTAACCGTGATGACATTGAGGGGCGCTTTGCCGATCTGATCGCTACTCCACACTTTAGTACGTATGGCACAACTGGCCTCGCTGAGTATCGCTTCGAACAGCAGAACTTTGATGCTGAGGTGGGCTATCGTGGGGGGATTATTGCTCCACCAAACATTGCTCAGCCATTCGCGGCGGCCATTAATGTAGTAGGCGAGCACAGCCTACGGCCGATCGTTGGTGCCGTCGCGGCGGCCTTGCTTTATGGCTGTACACCAGATGAAGTAGTGAAGGGTCTTGCACTGATCAAGCCTGTCCCCGGGCGGATGAACCCGCTGCTAGGCCTTGGCGATACAACAATTATCGACGATACATACAACTCCAGCCCAGCTGCCGCGCTGGCTGCTTTGCAGACGCTCTATAGCTTTGCACAGGCACCGCAGCGGATCGCCATCCTTGGTGATATGAATGAGCTCGGTGCCTCGAGTCAGGCCGAGCACGAGAAGCTGGGCATGGCCTGCGACTCACATTTGCTTGATTGGGTGGTGACGGTTGGCGGCGAGACAGAGAAGTACCTTGCGCCCGCTGCCCGCCGGCGTGGCTGCCAGGTGAAGGTATGTCGCAATGCGATCGAGGCAGGGCAGTTCGTCCGTTCGGTGGCACGGCCTGGGGCAGTGATTCTTGCCAAGGGATCGCAAGGTGGGATATTCCTTGAGGAAGCCGTTAAGATCCTCTGTGTCTTGAGCGAAGATACCGAGCTGGTGCGTCAATCACTCGCTTGGCAGGCCATCAAAGCACCGTATTTTTCGGAGTACGAGAACTTCTTTGATGAGCCAAGCCAGTAGCGCTGATACGCGATTTATGGTATATTCTTAATTATGAGATTAGTCCATTAAGCGGAGAACTATTATGCCAACAGAGAAAAAACCAAAGGCAACCAAGCGCAGCACAACGCGCAAGACGTCGCCAAAAAATGAGCCAGGACAAACCCCGGCCAAGGCTAATGAACCAGCAGCTCCAGCTGCAGAGCCAGCTCCAGTAGCTGAGCCGGCTACTCAGCCGACGCCAGAGCAGCCAGCTACTCCGGCCATGCAGCCAGCTCAGCCCCAGCCTCAATATCAACCACACATGACTCCAGGAGCTTTGAGCGCTCAGCCAGCCAAGAAGTCTCATCTTGGGCTTATTCTTGGCCTCGTCGGTGGTGGTGTAGCTTTGCTAGCGCTTATTGCTGGTGTGCTATTGTACTTCTTCTGGTATCAGAACCCACACAAGGTAGTCACAGACGGCGTGGCAAATCTAGTCACTGCACAGCAAGCGTCGTATAGTATGGGCGGTGATGTTACACCAAGCAGTACTAACACTTCAGGCCCATCGAAGACCACTTACAGAGTGAATCTGCAATACGCTAACCAAGTTGCTGGTGGTAATGGTGAGGTAACGATGGACATCCCTCAGGTTGGTGAGATGACCGTCAAGGCTGATATCTATATGGATCGCGAGGCAACCTACTTCCGCGTCAATGGCATCAAAAAAATATACGAAAAATATATTGATACCATGGTCGATCAGGCAATGAAGCGCTACAGTACTTCTAGCATGACCGATGAGGAGAAAGATACTGCGCGGAGTAAGATGCGCGAGCAGTATGCCAAGCAAGCACTGCCTATTATCGAAAAAATCGATGGCAAATGGGTCAAGATGACGCAAGATGAGATGCTCAAAATGAGCTCAAATCGTACGACGACTCAGCAATGTACAGACGCAATTAATGCCATGTACGACGCTAAGGCTCGCAATGAGATTGCCGCAGTACTTCGCAAGCATGGCGATGTCTTTACAGTAGAGAAACTCAATAAGCCAGCGCTCGATAACGGTGCAGTGGGCTACAAGGTCACGGTAGCGAGCCCGTCGAGCCACGAAGCTCGTTCGCTGAGCCGCGACCTTGGCAACACCCGTGTTGGGGAGCTGCTCCGCCGCTGCAGTGATGCGACATCAACCCGTGTGACAACACGCCAAAATGGCCGGACCATCAAGACCGAGCGGCGTTCTGCTATCTCAGGGCCAGACTTGAGCCAGACGGATCTTGAACTCTGGGTGTCGCCGTTCTCGCACGATGTGAAGCGCATCGTCATGAAGCCGACCAGCCAGTCGTCTCAGCAGCCAGTGACGATCAACGTCAACGATACAAAGGTTGACTTGCGCAAGCCAAGCGAGAGCATCCCGTATAGTGAGCTCATGCGAGGCAGTAGCACCAGTAAAGATAACGACAGCGATACATCATCAACAAGCACCGGCGAAGCGTAAACAAAACGCCGCACATAAATCCAACCCCGCTTTCGAGAAAAGAAGCGGGGTTGTCTTTGCCCTCGCCCACTATGGTAGAATATGAAAGACATGAAACGATACAATCCTGCAGAAATCGAGCCAAAATGGCAGCAGCACTGGGCAGAAGACCAGCGCTACAAGGCGGATGACGCCTCTCCCAAACCAAAGTATTATGTGACCGGCATGTTCCCATATCCAAGCGGAGCAGGGATGCACGCAGGGCACTTTATGGAGCATTCCATTGTCGATGCAGTGGCGCGCTTCCGGCGCAGCCTGGGCCACGAGGTGCTCTACCCAATGGGCTGGGATAGCTTTGGCCTCCCTGCAGAGAATTACGCCATCAAGACAGGCAAAACGCCACAAGAGACGACCGCGACCAATATTGCTAACTTTACTACTCAGCTTCGCCGGGTTGGCGCTAGTATCGATTGGAGCCGTGAGATCAACACGAGCGACCCAAAGTATTATCGCTGGACGCAGTGGATCTTTACGCAGCTCTTTGAGCGGGGCCTGGCATACCAAAAGGACTCACTCCAGTGGTGGTGCCCGAAAGACAAGACCGTGCTGGCAAATGAGCAGGTGATTAATGGTCGGTGCTGGCGCTGTGAAGAAGTGGTGGTGAAGAAGCCAATGAAGCAATGGTTCTTCAAGATTACTGAGTATGCTGACCAGCTCCTAGCCGACATCCCCGCACTTGACTGGCCAGATAAGATTAAGCAAGCTCAGACCAACTGGATTGGCCGCAGCGAGGGAGCAGAGATCCGCTTCTCCCTTGATAAGCCCGTGGCAGCTACGGAGAGTGACGCCGCCGATATCACCGTCTTTTCGACGCGCCCCGATACGCTCTTTGGTGCGACCTTCTTGGTGCTGGCGCCCGAACATCCTCTCGCGCAGCATCTCGCGCGCGGTGATGCCCAAGAGACAGTCTTGGCCTATATTGCCGAGGCAGTCAAAAAATCGGAGATTGAGCGCACTAATGATACGAAGGATAAGACAGGAGTCTTTACTGGAAGTTATGCCATAAATCCAGCGACGGGCGACCGAATACCCATCTGGGTGGCCGATTATGTCCTTGGTGGCTATGGCACTGGTGCAGTGATGGCTGTCCCGGCTCATGATGAGCGCGATGCCGCCTTTGCCGAGAAATACGAGTTGCCCATCGTCACCGTCATTGAGCGGCCCGACGATGATCCAGACACCGACCAGTGCTATCATGGCGAAGGCGTGCTTGTTAATTCTGGCGCATTTGATGGTATGCGCAGCGAGGATGCTCGTGAACAGATCGTGGCCTGGCTCGAACAGGAAGGCCGTGGCCACGCCAAGGTAACCTACAAGATGCGTGACTGGCTGATTAGTCGTCAACGCTACTGGGGTGCACCCATCCCGATTATCCACTGCCCCGAGCATGGTGCTGTGCCAGTGCCAGCGGCAGATCTACCTGTTGTCTTGCCAGTAGTGCAAGACTTCCAGCCGCGTGGTGATGGCAAATCCGTCCTTGCTGCCCAAGAAGAATGGGTGGCGACAACCTGCCCGACCTGTGGCGGCCCAGCTCAGCGCGAAACCGACACGATGGATGGCTATGCTTGCAGTAGCTGGTATCTTCTGCGCTACACTGATCCACACAATGCTATACAGGCCTGGGGCCCAGCGCTGGCTAACCACTGGGCACCGCTTGATATGTATGTTGGTGGTGACCATGCGACGGCTCACTTACTTTATGTGCGTTTCTGGACGCACGTCTTCCGTGATCTTGGCCTCACAAGCTTTGCCGAACCAGTGCGGAAGCTCGTCTACCATGGCCTCATTCAAGCTGAGGATGGCCGCAAGATGAGCAAGAGCCTTGGCAATGTCGTCGATCCGCTGGAGGTGATCGATGCGGGGTATGGGGCAGATGCGCTGCGCACATTCGAGCTCTTCCTCGGGCCGATCGACGAGAACTCGAGCTGGAGTAGCCGAGGAATTGCTGGCGTCTATCGCTTCTTGAATCGCCTCTGGACATTGGTGCAAGAGTTTGATGATTGGCAGCAGCAGGGTGGAGCGCCTGGGCAGGTCGACGTCGCACAGCTTGAGTCGATCATCCACGCCACAACGAAAAAGGTTACAAGTGATATCTACCGCCTGAGCTTCAACACGGCCATTGCGGCGCTCATGGAGTGCGTTAATGACCTCTACAAGCTCAAGACATCTGGCTTTACTGAGCAGTGGCAGCCAGCGCTCAAGACACTGATCCAGTTGGTGCAGCCCTTTGCGCCGCACATGGCCGCTGAGCTATGGCAGCAGCTTGGCTATGGTGACCAGCTCGATTTTGCAGCCTGGCCAGAGTGGGATGAAGCAAAGATTGTCCGCGATACGATAACCATCGTCGTGCAAGTCAATGGCAAAGTCCGCGCCAAGCTCACTACCACGCCAGACGCCAGCGAAGCCGACATCACTGCCCAAGCCCTGGCAGACGACCGCGTCGCAAAATACCTCACTGGGCCGCCCAAGAAGGTTATTTATGTTAAACGTAAGCTCGTCAGTATCGTTGTCTAGAAATAGTCACCTTTACTAATTAATCTTGTCGTAACAAAAACAGGGCGTCAGCGCCCTGTTTTGGGTTGTGCGACCACGGTCTCGTACTTTGTAGGTATCTACGGATCTGTCTGCAGTGATGTAATTGTGCTGGTGGATTAGTTTTCTTACGTTTAAACTACGGGCGTGCAAATTGTCACCATTCGCAACCGAAGATCATCATCAAACTCAAAATTTGTCCAAGTTCCGTTCGGATTATTATAGCGAATCCAGGACTGATTCCATTTTCCCTGACCTTCTGGTTTTCCGAGACACTGCACTATGTCGTCGCGTGTCGCGGTGTTAGAAAATTGACTAAACAAAGAGCCTGAATAAACAGAGTATTCGGCGTATAGATGCTGCGTGTACAAAAAAATTGCTTCCAGTCGATCGTTCTCCCACGCAAAGTCCACTCCAGAGTCACGTAGCAACCAATTTGTTTTCGTTTCATCGCATGCAAGAAATTCCTCATCAATTTCTTGGATAATAGGAGTGCAGCCCAACTCATCGATGATGTGTTGCACTTCAGTCTTAACTGATTCGTCGCTTCTTCCGACCAGTTTGATATACTGATTAATATCTCCATCTATTTTTATCGCCATAGGTGCTCCTTGCTGAGATTAATAGTATGTACCATATCATACAATATATGACATATATCTGTCATATTAAAACCATAACCTAGACGTCTTAGCGAGCGTGCTCTGGATGGGGTAGGAGAGCGCAATAGCCCGCTTGGCAATTGGCCATAAATATATTTTTCTATACAAAACGGCGCAAACACTAGAGAATTTTGTGCTTTTAGCGTATAATAGCTACAAGTTTTACGTCAGCCTAAAGAGAAGGAGATTTTTACTATGGCTCAACCAAAAAAACAGAGTAGCCCACGCAAAACTGGTCTGCGTCGCAGCCACCTACGCCTCAAGCTAGCTCGCATGGTTAATAAGACCTCACCAGTTAAGGTCAAGACAACCAAGCGCGAGACTGGCGCTGCCAAGGCGGCTCGCTAGCTTTTCGTCGATAGCAAAGAATTTTAACAAAAGAAAGAACCAACCAAATGGCTTCGAACCGTCATCTTGGGCGTATAGTTGCACTCCAAACATTGTACGAATATGAATTCCGCCAGCAGGCGAATGATCCGCAGGCCGTGCCACAAGAAATTTTGGCGCGCAATCTTGAGCGTTATGAGTCGATCATTGGCGATCGAGCCTTTGTCGATACGCTCGTTGCTGGGGTGATCGAGACGCAGGCCGCGCTTGACGCTCACTTACAACCAATTGCGCCAGAGTGGCCGCTTGATCAGATTGCTCGTGTCGACCGCAATATCTTGCGACTTGGCCTCTACGAGTTGCTGCACTGCCGCGCAACTGTTCCGCCCAAGGTGGCGATTAACGAAGCAGTGGAGCTTGCCAAAGCGTTTGGTTCGGATAATTCAAGCAAGTTTATCAACGGTGTACTCGGCACCGCCTATCGCAACTTGCCTGGGGAGACACCAGACGATGCCAACACCGTCACACTTTGACCGACACTTCAATCGGTTTAAAAAATATTTTGGCCGTCGCAAGCCGTCTATTCAGGAAATTGTTCGTGAACCGACGGCTGGCGGCATTGTATTCCGCTACAATAGCGACAACAAACTTGAAATCCTCCTAATTCAGGATGCTAAGGATCGCTGGACGATCCCCAAAGGGCATATTGAGAAAGGGGAGACTGCAGTGCAGACAGCTCGCCGTGAGATCGGCGAAGAAGCTGGGCTGCACGACCTTGATATGCTGGGCTGGCTGGGCAAGATTCACTTTCGCTATCGCCGAATGGAAAAGCTTGTCTTGATGACGACGCAGATTTATCTTGCCCGCGTCCGCACCAGTGGTAACGAGATTCAAAAAGAAGAATGGATGAATGGCATCAAGTGGTTTCCCTTTAGCAAGGCACTTGACCTCATCGAGTACGAAGATATTGCCAAGCTTATGCTCAAAGCCAAGAAACGCATCCGAGAGGAGCGTCTATAACGACAGAAACGAAAGGAGTCACTATGTCTGGCATGCCAACTGGCCCGTATCAAGCGTGGGCACAGCAAGCGCTCGGGTTTGAATATCGCGATATTCAGCTCTTAGTCACCGCACTCACCCACCGCAGCTATGTCAATGAGCACAAAAAATCCGTTACTGAGCACAACGAGCGCCTCGAGTTCTTGGGCGATGCCGTGCTAGAGCTTGCGGTGACCGACTATCTCTACCAACACTACACCGAGCCAGAGGGCATCTTGACGAGCTGGCGCGCAGCGCTGGTCAATACAGAGAGCAATGCCGACTCGGGCGAAGCGCTCGGCTATGGTTCGCTCATCCGGATGAGCCGAGGTGAGAAGCATGGGAGCAAGCGAGCGCACCGACAGATTCTGGCTAATGCGTATGAAGCTGTGATTGGCTCAATCTACCTGGAGCGAGGCTACGAGGCGGCAGCTGAGTTTATTGCCAAGCATACCATTAGCAAGCTTGATGCCATCCTAGCCGATGGTTCGTGGCGCGACCCCAAGAGTCATTTACAAGAGGTGAGCCAACGGATCGACAGTGCTACACCAGTGTACCGTGTCTTGGCAGAGGATGGCCCTGACCACGACAAAACCTTCACGCTTGGTGTCTTTGTCAATGATCGGCTGATGGGCCGCGGCACTGGCCCCAGCAAGCAAACTGCCCAGCAAAAGGCCGCTCGCGCCGCCCTGGCAGCCTACCAGCAGCAAGAGACTCAAACAGAGAAGACAGAAGAGTCAGCCAAGAGCTCAGACAAGTTTTGACCTACAGACGAGTAACAAATTGACATCGCCAGCCAAACAGTGTAGACTTGTACAGAACGAACTAACGCAAATATAAGTCAAGAAAAGGAAGTTTTATTTATGCTCGCAATTCGTTTGCAACGTCTTGGCCGCAAAGCCTACCCAGTGTACCGGCTCGCCGTACAAGAGGCTCAGCGCCACCCATCAAGCGGCCGTGTAGTGGCCTATGTTGGCAACTACAACCCACACACCAAAGAGGCTCATATCAATACCGAGCTTGCCCAAAAGTATCTTGATAATGGTGCCCAGCCGACACCACGAGTAGTCAAACTACTGGCTGCTGCTGGTGTATCGCTGCCAAAGTGGGTTAAGCAGCCTGCTGGCGACAAGCACAAGGCAGTTCGCAACCCAGAGAAGTTGCGTAAGCACCAACCTCAGGAAGAAGCAGAAGCCTAGAGCGGATTCTCTTACTACAAGTACACCAACTGCTCCGCGTATCGTGGAGCAGTTTTGTGATCATCAGTAATATCTTGCGCGTGCTCCAGAACAAGACTAGTAGAAGGATCAGACGACTCAGCACCCTAGCCATGCGTCGTATTTTGGTAGAATCCAGCCGGTATGCTACAATGAAAGCACAATCACAATAAATCTGAATGACAGCATAAGGAGGGAAAGAAGAAAGCTATGGCGACAATTGATCAACAGTTTGTCGAATATGTCGTAAAGTCGCTGGTGGAACATCCAGACGACGTGGTGGTCGATCGGGTGATCGACGAGAAGGGTGTTTTACTGACACTCACCGTCAACCCGGAAGATCTCGGCCGTGTGATTGGCCGGCGGGGCAGTACGGCGCAGAGTTTACGTACCTTGCTGCGCGCGCTTGGCACAAAGAACAGTGCTCGCTACAACCTTAAGGTGGTGAATAATGATGAGCCACACACCGCAGCATCCCAGTCTGTGGATAACTTAACCACTGATACAGTGGATAACGACGATGAGAGCGAATCGGATTTTGCAAAAAAGTCTCGCCAAGAGCTTGCAGAACTCGATGACCTTGATATATAATACGATCAGTTCAGAAACGAACTGCGAGAAAAAATAAAAGCTCTTTGCGAGCAAACCAACAAGGTTTGAGAGCCTTATTTGTGCAAGAAAACTGCTGTGGAGGCAGTTTTTTTGTTGGGTGAATGTATAGTGCAGCAGAGGCTAAAGTGATAGCTATATGAGCTTATATAACAACGAGTTTTATATGCTATCCGGATGAAGTAGCGAGTGACGCCAAAAAGGTTCTCATATACTACCGTAACCGGCTCAAGATATTCGTTAAGCCAGCAATGCCAGCAATAAGCAAAAGTAAGATGCCGATGATCACAATCAGTAGACCATAATGGGGTTGGTACCTTGGTGGATTGTAGCCGTGAGTATGGCGCGGATCGTGGCGGGTGGCTTCGGTATCAATCGAGATATTGGCAATCGCTGGCTCCACAAGGTGCCGAGCCACCGCTGCTTCACCGTCGAACTGCTCGAGTGTAATATTCTCGTTGAGCGGCGTGATGGTTGTACGCCGGCTCGATAGTTCGAGACGCTGCGCGGTCGTGTTGTCTGTCTCCGATCCAAGATCCATAGCATAACCAGTATAACAAATAAAAAACATAAGCGTAAATACCTGAATCCCTCGCAGTATCTGTTAGACGCTGCTGCGGTAATTTGCTACACTAGGAGAGATGAAAAAATTCCAAGTGATTAGCCTGTTTCCGGAGATGTTTTCTGGCGTGTTTGAGGCTTCAATGCTGTGGAAGGCGCAGCAGCAAGGTTTAGCGGAGCTGACGACGATTAATCTGCGCCAATTTGGGCTTGGCCCACGCCGAACGGTCGACGACACACCATATGGCGGTGGCGATGGTATGCTATTGCGTGTTGAGCCACTCTGGCGGGCAGTGCGGCACGCCAAAGAGCGCGACCCAACTGCCAAAGTACTCATCATGACGCCGCGGGGCCAGCGTTGGCACCAGGCGCTTGCGCAGCAGTATAGCCAGACCGACCATGGTTACATATTCATCTGTGGGCGCTACGAGGGGTACGACGAGCGAATTATGCAGGTGGTTGACCAAGCGCTCCGAGTGGGTGACTATGTCCTGACTGGTGGTGAGCTGCCCGCGATGACGATTATCGACTCGATTGTGCGACTGATCCCTGGCGTCCTTGGTGGTGAGATGAGCGCAGCGATTGAGAGCTTTAGTGATGGTCAGACACTGGAGTTTCCGCAATACACGCGTCCAGAGGCGTGGCAGGGGATGGCGGTACCAGAGGTATTGCTCAGCGGCCACCACGGCAACATTGCGGCTTGGCGTGCAGAGCATTCGCTCCCAGTAGATGACTAGCCCTGTCTATACAAAAGAAACACCCGAGTATGCCATAAACACTCGGGCGTTCTGTTGTGGTGGATATATCGGAGAGCGACTGATACAAGTATGTATAAAAATGTTTATGTTTGTAACGTTCGCTCCCTCTATAGTAGCGAAGATACGGCAGATGTGCAAGGAAATACGTGTAAAACAGGGTAATATCTGATATGATAAGGCTATGAAGCAGCGTATGATTCATTTTTGGCTTAGGTTATTTCAGGCGATTTTTCCAGAGCATTTACGGCGCGATCCTGCGTATTGGCGGCGTCTTGCGCTTGGCATCGTCGTGACGTTCTTGATCATCACGCAGCTCTTTACCTTTGAGAAGTTTGCTGATATCACCAGTGGGTGGCATGTGGCTGGCGGGGGAGTGGTAGCTGCTCTCTTGGCTGGCGTATTGCCGCTGCTTGAGCTCGGTAGTTTGCCGTTTTTGCTTTCGATGGATATGTCGCGAGGGTCATGCCGTATTTCGCAGGCATGTTTGCTTGTCGTGAGCGCAGTGTGGTTTGGTGTAGCGCTGTGGTGTTTTCTCGCTGTGCCAATGAGCGAATCGGGCCTCTTTGGGGCGACCTTGCCACTACTCAATGGTTGGTGGACGGTAGCGTTCACGGGCTTACTTGGCGTAGCAGTGGTGCTTGTGGTGCGCGAAGCAAATGGCTCAAAAATCCACTCGTGATTGATGAACGATCAGCCTAGAGTGCCTAAATAGTAAAAATTCGCTATTAGCTATTAATTATCGCATCTCCTCTACACCCCCGAGGAGCACCACTGTAGTCGGTGCTTTTCGAGAGTATTAGATTTCAGTGCTGGGTCGAAATATCGCAGTCCGATCAACTTTGATCTGTCAGAAAAATAAAAACTTGAAGAGCTAATATTCAAAATAGGCAAAACCCGAGTGAGGGCGTGATCGAACAGACATCACAAATAAAGTCGTGATAAAAACAAATTACCAGCCGACAAAAGGCTGGTAACAATGATAGCTTGGCTGGGCCGGAGGGATTCGAACCCCCGAATGCCAGGACCAAAACCTGGTGCCTTACCACTTGGCGACGGCCCATCATCGCGTGGCACCCCTGTATTGTACCATGCTTGCAAAGGTGGATCAATAGCGCGTAGCGTGGCCTGCCCAGAGGTCTGCACCTAGTAGTTGATCGACTAAGTGATTAGTGATGCCGGCATGTAGCTGCTGGATAAAAATAACAACAAATTGCTCTGACCACAGTCACATGCTTCGTATAACAGAGGTCGTGCCAGTATACCCGTTGTGAATATCACGCTTGACCCACAGTATATAGAGTAGTATAGTGCAAAGTAAGCGCTATATATGGTGTCTATGACACTAGTAACCGATGCTTGCACAATCATAAAAAACAAGGATAGACACTCATGCCGTGGCGCGCGTGCTGCCGTGGCAAGTAAAGGGAGGGATATGTATCACACAATTACCAAACGCGATGGGCGCATCGTGGCATTTGACGACACAAAAATTATGGCAGCAATCGAACGAGCTGGTCTGGAGACGGGTGAGTTTGCTGAGGAAGAGGCTTATCAGTTAGCTCAGGCGGCGATTGCCCAGGCGCAGCAGACTATAGCGGATGATACACTCACCGTGGAGCAAATGCAGGATGCGGTAGAGGACACCTTGCTTCGCTCGCCATATAAAAAGACCGCCAAGGCGTACATTATTTATCGCGATCAGCATCAAAAGCTGCGCGAGATTGCTGCTAGTGCACATGTTGACCTGATTGACCAATATTTGCTCAAGCTTGACTGGCGGGTTAATGAGAATTCCAACATGGGTTACAGCCTCCAGGGGCTCAACAACTATATCTCAAGTGAGGTGAGCAAAACCTACTGGCTAAACAAAATCTACAGCCCAGAGATTGGTCGTCTTCATCGGTCCGGTGACCTCCATATTCACGATCTTAACCTTGTGAGTGTGTATTGTGTGGGCTGGGACTTAATGGATCTGCTCCGGCAGGGTTTCACTGGTGTGCCAAACAAGATTTCGTGTAAGCCAGCCCGACATTTTCGCACGGCACTCGGCCAGGTCGTGAACTACTTCTACACACTGCAGGGCGAGGCAGCTGGTGCTCAAGCCTTTAGCAACTTCGACACCTTGCTCGCACCATTTATTCGGGCAGATGGACTAACGTACGATGAGGTGAAGCAGACACTGCAAGAATTCATCTTTAATGTCAATGTGCCGACGCGTGTTGGCTTTCAGACGCCGTTTACGAACATCACGCTTGACCTCGAATGTCCTCAGCATATGGCAGGCACACCTGTGATCATTGGCGGAGAGATGCAAGAGAGCAACTACGGCGACTACCAGGATGAGATGAATACCTTCAATCGGGCACTGCTTGAGGTGATGACGGAGGGTGATGCCAACGGACGAGTCTTTACTTTTCCGATTCCGACGTATAATATTACGGCTGATTTCGACTGGGGTAATCCTGTGATTGACAACCTGTGGGAAGCCAGTGCAAAATACGGCATTCCATACTTTAGCAACTTTGTGAATAGTGATATGAGCCCAGAAGACGCGCGTAGTATGTGCTGCCGCCTGAGGATTGATAATCGTCAATTGGAGTATCGTGGTGGTGGCCTGTTTGGGAGCAACCCAATGACGGGGTCAGTTGGTGTGGTGACGATTAACCTGCCTCGCCTGGCACTAAAGTCGAGTGACGAAGCAGCGTTTCGGGCTGGTCTCGTCCACCTGATGGAGCAAGCGCGCGATAGTCTCGAAGTTAAGCGCAAAACACTCGAGCGCCTGACTGATGCCAACCTCTACCCCTATACCAAGTTCTATCTGCGCGATATCAAGCGGCGCTTTGGTGAATACTGGAAGAATCATTTCTCAACAATTGGCTTGATTGGCATGAACGAGGCAGCGCTTAATCTCCTTGGTTCGGATATTGGTCAGGCTGCGGGGCGGGAATTTGCTGAGCGGACGCTCGATCTAATGCGCGAGACGCTTGTGAAATTCCAAGAAGAAACTGGCAATAACTATAATCTTGAGGCAACGCCAGCTGAGGGCACGACCTACCGCCTGGCGCAGATCGACCAGCGCGACTACCCAGAAACAGCGCATTTTGCCAACGGTATTGGCAAGGCGGTGCCAGCGCCGTTCTACACCAACAGTACTCACTTGCCGGTCAATTACACCGACGACCTCTTCGAGCTACTTGACCTCCAAGACGAACTGCAGACCAAATATACTGGCGGCACCGTTATCCACTTTTTCCTCGGTGAGCGAATGGATGACCCTACAACACTCAAAGGGCTCGTGCGAACGATCTGCCACAATTATCGTTTGCCATACTTTACGATCAGTCCGAGCTTTAGTGTCTGCAAGAATCATGGCTACCTGCGTGGGGAACATGAGGCGTGTCCGCAGTGCCAGGAGCCGTGTGAGGTATATTCGCGGGTGGTGGGTTATTTGCGGCCGGTGCAGCAGTGGAATAAGGGCAAGCAAGCAGAGTTTGCGCTGCGCTACCACTACGACAAAGCAGCCGATACAATCGATGCTTAAATAATTAGGAAGAAGGGAGGACGGTGATGGTTCAGATCGGTGGTATCCAAAAGTTTAGCACAGTCGACTACCCAGGTCACACCTGTGCGGCAGTCTTCTTGATTGGCTGCAATATGCGCTGCGGTTACTGCCATAATCCAGAACTCGTCTTACCTGAGCAGTATATTGGCTGTATCCCTGAGGCGGAGATTCTTGATTTTCTTGCGCGGCGGGTTGGCTTGCTTGATGGTGTCGCGATCAGTGGTGGCGAACCGACGATGAGTGAGGATTTACCTGACTTCATTCGGGCTATCAAGCAGCTCGGCTTCCTCGTCAAGCTCGATACCAATGGGACTCACCCGCCGATGCTGCGCCAGATGTTGGATGAGCAACTACTCGACTTTGTAGCAATGGATATTAAGGGGCCACTGGAGAAGTACGTAGAAATTGCCGCGCGGCCAATTGACACTGATGCGATTATGGAAAGCATCGACCTCATCCGAAGCCGGGTCGATCACGAGTTTCGCACGACGATTGTGCGGGGGCAGCTTGAGCCAGCAGACTTCGATGCGGTCGGACAGATGGTGCAAGGCGCACAGCGCTTTGCCCTGCAGCATTTTATTGCAAGCGATACGCTGGTGAGTAGCCGCTTTTGCGATGAAACGAGCTTTACCGACGAGGAGATGGCCCAGGCTCAGCACATTATGCAACGCTATGTAACAGAATGCGTGGTGCACTGATGCAGTACTATACAGGGACAATCCAGCAAGTGATTCAGCACACACGTGATGTGACGACGTTGGTTTTTGATGCCAAAGGCGACGCACCATTTCGCTATACCGCCGGACAATACATTACCGTTATCAAGCCAGAGTCGCGCACGCCTGAGGGTAAGGCATATAGCCTATCGAGTTGGCCCGGCGAAACACATCTGAGCATTACCGTGAAGGATATTGGCGGTGAGTATTCCCACTACCTATGCAGCCGGCAGGTGGGTGACCAACTAACGTTTTCGGCGGCGTATGGATACTTTAATCCATTGACAGATCGCCCACTTGTGGGGATTACAGCTGGAGTCGGTATTAGTCCGGTGTGGAGCATTATCAAGAGCGAATACGCGCGTGATCCGCATCGGAATATTCAGCTCATGTATAGCAATCGGACTGTCGACGATATCGTCTTTGCGGCTGACCTTGCTGCATATGAGGTGCGCTACCCGCAGCTGTCGCTTCACCACTTCGTGACACGTCAAGCAACAGTCCCGCCTAAGATACGCCAGGGGCGAATTGACCTCGATATGTGTATCAACCCAGCGGCACACTACCTAGTGTGCGGTTCAGTTGCATTTACGCGAGCGATGTGGCAGGGACTCACTGCGCGGGGTATTGCGAGTAAATGTATTGCAACAGAGGTGTTTTTCGAATGAGTGAGCAGCTTGCCAAAACACCAACCAAGCGCTCGCCGGAGGAAATTGCAGCCTGGCAAGAAAATGCGCGGCGAATTGCGCAGGAGCGGATTGGTCAAGCGGCCTGTAATGCATGCCCACTTGCCCGCATCTGCAGTGTTAAGAATCCCGAAGCCTGCAATCCAAACCAAATTGCTCAGCAAGCTGGTGGAGAATATACAGGTGGCGACGGCGCAGAGGTGTCATACAAAAAAGTCCTTGATGACGACCGTATCAATGTTGTGATTGCCAATGTCAAGAAGAAGGAGCAAATCAAGCCAAAAGCACAGCAACCTCCTGAAGTACAAAGACCCCCAGCTAATACGATCACCATGCCGCCAGCTAACGTTATCAAAGCTCCACCAGCGCGCCTGAAGATGGAACAATCGACCAAGCCAACAGTCATCCAGCAGATCATCAATGCGGTTGGGGAGTTGATTGATATCCCGAAAGCAAATCAGCAGCCTGCTCGACAGATACAAAAGTAATCTTAGATGTGGATTAAATCCATCACACAAAACCCCGAGCAGTGGTATAATAGGGGTATGAATGCCATTGTTCGCTTGGTTGCTGACGGGCTTATGATCCCGATTGTCGCTGTAGCTCTTTTTGCACTGTTTTTTCGTGCACCTCAAGCCCAACGCTACCAACGTTACACGCGCGTATTTATGGCAGGCCTGACGTCCTATTGGTGTGCGAAAGTTATTGGTGCGCTCTGGCAACCCGAGACGCTCCGGCCATTTGAAAAGCTCGGCACCGACCCGGGTGCGCTCTATCTCAATAATCCCGGCTTTCCGTCCGATCACGCACTCTTTGCGATGTTCCTTACCCTGGCAGTATGGTATGTGACGCGCCGGCGGCTGCTCTCCCTCGCGCTGTTCGTTATGACAGTACTGGTGTGCCTTGGCCGCGTGGCAGCACTGGTACATACACCGCTTGATGTTGCTGGTGGGGTGGCCATTGCACTGCTGGGTGCTGTATGGTACGTGCCACATCACAAAAAATTCTGGCGCAGACTAGCAAAATCGGCAAAAACATAATATAATAGCTCCCAGTAAGGAATTGGAGCTAGATAATATGGACGAACAGATATACGCACGCACCGCTGACCCAGATGAGGTGGCGGAAGCAGCGCGCCAAGCTAAAAAAGCAAAAACTGCCAAGACGGCGACCATCACCAAGACGGTGCTTGACGATGGGCTCGACCACAGCCGAGCAATCGACAACCCCTTTGCTCAGGGTGGTGTGCTCGATACATCCGAAGACACCGAGCATTTTGTGAACTTATCGTGGCCAGATATGGGACAGATTATGATAGGTGCGGCCATTACTGGCGTAGTGGCGAGCGCAGTGTTGCTGCTCGTTGCCAACCTTGGGGTGTTTGGTGCGGTTTGTGGCCTTGGTAGTGCCAATCCAGCAAGCTGTGGTACACCCACATTCTATACAGTCTTGAGCGCAATGGTTGTGGCAGTGATCGTCGGGCTTATATTTTTGGTGCAGCGCCGGGTGTATCGTCCCGCTCTCGTTATGCTTGCGACGGCAGTGGGTCTCTGGCCAGTGCTCACGTGGTTGGCAGCGTCGTCATGGTATGTCGTAGTGCCAGTTATTACGATTTTGATGGCACTGAGCATTGGCGTGTTTTCGTGGATCTCGCGTCTGCGCAACCTAGCAGTCACACTTGGTGTAATGGTAGCGATCATTGTATTGATATATCTTGCGACACTGTAAGTATCTCCAAACTCCACAGTAATTTGCTTGATGATTATTTGCCATGCTCAAATGAAGTGATTTCCATTCTCCCTCTTTTACGCAGCTCCCTTGTCTGAATTTCAAGTTCTAGCCAACTCTCACGTCGCTTCCTTTGACGAAACACGATAAAGGTCAATTCCTTCTGAGAATATTAGTCTTCTAGTGCTAAAGCTGAAACCCATTACGACACTGGTTTTTACACGTGAACCGAACAACAGGCGAGAGCGGCTTAGATTATACAAGCATCATACGCGCACTTCTTATTGTGCGGTATAAGTGTCAAAATTCTCGAAAATAGCAATATTTCCTTGTACGCTAAAAAGACACATCCACGAGATCAGCTGACACGCCACGCTCAATAAAACAACATGAGTGGCTGCTCCCTAGGAAATGTTATACTAGAAACATGGAACTTTCTCTTGTGCTTGGAATCATTCTTATTGTTGTCCTCGTTGGCTGCGGGGCAGTGCTGAGTCTGCTGCTGGCAAAGCTTAATGAACTCAAAGATCAGCAATCGGTCGCGCTCCTCAAGAGCGATGTAACGGAGCTATCGCGGACGATTGCCGCTATGCAGCAGTCGGTTGGGGATAAGCTCGAGCGCTCGGGTGCTGCTATGCAAACGTCAGTCCAGAAGCAGCTTTCCGAGAGTGCCAAGCTAGTAGCCGATGTGACGCAGCGCCTCACCAAGCTAGATGAGACTAATCGACGCGTCGTCGATGTCGCAGATGAGCTTAAGACACTGCAAAACGTTCTGCAAAATCCCAAGCAGCGCGGTGTCTTTGGTGAGTACTATCTGCAGAGTGTGCTTGAGAACGTGTTGCCACCAGCCCAGTATCAGATGCAATATCGCTTTGCCGATGGCGAAGCGGTCGATGCGGTGATCTTTCTTGATAAAGGGCGGGTGCTACCGATCGATAGCAAGTTTAGCCTTGAGAACTACAACCGGATGATCAATGCCACGAGCAAAGACGAGCGCCAGCAGCTGCTGAGCCGCGTTAAGCTCGACCTTAAGCAGCGCATCGACGAAACGAGTAAATATATTCGCCCAAATGAGGACACAATGGACTTTGCCTTTATGTTTATCCCCAGTGAGTCACTGTATTATGATCTGCTTATCAACAATGTCGGGCAGGGTGGCTCAAGCCGCGATCTTATTGAGTATGCCTTTCGCGATCGACGGGTGATTATCGTGAGTCCAACCAGTTTCTTGGCATATTTGCAGACAGTGCTGCAGGGGCTGCGTAGCCTCCAGATCGAAGAACAGGCCAAGGATATTCAGCTACGGGTTGGTCAGCTTGCGACGCATATCAAGAAGTTTGATGAATTGCTGGGCAAAATGGGCAAGAGCCTCGCCACAACGGTTGGACACTACAACACAACCTATCGCGAGCTCGGCAAGATGGACAAAGACGTCGTGCGCATTGCTGGCGGCGAACGCCAAAGCGAGCCGCAGTTGCTCGAGCGGCCTCAGCGTGGGGATGAGTAGGTAGTATTGCTGTTTTGAATCTTCGTGTGAGATTTGTCAAACAGAGGTAGCAATAATCGTAGCAAAAACCACAACATATTTTAGAGTATAATACATACGCCATATATTGCTTTTTTATGCAAAAAATGACCTCTGGCAGATCGATGTGTATGATCAAAATAGACTATCTCGCTTGCAAAAAATATGGATAAAGTTATTGTCTTGTGTTTGGCAAAGTAGACGAGCTGTGATTAAATAAGAACAGCTAACGAACATAAGGAGGGGATATGTTGGCAACACGAGCAACAAAACAAGCAAAAGCTGGCTTGGCGCTTGGGCTCACTATGGCATGCGCTGTGATGGGTACGAACTTCGCTATGGCGCAGCCGGCATCGGCAGCAGATCATCTGCCGCGTGATGTACAGGCGCATTATAAAAAAGTGTGGGGTGATGAATTTGATGGTAATACGCTCGACACAACCAAATGGGCTGTACCGACCGGTTGCTTTGACCTTGTGTCGGGTATGGAAGGGCGCTTCCGGACAGATATGGTGCGTCAGTACGACGGCAAACTCCATCTTCTCGCGCAGCATGATAAAAATGGCAAACCATGCCAGGCCGGTCATGCTGCCTTCTCCACAGGGATGGTCAACTCGCACTACCTCAGCGACTGGAAGGACAAAAGCGTTGCCCATGCCTGGGGACCAGGTACCTATTACGAGGCATCTATTAAGCTGCCAGAGGGTAACAAGAATAGTGGTGCTCGAGCAAGCTGGGCGTCATTTTGGCTCACAAGCACAGAGTTCAATTGGCCAACTAGTGGTGAGCTCGACGTGTTCGAGTCGCGTGGCTACGACTCAAGCTGGCTGCAGGCCAATGTCCATACGCAGCCACCCCAGGGCAATAAAGAGCGTTCACACCAACACCAGCACGTTCTCGATCGGAATATTGTCGGCAATACACAAACTACCTTCCATACCTACGGCGTCTTGAATAAGAAGGATGGGACGATCGAATTCTACTATGATGGGCGCATGGTACACCGCGTGGCGCCAGATGATGCAAACTGGCCCTTTGCCAAGGCAGCCAACAAGCTCTTTATCCGCTTGAATCATCAGGTTGGCGGCCTTGATAACCCAGACATCCCAAACAAGAATAATAAGGCCGAGCGGGACAAATACAAAAAAGCCAACCCCGACGATTACAAGGAAGCAAAAGATATGCAGGTCGACTATGTGCGAGTCTACCAAGAAAAGACTGCTGTTGATAAGCCACAAGACGCGGTGGTAAGCGTGCCCGATTGGCGTCTCCGCAACAAACTCAACCAAGCCATCGCCCAAGTGACTCATACAAAGCGCGGTGATGCACAGCCCATGCTTACCTCAGATCTCGAGAAGTTAACCACGCTCGACCTCAGCGCACGTGATGGCGCAGAGTCGTGGGAGAAGATAAAGAACCTCGAAGGCATTCAACATGCAAAGAATCTCACCTTTATTTCTCTCAAAAACACCGAGGTGAAGGATCTGACGCCACTCAACAGCCTGAAGAAGCTGAAGAGTGTCGAGCTGAGTTGGCCGTTGACGATTAATCGGTAGATTAGCGTACTCCATAGAAAATACAGGGCAAATGCCTTGTATTTTTTATGAGAAAGGTTTATATCTTGAATACAATTTTTTTGCGGGTATCAATATAATAACCATTGATCGAATCTTCGCTGTTTGTCCAAGCTTCGGTGATGGGCATTGTATACAGACGAGTTGGTGCTACGCCCGTGCAGTCTGAAGGAGTAAGCTGAAATTGCTGAGCCTTACTGTTATAGATGGCGATTGCTTCAGTGAGTTCGCTATCTACTACTTGACGAGCGACACCGCAATAGTATAAGCCAACGCCATGACCTTCTGGGGCGGTTGAGTTGTAAATTGTCATAAATACACGGTGGTTATGTTCGATATTTTGTGAGTGCTGAGCAGCTATTGGTGACCACCAATATACTGCGCCATCTGCATACGCAAAAAACACTGGCGTATTCCACGGCTGGCCATCCGGAGAGACAGTCGCGAGATTTGCGTAGGTGTTGCTATATAAGAGTGCTTGTGTCGAATGATCCATAAGTAAGGTATAATTAACTACCGCTTAATAACTCGTTGAATTTTTGTACGTTGACGGGTAAAAGCGTGAGGGAGGATATGCTCTATTGCCTGCGGGCCGCTCGTAGTCAAGACAGTAATACCTGGTGTATAATCGTGAAAGATCTGACGGCATTTGCCACACATGTCGACAATTTCGATCTTTCCTGTGTCATCATTTTTACGCACTGCGACGACCGAATCGAAATCATAGATACCTCGATTAATAGCGATTGCCAGTGCAGCTGTCTCGGCGCAGACAAAGCCAAGAAAATGATCGATGTTGACTGCAGAGATCACCTCGCCGGATTGGCTACGCAAAGCTGCTGCCACAGTGTGAACTGGTGGTGTGTGTCGCTGCTCGAGGAGCACCTGGGCGATGGTAAAAAGCTCATTATCATTATGCATATGGTGAACCTTGGTTATAAAACGAATAGACGAGGCTAAAACTGCCGCAAAAAATCCAACTTGCCGCTCTCGAAATGCCGCACATCCTCGATGCCGTATTTCATCATCACGAGGCGGTCGATGCCGCAGCCAAAGGCAAAACCGGTATAGGTATCGGGGTCGATGTTGGCTGCCCGCAGCACATTGGGGTGGATCAAGCCGCAGCCAATCAGCTCAACCCAGCCTTCACCGCTGCATACTTTGCAGCTGGGGTCTTTGCCTTCGCAGAAGGGGCAGCTCAGGGCAAACTCAAAGCTTGGCTCGGTGAAAGGGAAGTAGAAGGGATTGACCCGCACATCAAGCTGCTTGCCGTAGTAGCTTTGCAAAAATTCCTGCAAGGTTGCAATCAAATTGCCAACGTTGACCCCCTTAGCTACATAGACACCCTCCACTTGGTAGAAGGTGTGCTCGTGCCGAGCATCCAGGTCTTCATTACGGAAGACACGGTCGGGTACGATGGCGGCGATTGCTTCGCCCGCATCCAAATTGTGGCGATAGGTGGTCAGGACGCGGTTTTGCATGGTGCTGGTGTGAGCTGGCGCGATCAGGCGATCGCCCTGCGCGTCTGTCTCGACGGTCATAAAGGTGTCGTAATCGTCGCGGGCAGGGTGGCCTTTGGGAAAGTTCAAGCTCTCGAACATATGGAACTGATCATCGATCTCACGTGACTCTTCTACTGCAAACCCCATGCGGTAGAAGATATCAGCAATCCGCTCGATCTCTTGCATGAGGGGGTGAATTGACCCCTGGTTTGTTGGTAGTAATGGTGGAATAGTAGTGTTGATATCCATCGGCGCCGTGACGTCAATCGGTGTGCGCTCGACGGTCTCGAGCTCCTCAAGACGGCGCTCAATAGCAGTTTGCACAGCTTGCTTGAGCTCATTAACACGCTTGCCAAATGGCCCACGCTCCGCTGGGGGGAGTGATGTGATATGTCCATACAGTGCGCGCAATTCCTCGTGGCGCAGTACTTCGCGCGGGGTGGTCGATTGGCTCACCGCCAGAAGCAGCTTTTGTTGGATAGTGTCAAGGTCTGTCATATTACCACTCCGTTATTACTGCCCATTGATAGTTAGTGCAACAAAAAAGCCAAAGGTAAGCAGTGCAAGAAAACCAACGACCAGCCATACCCCAGCTAGTGTGGTTGTTTGCTTGGTGCCTTTGAGATATTCGGATTGCTCGACGCCGGTGTCGCCGCTTGCTGGTGCGGCACCATCACCGGTGTGGCTGCTGGCAGCTGCTTTGGCGCGGAGATCGGCCGCAATACGCTCTTGCAGCTCACTGCGCGTTTGGTCTTGTTTCATATATTGTCCCATGTCTTTAGTATAGCATTATTTGGCACGATCGACATCTGATATCGCCGATGAACAGGGTGATGTGATATACTAAAGGCGTAGTATCAACTAGTGAAGGAGGGACGTATGGCTACCAAAAAAGCCGTTTCGACCAAAAAATCGGCCGCGAAAGACTCGGCCTCCCAGCCTCAGGCTGCACCAACCGTAAAGGCTGCATCGACCACATCAGCCACCAAGACAGTTGTCCATAAGCGACGCGAGTCAGCTTTGCCGAGCAACTTACTCAACATTATTTTTGCTGAGCTGCTTGGTACATTTATGCTCACCATTGCCGCAATTGGTGCTGCAACTCAATTTGCACCACTCTACCTTGGCCTCACACTGCTTGTGATTGCTGTGGCGGTGGGTGCAGTATCTGGCGCACATATCAACCCAGCGGTCACCTTTGGTCTCTGGACAATGCGCAAGCTCAAGACAGCGCTGGTACCATTCTACTGGATCGCTCAGCTGCTTGGTGGGGCGCTCGCTGTCGTTGTGCTGAATGGCTTGAGCGGGAGCGCTTTCAAGCTCAGCTTCGAGCACTTTACTACCTTTAGCTGGGCGGTCTTTGGCGTTGAGCTCGTCGGCGCAGCAGTGCTGATGTTTGGTATTGCGGCTGCCGTATCGCGCGTGGCCGAGCTCAAGCAAACAGGCCAGGCAGTGGGGATCGGTCTATCTTTGGCTGCTGCCGCTATCGTGGCTGGTGGCTTGCTGACCCAGGTGCAGGCTTCGGTGGACACATCGTCAGTTCAAGACATCAAGCACTTGCCACACGAACTGCGTGCAAAGAGTGCAACGCTCAACCCAGCAGTGGCCATCGCTGCAACAGAGGCGCCAGACAGTAGCTTTACTGGCGCACAAGCAAGCCGTGGCGAGACTGGCTATAGCCGGCTGAGCCTTGAGGTAATCGCTGGTACCTTGATCGGTGCTGCACTTGGTGGCAACCTCTACCTGCTGGTGGCGGGCCGCAAAGCAGAATCATAAGCAGCGCGCATCAGATTAAGACCAAGACCACTCTCTTTAGTAGAGTGGTCTTGCTATATTGACAACTATTTGCCATACTATAGCGTATGAAAGATTCTCCCTCATCTCAAGCCGGAATTATAAAAGTAATTGCCACGCTTATTGGCAGCATTGTTGCAGTCAGCGTGGTTGCCATTGCAGCTGCCTTCTTGTGGCCTGCTCAAAAGGCAGAACTACGCACAGCAGATATCAAACGACTGGATTATGATAGCTCGATGGCAGCGATCAACCAGCAAATTGCCCACGATACAGCAGAGGCTGGCCTGCGCAGCGAATGTCGCTCGTTTGCCAAGACGCATGGCAAGAAAACAGCCAAGGCTATCTTGCTTATCCATGGTATTAGCGGTTGCACTAGCGACATGGCAGATATTGCTAATGTATTCTACGAGCAGGGCTACAACGTTTATGCGCCGCGCGTGCCACAGCATGGCTATGTTGACAAGAAGCGCCATGGTCAGATCTCCTTCAGCGATATGGTCAACTACATGACCACGAGTGCTCGCCAGGTCAGCGGCCTTGGTGAGGAAGTTGGGGTGGCGGGCCACTCTGGCGGCGGCAATATGGCAACGTGGCTTGCGCAGTATGGTAACGGGCTCTTCTCGCGGGTGCTGCTCATCGCGCCATTTTATGAACCATCGGCTAGCCAGGCTCCCAAGTGGCAGATCCCGCTCATGCGCAACCTCTACGGCAATAATATCCTACCAGACCGCTACAGCGGTAATGATGAGGTGAATGGCTTGTCATATCGCACCCTAGCAAAGTACGTTACGCTCAAAGAAAACTACAAAGCCAACCTCGCTGCACCAGGTCTCAAGCATGTTGGTGTGGTGGTGAGTGAGGGCGACCACGATATCGACCCAGACCTCGCGCACGACATCCCGCAAAAAATGGCAACCAACAACAATGCCTCCTTCCAATACAAAAAATTCCCCGCCAGCATGGGGATTGGCCACGACATGACACGCCGCGCTTCGCCGGGGGTGAGCGCTCATAGCGAGGAAGTCTTCCAGACCTACCTTGCTGTGTACGAAGGGAAATAAACAATGGTATAATATATAATTACAAAAGAAAGGAGTGAAATAGACTATGAGGAATTCTATAGAGAGTAGCAACGGCCACAATACTTCACTTAGTGAGGCAACCTCTCCTGTTCCAAAAGAACAAAGCGAGGTTTCGTTCGCTGATGTGGTGGGGCCGGTCATGCGTCTTGATGGTCTGTTAAAATACTTCGCAAAGAGAAAGAGTGGTAGAAAGGTTGGCCAGAAAGACCTTATTGTTCTGAGAACAGCTGACGGTACGCTGGTTTGCCCAGAACAGCAGTTTGAGCGCACCGATGAAGCGGGTAATCGTACCTTGGAGGTCTCACCATATACGATAGCACTGTGGAGAGTGACTGGGCTAAGCGGCCACAATGGTTGGACGCGTGCAGCGAGTTTAGCTGTAAAACATAAAATAACGGGGTATCAATACAGCTTGTTTGATATTGCTACCAACCGAGAGATATCTGATGACTACAAACAATCTGCCCTTCAGTATGTTTTGCGTGATGAAGATAAAAGAGCAGTTTGTAGTGGTGACCGTGACTTCAATAAGAAGCGTGGGGAGGTTGTTGCATATATTGAGAATGTCCTTGGTATCCCTGTCACAAAATAGATAAATGGCTGGCATTAAGTTGGCATATATTTGGATTGTACCTAGCTGTTTAGTACGCTATATAAGATAGGCCCTCAAATTATGCTGAGTCGATCGCAAGTGATTGAGCGGTGGCGCACGAAGCATCTGTAGGAATAACGAGCACAGCTAATAAGTTAAATTATGAAAACCAGCAGAACACACTGCTGGTTTTTGCATATCAAGACTATTCCGTCATATAAAAGAACATACTATTGACATTATATCGAGCTACGGTATACAATAAGAATATACGATATATCGCACTACGATACATATGACTTCGATGTACCAATCGAGAAAGGATAGTTAATGAATAAAACAACGAAACGACGGGATGACGTAAAAATTCTGCTGGCATACTTTGCTGGCTACATGGTAGGTATGACAGCATTGTCGTATGTGCTAGAGCGATTTGCCGCTATATCATCGACAAGTGTGCTTGGGCTCATCATCAATGCTGTAGCAAGTGTGCTCTTGCTTGGCTATATTGTAATGAAGAAACGAGCTGAACTTGCTGCTGCATGGCGCACTGCACGGCAGGCACCGGGCAAGAATAGCTGGTTTGTCATCAAGTATTTTCTCTTTGCATATCTTGCAACGATCCCGGTAACGCTCCTGCTTGTTGCGCTGCAAGTCACTAACCAAAACCAAGCAACGCTCGTTGGTCTCTTTGGTGGGGCGCTGTGGTATGCGGTATTTATGGCGGTGGTATTTGGGCCGATCGTAGAGGAGGTTGTCTTTCGTGGAGTTATCTTTGCTCGCTTATTGCAAAAATCTCGTGTTCTTGCTTATGCAGCATCGATGCTACTCTTTGCGCTCGTGCATGTGGCACCATACATGCTCACAGGGGGAATCAAGAATGGCCTGGCGATTCTCAGCTATTTGCCGCTAGCATTCTTCTTGTGCCGAGCCTACGAGCAGAAGAAGAGTCTGTATGCCTCAATCGGCGTACATCTCCTCCAGAATAGCCTCGCGACGATACTTCTTGTGCTCGCAACCCGAGGCTAGACGAGGTATAATATATCTGAGAAAGCGCACATGATCCAAGCAAAACTACGAAGAATCTACTCACCGATGACCGAGACAGGGTTCTACATCCTATTTTGTTTGCAGGCGGAGATGCATGGCTATACGATTGGTCAGCGCGTCAAGCAGATGACGGATGGCCAGGTGCAGATTAGCCCCGGCACAATGTATGGCACGCTCGCCAAGATGGAGAAGGACGGTATAATTCGCTTCGTACGAGAAGAGGATAAGCGCAAAATCTACCATATCACACCACTTGGCCAAGAGATATTAGCCTGCGAGCTGCAGCGGATCGAGCGGCTATATAACAATAGCAAAGGAAGGAAATAACTGAATGTCACGAATCATGTGTCGGTACTACATGTTGCCCGAGTATGGGGAGGAGGAGGCGTTTTTTGCTGAGCAGCATCGGCAGGGATATGCCCTCAAACGCTTCATTGTCCCGTTCTTTTATATATTTGAGCCATGCCCGGCGGCGCAGTATACGTACAAAATTGACTTTCAGAACCTCACTCGGCACGAAGAAAATGCGCAGTATCAGCAGCTCTATGCCGACTATGGCTGGGAGTATGTTGCATCGGCCAATGGCTTTCATGTGTTTCGTAGGCCGAGCAGTGAAGCTGAGGAAGACGATATCTTTAGCGATAACGAGTCTCGCCTGGCAATGGTGAAGCGCATTAGCAAGCAGCGTATGGGGCTGCTGATGATGCTTGTTGTACTGCTGTTTGCCTATATCGGATACAAACTTGTACAAACGCCAGCTGTCTTGCAGCAGCCTGAGTTTTATGGGCTAGCACTCGTTGCGCTTTTTGATGGGTATCTTTGTGCGCGGTGCTGGCGTGGCTTGCGCCGGCTGAAGCGTGCGCTGATTGCCGAGCAGCGGTAGAGTCTGCAATACTAAACTTCTCTATTCTTTCTGAAGTTTTCTCCTCACACTCCCCTTGATTGTGCTAAGAGAGTATCTAATTTTGCACATGATGCTCTAGTAGAATGACCAATCAGTAATCTATTGTATTGTAATAGAAACAATAGGGGAGAAGATAGCTAAGGAAATTTGAGTCTCACATTCTCAAAAATAATAAAAACACTGCAGCTGGTTGAGCTGCAATGTTTTTGTACGTAGCTAGAGCTGATTATATTTCGGCAGTTTGGCGGCCCTCGTAGAGGTTGAGGTACTGCGTGTAGACTGCCTGGTGGTAGGTGGCCATACCGCCATCGGTTGGGCTAACCATATTGTGGCCAATGTTGAGCCGCTTCGGTAGGTTGTAGTGCTGGAACGATGCATTGTTTGCCTGAGCCATGCGCTGCGGAATGCTCACTGCCAGGCCGTTGTCGACGGCATCGTCATTCTCACTCGTCACTGTTGCAACGCGCTTGAGACCTGGTGCAGCAAGATCTTTCTTGAAGTTTTGTTTGACGATGAGATATTTGCCAAGTGCACGGTACGACAGGCCACTTGGGCTAAACTTATCTGGCAAAATGTTATAGCCATACAATGTGCGCAAGACGGGTAGTTGCCACTTGGGGGCTTGGCTAGCTGCTGGCTCGTAGAATGGGGCGAGCAGCAACACATTCGTAAAGAAGCCATTACCATACTGCGCAAGCCACGTCGCCATATCACCACCACCAGAGTGACCAACAATACCAAGCTCATCGCCCAGGCCGCTCACTTGCTGAGCGCTCGTCTTCATGAAGTTGGCAATGTCTTTGGTAGAGATCTCGCCATGGCGTTTGTTGTCGGTGTAGCCATGCTTGGGTACGCGTGGGACGTAGACGTTGTAGCCCTGGTTGTAGAATTCATCTGCTAGCTTTTGGTAAACGTTGCTACAGCCACTGATGCCGTGAATCATGAGGACGGCCTTTGCAGCACGCTTGCCATGAGTCTTCGTGTAAGTGCGGCACTCTGGGCGAATGCTGCTGTCGCTCTCTTCTTGCTTGATTTGCTGGTCGATGCTGCTCATCGCCTCGTTGTAGTTCTTGCGGCTAATGTTGGCTGAGCGTAAATCGCTACTGGCGGCCGCTTGGCTCGGTGCCAGGAACGTTGTTGCCGCCACAAGCCCTGTCACACTCAACAGGCCAGCAACAACCCAATTCTTTAGGCTGATATAGTCTAGTTTTGTCATGTCAGTCCTCCTTTAGTACTCTCCAGTATGCCGGATTGTTGCGTCAATTGCAAACACTGGTTATATATCTTGAGACAAGCTTATACTGTTATAGCTAGAAACTAACAGAGGTCGTATTGATGTAAAAACCACAATAAAACCGCATTAAGTATACAAATGCGGTTTTCGGTATATCACTGGTAACGAGTATTAGTCGTGATTAAACTCAAGCCGCTTTAACCGCTCGTACTCATCGAATTGATAACTGACGCGGATACTTGTGCCAGTATCGTCAGTGACGCGGGCGTGGTGGACGCCATTATCATCGTCGTTCATCTCGATGCTCCAACCTGGCATCAGCTCCACAAAACCCTCCAGCGACCATGCAATGTCATCCACCTGCTGTAGATAACGTGGCAGGCGCGAGTAGAAGTAGTCGAGTGTAATGGGAGGTACGGGTTCGGAAAGGTTCTCTAGTAGCAGCACGATCCGCGAACCACCACCAATTGGCAAACTATAATAGTAATACTCAGTGCCAAAAATACTGATGGCGGCACTACCGATATCGTGTGCCACGCCAGCAATCACCATTGCTTGGTCGGTACCGTCTGGCAGTGTATAGGCAACCTCATCCGCAGTGAGTTCTTCTTCGCCATGCTTGAGGCCGTAGGCGTGCACGTTATGGGCAAGCTCCACTGCGCTCCCATATCGTGACAGAGCATTTGAAAAGCCCCATAGTAATGTTGGCGGTTTGGCAGCGATAGATGCAAGCAGGTGCGCCTTGGCCGTTACCTTACCTTTATCTCCTACCATAGCAAAGTACTGTGTACTAAGATCAGCTTCGTGGTTGACGGACTCATCGTTTCCTGCTGTTCGCTGAAACATTTCAGTCATCAGCTCTTGGCGGAGCGCGCTATAAATACAGTTACGCTGACCCATTCGTCGAATACCGGTATGCATATAAACCTCCAGATTATGTTCTTGTATGCTTTTGTAATTGTAGCATAAGCAGATGGATAATGTAGCATATTCTGGATAGTATCGCTATTTTATGTCAACACTACAGGGGTAACACACTGCACCCTCAAGCAACCTTGACAGCACCACAGAAGATAGATACTATATACGTATAACTATACATATAAGGAGGAGTATGATGGCCAATAAAACAATCTATTTTTCACATAGCGACGAACGCTATATTGAAGGGACTTTACCTAGTCTTAGTATGAGTCTATCTGCAGCACTGATGGCGGGTTATCGTTTATTAGTTGAGCGGCAGCAAGCAACGCACGATGGCTTTCATGAAATACAACTGCGCGTTGGCAAGGATGGCGTGTATCAGCATAAGATTTTTATGGGCCGTAAGGTATACAGGACAATAGCAAAGGACAAAGCAGCTCTTCGCGAACAGCGAGTGTATCTTACGCAAAAGGGCCGTTATGTATACTATGAGCGCAACCACGCTGACTGGAACTATTGGCCTACGGGCACGCAGCGTAGCACGCAAACCAACGATAATCCAGCGACGGTCAAACAATGGGGGCGAATGGAGGTTGTCGATACGATCGATGAGCTCGCGGCGTATATCCCAGAGCGCGCTGTGCAAAATTTGCAACAGAGCCTGGAGCAGCCAGTGGAGCATTTGGATATTTGAGAGATAAGACGGTAGATCGTATCTCTTATATGTAGTAGTGTTGGTATACGACGAAAGAGAATACGGTTTGTAGCGCAGCTTTACCTCGAGATGGTATACTATAACTCAGTATGAAAGTCAGCCTTAATGTTATAAAACAACTTATTAACTTTGAATTGCCGCCAGTGGATGAGCTGGCACAGCTCATCAATCGACAGCTTGGTAAGGTAGACCGGGTAGAAAACCTGGCCGAACGTTATCGCGGCGCGCGCGTGGTGCGCGTGGTAGAGTGCACTAAGCACCCCAATGCCGACCGCCTGAGCGTGACGAAAATTGATGACGGCATGGCGGTGCCGGATGTGCCGCGTGATGAAAACGGCCTGGTGCAAGTGGTGTGCGGTGCGCCCAATGTGCAGGCCGATATGTGGGCCGTATGGCTGCCGCCTGCAAGTACGGTGCCAGCTAGCATCCTCGAGGGTGAGCCCTTTACGCTCGATGCGCGCAAGCTCCGTGGGGTGCTGAGCCAGGGTATGCTGGCTGCGGCTGATGAGCTGGCAATTGGTACCGACCACGAGGGGATTGTAGCGCTGACGCCGCGCGACCTACCAGTGGGTAAGACCCTGCAGCCAGGGACTGACTTTGCCGCGCTGTTTGGCCTGGATGACTATGTGCTTGATATCGAGAACAAGATGTTTACCCACCGGCCAGATTGCTTTGGCCAGCTGGGCGTGGCGCGCGAGATTGCTGGCATTCTCCACCAACCATTTACGAGCCCGGCGTGGTATAGCCTGGAGCAGGTATTTGGCGATGGCGATAGTGTGCCACTCGCGGTTTCGAACGATATTCCACAGCTTGTGCCACGCTTTATGGCGGTGGCAATCCGCGATGTGCATGTAGCACCGAGCCCGTTTTGGCTGCAGTGCCAACTGGTGGCGATGGGGGCAAAGCCGATTAATAATATTGTGGATGCGACGAATTATGTGATGCTCATGACGGCTCAGCCAACCCATGCGTACGATTACGATACACTCCACGGCGGGCAGCTTGGCGTGCGTATGGCGCGGCAGGGCGAAACGCTGGCGCTGCTGAGCGGCAAGACAATTGAGCTGACGCCAGACGACATTGTGATTGCCGACGGGCAAGGCCCGGTAGCTTTGGGTGGTATTATGGGTGGCAGCCGCACTGAGGTATCGGCCACGACCACCACGATTGTGCTGGAGTGCGCTACCTTTGATATGTACGCAGTGCGCAAAATGGCCATGCGCCACGGCGTGTTTACTGATGCACTGGCCCGCTTTAATAAAGGCCAGTCACCCCTGCAGAATGCGGCTGTACTGAACCGGCTGATTGGTATGGTGGGCGGCGAGCAGGCAAGTCCAGTGATAGATATTAAGCCATTTACGAGTGAACATGGTGGGATTCTTGATGAGTATTTTGCAGGGAAGTACGAGCCCGCAACCATCGATATAACCAGTCGATTTATTAATCAGCGGCTTGGCTCTCACCTTGCCGAAAACGATATCTGCACGCTGCTTAATAACGTCGAAATCCACAGCCATGGCCCAGAGAACGAGCTTGGCTATATCTGCCTGCAAGTGCCTTTCTGGCGGACAGACCTGGAAACCAAAGAGGATATCGTTGAGGAAATCGGCCGGCTGCATGGCTTTGATACAGTGCCGCGCCAGCTGCCCATGCGCCGTATTCAGCCAGCGCGCAAGAACCCCCGCCGTGAGCTCAAGCGCGTTGTACGCGAGGCACTGGCCAAGGCGGGTGCCAACGAAGTGCTGAGCTACAGCTTTGTGCACGAGCGTGTGCTCAAGGGTGCAGGCCAAGACCCAGCCCAGGCTTTCCGCCTCTCGAATGCCCTCAGCCCAGACCTCCAGTACTACCGCCTGAGTGTGTTGCCGAGTTTACTCGATAAAGTCCATGCTAATATCAAGGCAGGGCACAGCGAATTTATGCTGTTCGAAATCGGCAAGGGTCACACCAAGGCACAAATGGGTGAGGATGGCCTGCCAGCTGAACAATCACTGATTGATCTTGTGTATAGTAGCAAAAAGCCACACGCTGGTGCCGCCTTTTACCGGGTGCGAGCAACGCTAGACCAACTGGCGCATGATAGCGGTCTGACTCTCGTGTATACGCCAGTCACGGCAGCTCAAGATGATCCAGTGTATGCACCTTTTGACATTAATCGCTCGGCTCATATCTGGGTGGAAAGTAGCGAGGAGGTTAGCCAGCCCGAGCGGCAGCTTATTGGTGTGGTTGGTGAGCTGCGCCCGGCAGTAGTGAAGCATTTCAAGCTCCCTGATTATACTGCAGCGGCATCACTTCACCTTGATGTGATGGAGCAGGTATGGCGCGATACAGTGGTGCACTACCAGCCAATTAGTCGCTACCCTACCACTGCCCGCGATATCTCGATCCAAACAAGTACAGAGGTTACCTATGATGAACTCATGCAAGCAGTCTCGAGCGCTATGACTCGGGCTAGCGAAACATACCCAGATGTAACGATCCGCGATCTCACGCCACTGAGTATTTACAAAGCAACCCCTGATGCATCACATCAAACCACCACATTTCGCCTAACGCTATCGAGTAGCCAAGCAACGCTGAGTGCTGAGCGTGTCCGTTCGATCATCCGGACAATGTTTGCACCTGAGCAGCATGTGCTGTTTCAGGGTGTGGACTTTGGCGAATGAGGTTGATGCAAGCGACGCTGTGGTAGGCGATTGCGTAGGCGGAGGAAGCTCCGCCGCGTGGGCCGACCAATCAGCACGCCAAATGACGCACCAGCCGCAATGGCAATAGCGATGAGGACAGCACGCACCAGCAGACCTGCCTCGCTTGAGCCAGTCGTCACGACGCCCATGAGCCCATTGTAGAGCGTGACGCCTGGCACAAGTGGAACGATTCCGGCATTGACGATGGCAAGGCTGGGCATATGCCACAAACGGGAAGCGGTTGTCGCAATAAAGCCAATTACCAAGCCCGCTGCCGCACTGGCCGCAATAGCAGACATGCTCCAGCCAGTAATGGCGAGGTATATATCATAGCCAAGCATGCCAGTTGCACCAGCTAGGATGATGCCGACTGGCTGAGTGTGGTTGCCGAGAGCAAAGGTGGCCGCAATAGCAGCTGCTCCGATATACTGATACATCGTGCCAGTCAGCTGCAACTGGTCGGGCGTAGCAACAAATTCAATCCCAAAACGCCGCGCTGTATACAGGCCAATCATCACACCGATCACCACGCCCATTGTCATCATCGCCACTTTGAGTAGTCGACCTGTCGCCGTCACGTAATATTCGTCGATTGCATCCTGGAAAGCACCAACGATCATCATCCCTGCCACCAAGAGCACGATACCGCTAACGGTTATAATGGTTGGGTTGATGATACCAAGAACATCGAGATAATGGTTGGTGGCAAGCCACGTGATGATGGTTGCAACCAATGTAATAACGCTTGCCGCGATGATTTGAGTAAAGAACACAGGAAGAGCAACGCGATTTAAGCGGCCTAGCAGCCACATAATCGTCACACCCATCACAAAAGTGGCAAAGATTACTGGTAACGACGCTGTATAGAGCAAGGCTGAGCCAGCACTGAGTCCACCACCTGCCAGATAAATTACCCAGGGTGGATAGCGTCGTGGTTTGGCAAGGATGGCGTCGAGCTCGCGCTCGGCAGCATCGAGGGTGAGCGCTCCCTCGGCAATAGTAGCAGCCAGAGTTTGGAGGCATTGCATATGTTGGTAGTTGATCTCGCGCGGTGGGATGGTGCGTAGGAGCGTTAGTGGTTCATAATCATTGCCTCTGTCTTGCGATAGAATAAGCTGTGACGAAATCACGTCGATGTGCACTTTGCGGGTACAGTAGGTGTCCGTAATACTGAGTGCCATATGGACGACGTTTTGGGCTGGTGTGCCCATTGAAATGAGCTGGTCGGCAATGCTCATTGCCAGGCGTAGGGCGCGCATATTGGGTGTGAGAGCACCATCAAGTTTCTCAACTGGCGTTGATTGCAGCGCGGTCGTGCCACCAATAGCCAGACGAGCAAGCAGGGGTGAAAATAAGGTGTGGAGACGGTTCATCGCTTTTTAGTATACTGAGAAAAATCGTCATTGCAAGAGGCGTGTTGGCCGATGGTTGTTCGCGTGGTGTTTCTGCGCAAAGCAAGCTGGTAGTGAGCGACAGGATCAACAAGGAATATACAGCAAAGACTAGACAGCATTTATCATCGCGACCTCTGTTATCTAGCAGTCATACCGGCAAGTGTGCTATACTGGGCAGGATAGATTAGTCGATGAAATAAGAGGAGTTATGGCAACAACCAAGACACAACGCTGGATTATTATTGTTATTTTGGTCGCGACGATTGTCGGGACGCTGGGGTCATTTGCGGCAATGATTCTTGCCTCGGAGAATTACAAAAATGACCAAGCCAAAGCGCAAAAGGCGCAAGAAAAATACCAGAAACTCATGAAGGACTACCAAGCCAAGACAGCTGCTCAAGCACAAGAGTTGTCAAACAAATATTACCCAACCTTTAGCCAATATACGAGTCGGGTTGGCGAGTTTGATCGGGATAGTGTGAAGGAGCTCTCCAGCGAAGATCTGGTAGTTGGTGATGGTGAGGAAATCAAGGATAATACGGCATTTGCGGCTTACTACATTGGCTGGAACCCGAAGGGTAAGGTATTTGACCAGTCTATCAAGGATGGCAAGCTTAGTGCACCGTTTGCCGTTGAGGGTGGACTCAAGAGCGCGAGTGTCATCACTGGCTGGAAGGAAGGTATCAAGGGGATGCGCCTTGGTGGGGTGCGTGAGCTAACCATCCCTTCCGACAAAGCATACGGCGAGAAAGGCCAAGGCAATGACATTCCCGCCAATACACCACTGAAGTTCATCGTGATGGCAGTGCCAAAGCCAGCTACAATCGATACTTCGGAACTATTGAAGGCATACCAAGAAGGTCAAGGAGGGAGCAACTATGGACAACACTACCAATAACAATAAACCAACCCAGACACCAGTCTACGACGTTGTCATGATTGGCGCGGGGCCAAGCGCCCTGGCTGCCGCGGTATATACGACGCGTGAGAACCTGCAGACGGTATTGTATGAAAAAGCGGTGGTTGGTGGCCTCGCAGCAATCACCGATAAGATCGATAACTACCCAGGCTTTGCAGACGGCGTGTCGGGCCTCGACCTCGCCGAGCAGCTGCAGCGCCAGGCAGAGCGCTTTGGGGCGCAGATTGAGCTGGGTGAGGTGTCGAGCCTCCGCAAAGATGGCAATGATACGATTGTGACAGTTGACGGGCAGGATGTGCGTGCCCGTGCGGTATTGATTGCCACTGGCAGTGCATATAACAAGCTTGGTATCCCTGGCGAAGATGCATTGTATGGTCGCGGCGTACACTACTGTGCTACTTGCGACGGTGCGTTTTATAAAGGCAAGCGACTGGTGGTGATCGGTGGCGGCAATTCTGGCCTGCAAGAGGCGATGTTCTTGACTCGCTTTGCGGAGCATATCGACCTGCTGGTGCGCAGCACGATTAAAGCAAGCGAGATCCTCCAGACCGACCTGCAGCCCTTCATCGAGCGAGGACAAATCAGCGTTCATCTTCATACCGAATCGACCGAAATTATCGCAGAGGACGGCAAAGTAACTGGTGTTGCAGCCATCAGTAATGGCCAGCCAACTACCTTCGCCTGCGATGGAGTGTTTGTCTTTGTTGGCCTTAAGCCAAACACGGGCTTTTTGCAGGGTACGCCCGTCCAGCTCGATGAGCGGGGGTTGATTATTACCAATGAGCACCTTGAGACGACGATGCCTGGTGTTTTTGCGAGCGGTGATGTCCGCAGCGGCGCAACAATGCAGATTGCTACAGCAGTGGGCGAAGGTGCGACAGCTGCTTTGAGTATCCGTGAGTATATTCAGCAGCACAAAGTGTAGAATTAGAATAGATAGTGCTAGTGTGAGGTAGCTAAGAGCCTGGATTTCAAAATGTCAGTCCCTCAGTGCCAACTCCTTTTTATCCAATGAAGTGAAAATCAGTCGTAACGGCTGATTTTTTACTCGTGTGAAGACGAAGTTGATATACCTAGAGAGATTGCTTGCCAACTGCACTGAAGGGCTACTATCTGCTCTTTTTGGTCGCTTTTTCGATAGATCATCTAGGCGCTTACCCAATCATTACTCCTCTGTATCGAATTGGATAGTGGTAGTATCCGTCCACAGAAAGGAACGGAGAGGCCTATCATCACCCAAATGAGAGGTTAGTTGGATTCAGACAATATTCCTAATCTCTAAAGCACTGTAGCTCAGCAAGAAACTTATCTGGGTAGTTGGTCACGACGCCGTCGATGCCGCGCTCGGCAAGCTGCTGCAGGGCACCTGGGCGATTGACGGTATAGACGTAGGTAAAGAGATTCGACCGACGTGCAATCTCTATCGCCAGGGGGTGTGCATACAAGCGATGAAACCCTACTGCGGTGAAGTCGAGCTTCCGCTGATAGGCCAAGAATGCAAAGGGATTATTGCGGTGAAGTAGAGCGAGATTGGCCTGAGGCGCAAGCTGCCGAAATTGCCGAAGCTCGCGTACTGAGAATGACGAGAGTAGTACATTATTCCAATCATCTGGCGATGTGATGGAGCGGGTGAGGAGCTGATACGTTGGCTCGGCGCTACCGTGCCCTTTGAGCTCAATATTGAGTAGCACAACGCCCAAAAAACGGTCTAACACTGCTGCGAGTGATGGGATAGGCTGCTCACTGGTGAGGGCCTGCAACTCGGTATACGTCAGGTGGCTGATTGATTCATTTCGGTGGTGGGTGCGCAAAAGGCGATTATCATGTGCAACCACAGGAACACCGTCGCGCGTCAATCGCACATCTAGCTCAAGCATATCAGCGCCCGCCGCGACACCCGCTGCCATAGCGTCGATAGTGTTCTCTGGTGCGAGCCCGGCCGCACCGCGATGACCAATGATTAACATGCTAGCAGTATTATACCATCAAATGGGTTGGTTATAAGAATAATGTGCCTACAGGGCAAGGTTGCATTGCCAGCGCATCTTCTTTTGCCATTACCGAGTAGATTTTGCTAAAATAAAACAGATAGCAACAGAAAGGAGCTAATACAAATGGCAGATTTTAATAAAGTACTAACGCCTGGTGACGTTGACGCTGGCATTGTCAATGTGGTGGTGGAGATTCCGCAAGGGAGCTACCACAAAATTGAGTGGGATCGCGACCTAGCAGTGATGAAGCTCGACCGGGTCGAGCCAGCAATCTTTGCCAAACCAACCAACTATGGCTTTATTCCACAAACCCTAGATGAAGATGGCGATGAGCTCGACGCTCTCATCATCACCGACCAGCCACTGACGACTGGTGTCGTCTTGGAAGGCAAGGTGATTGGCGTGCTGGAGTTTGTAGACGATGACGAGGTGGATGATAAGGTGATCGTCGTGCCAGCAGATGACCGCAACACAGGTGATGCAATCAACTCGCTCGAAGATCTTCCTGCTGCAACCCTCAAGCAAATCGAGCACCACTTCAACCACTACAAAGACCTCAAGAAGCCTGGCACTACTGTAGTGAAGGGCTTTGGTGACGCCGCGCGTGCTAAGCAGATTATTCATGAATCCATTGCGCGTTGGAATGAGCGCTAGATAGCATGCTCAAGCAAATACAAAATACCCCACTGGGGTATTTTGTATTTTTACTCAAACTTCTAAAATTCTCTAGGTTACTATAGAACAGGTGGTACTTGCAGAATATTGCTTTATCAAGAAAGTCAGAGGCTCGCAGGCTGGTTATCACAATAGGCTACCCACATCTGTTGGATAATAATGGTGATAGAGGGAGCAAAGTTGCGGCAGATCGATAATTTTAGAGACTTAAGTTAAGATGTGCGTCAATTATCTAACGTTACCTCAGTTATTTACTCTTTGACTTTTTCGAAGCAGCGTCAGGCTTACTAATTGGCATGATTTTATCTGTCAGGCTAATCGCGCCATTCACAGCCTGGACGCGGATCTTATTGAGTTGAAGGCGGAGCTTATCGCGTGCGTGGCTGGTGGTAACAAGCTGCGCCCAACCCGGCTTGGGGTAGGAGAGTTTGCGGGTAAGGACTTCGATGACATCACCATTCTCAAGTGGCCGCTCGAATGATTCCATTTTGCCGTTGATCCGGAAGCCATAGGCGTGCTTGGCAATGTCAGAGTGGATGGCGTAGGCGAAGTCGAGTGGCAAGGCACCTTCGGGGAGGTTGTAGATATCGCCTTTGGGAGAAAAAACGAAGATGCGGTGGCCGAAGAGGTCAATCGATAGCTGCTCGCGAGGGATATCCTCGCCAGCGCGCAGACGAGCGGCGATCTCTTGCAATTGCGTAATCCACTGCAGCTGAGCCGGCAGGTTTGACACACCGCGCCTGGAGTCGCCCTTGAGATACTCCTTGCTATCTTTTTGTTGCTGGTAGTGGAAGCTGGCGGCAAGGCCACGCTCGGCGTATTCATGCATATCGCGCGTGCGAATCTGAAACTCGACAATCTGCTTGTTGGGCGTAATGACCGTCGTATGGAGGCTCTGGTAGCCGTTTGGCTTGGGGATGGAAATATAGTCTTTGATACGAGCGATCATCGGTTGGTAGAGCGAGTGGAGGATGCCCAGTACCAAGTAGCACTCTTCCTTGGTGTGGACAATGATGCGTAGTGCCATGAGGTCGTAGATGTTGTCAAGACTACCGCGCTTTTGGAGTTTGCGGTGCAGGCTATAGAGGCTTTTGACTCGCCCATTGATCTCAAACTCGAGCTTCTCGTCCTTGAGTGCTTGCTCGACCTCAAGGCGGACGACGCCAAGCTTGCGGGTGCTTTTGCCCAGGCGCTGCTTCATGACCTTCTCGAGCCGCTTGTATTCTTTGGGGTCAAGGTAGCTAAAAGCAAGCTCCTCCAGCTCCATCCGCACGCGCCCCATACCGAGCTGGTCGGCCATGGGGGCGAAGACCTCGAGTGTTTCTCGGGCGATCTTTTGCTGCTTTTCAGGCGACTTGAATTGCAGAGTCTGCATATTGTGCAGCCGGTCGGCCAGCTTGATGATAATGACACGCACGTCCTGTCCCACAGCAATAAGCAGCTTGGTAAGGTTGTCTTTTGTCTGAGGGAGATAGTGGTCAAGGTCGCGCATACCAGCCCGAGCTTGACTCACCTTCGTCACGCCATCAACGAGGAAGGATACGTCATGTCCGAAAAGCGACTCAATGTCGTCTAGTGACGTCTCGGTATCCTCAACGGTATCATGGAGAATACCTGCAATGATGGTGTCGCTGTCCATCCCCCAGTCAATCAAGATAATTGCAACGCTCAGCGGATGGGTGATGTAGGGCTCACCGCTTTTGCGCTTTTGCCCGTGGTGAGCTTGGGTGGCGAAGTCGATCGCATGGTCGATTTCATACAGCTGATCTTCGCTATAGAGGCCGCGGGCTTTTGTGAGGACGTCTTGTTTGGTCACCATAAACCTAGTATATACTGCCAAGAAGAAAAGTGCTATTGCCCTTGACCATTCCACCTGCTATAGTGATGTTTAAATATGCTTATGCTAATGGAGGGAGAAATATAATGAGGCAAAGCAGGGCGGTATGGTGGATGCAGCGGAGCCAGAAGGGCTTCACGCTCATGGAGCTGATGATTGTCATTGCGATCCTGGGCTTACTCGTGACGCTGTCTATGACGGCGTATTCGGGCTATCGGCGGCGCTCAGTTGATGTTGCAACGCGCGCAGCAGCCACCAGTGCACTTGAGGCGATCAAGACGCACCACGCCAACGCTAGCGCTAGTGGTGCAAGCTATAGCACTAACCTCGAGCAAGTCGGTTACCGTCCGCCAAGCGACACAGCCGTGCAGGTTACGCTGAGCGCCGATGCTACCAAATTCTGCGTCCAAGCCACCGACCGCCACCTTACCGACATTCGCTACTACGCTACCACTGGCATGGCGCGGCCGCAGGCGGGGAGTTGCCCAGCGAGTTTGTAGAGGGTTACTGTTCGCAAGGTTTGCCATAAAGCGTGCTTAAGTTGCTTGATTGCCGATGTATTGTACTAGAGTATTGACATGAGTTTGACAAAAGCAATACAAGACTACATCGATAAAAGTCCCTACCTAACAAATATTGACGTGGAACTAGCGACAATGTTCAATGATGCGGGCGAATGGGCTGTCGCCCTTGAGCATATTTGCACAATATTAGCCGCAAATGGCTGCGTGTTATCTTCGCAAGAAATGGCAGAACTGGAATCACTAATTGACAAGACAAAGAAGATAGAATACGAGGACTTTGATGACGCTTTCTTAGATAGTGTAAAAAGAGTTCGAGAAACCAACTCTTCGCGCACGTCAGTCTAGCACTCCCTCCTTAGCTCTCGCAAACGTGAAAGAATTCCGTCGCCGTCTTTACAACACACGTCAGACGCCGTATAATGTCTGGCATGGCTGTCATAGCACCAATTATTTTGAGTACAAAAACTGATGAATACAAGGCTGCGGTAGAGCATTTTATGCCGTTTGCCAAGCGGGTTCATATTGATATTTCTGATGGCGTATTTGCGCCCCGTCAAACGGTAGGGATCGGCCAACTGTGGTGGCCTCAGTCGTGGACGGTTGATATCCACGCTATGGTGGCGCGCCCTAGCGTGTACGTTGAGAAACTGATCAAGCTGCGGCCCAGCACAATTATCTTTCATGCCGAAGTTAAAGAAGATTTGATTCCTGTCTTGCAGCAGGTCAAGCAAGCTGGTATTCATGCTGGGGTAGCCCTGCAGCGTACGACGGTACCCGAGACAGTGGCATCGTATATCGAGACGGCCGACTATGTATCGATCGTTAGCGGCAAGCTGGGTGAGTTTGGTGGCAAGGCGCGGATGATGCAGCTGGAGAAAATCCGGCTGGTGCGGGCTATTCATCCTCGGGTCGAGATTGGCTGGGATGGTGGCGTGACGGTAGATAATGTCTTCCATATTGCCCAGGGTGGGGCTGATGTGATTAGTGTTGGTGGAGCGATCAACCACGCCAAAGATCCGCAAGCAACGTACAACAAACTCCTGGCTGAGATGAATCGCCAGAGTGTGATTTAAGCCCCGCGCTATGCTACACTAAGGAGCGTGACGCACATACCATTTCAGCTTCGTTCTTCCTATCAACCGACCGGTGATCAGCCACAGGCGATCGCCCAGCTACTTAGTGGCCTGGAAGCTGGCCAGCGCGAGCAGACACTACTTGGTGCAACGGGTAGCGGTAAGACCTTTACGATGGCAAATATTATCGCTCGGCGTGGTGTGCCGACGCTTGTTTTGGCTCATAACAAGACACTCGCGGCGCAGCTCTTTAGTGAATTCAAGCAGTTCTTTCCAGACAATGAAGTACACTACTTTGTCAGTTACTTTGATTATTATCAGCCAGAAGCATATATTGCCAGCAGTGATACATATATCGAGAAGGATTCAGCCATCAATGAGGAGATCGACCGCCTCCGCCATGCAGCGACTGATGCATTACTAACGCGCCGCGATGTGATTATTATTGCCAGTGTGAGCTGTATCTATGGCCTCGGTTCGCCCGCCGATTATTATGAGCTATCCGTCACAGTGCGCCAGGGTGAACGGCGAGTTCAGGATAAATTTTTGCGCCAACTGATGGATATCCAATACCATCGCAATGATATCGACTTTGCACGCGGTGCCTTTCGCGTTAAGGGTGATGTGGTCGACGTCTTCCCGGCAGGGCAAGAGACGGCCTATCGGGTGGAATTTTTTGGTGATGAGGTAGATCGGATTACGCATATCAACCCGCTTACTGGCGAGATCCTCGATGAGCCAGCGGAGTTTACTATCTTTCCTAGCAGCCACTATGCAACGCCTAAGGAGAAAATTAAGCAGGCGATTGATCGGATTCGGCAGGAGTATGAGGAGCGCGTGCAGTGGTTTGAGGCGCACGGCAAACTGCTCGAGGCGCAGCGCTTGAGCCAGCGCACTAAGTATGACCTAGAGATGCTCGAGCAAACTGGTTTCGTGAAGGGGATTGAGAACTACAGTCGCTACCTTACTAATCGCGAAGCAGGTGAACAGCCAGCTACCTTGCTCGATTACTTCCCTGATGATTTCTTGATGCTGATCGACGAGAGCCATGTGACTGTCCCGCAGGTGCGCGCGATGTATAATGGTGACCGCGCCCGCAAAGAAGTGTTGGTGGAGCATGGCTTTCGCCTGCCGAGTGCGCTAGATAATCGCCCACTGCGCTTTGATGAATTTGATAAGCATATCAACCAAGTGATTTATGTCTCCGCTACCCCTGGCGATTATGAGCTCGAGCGCAGCCCCGCACCCGCTCAGCAGGTGATTCGCCCCACTGGTTTGCTCGACCCAGAAATCATCGTTCGCCCAACTGAAGGGCAAGTGGATGACCTCATTGCGGAAATTCGCGAGCGCACCAGCCAGCAGCAGCGCGTGCTCGTGACAACGCTCACTAAGCGGATGGCTGAGGATCTCTCTACCTATCTGACCGACCTCGGTATCAAGACAGCTTATATCCACAGCGAGATAGACACGCTCGAGCGCGGTGATATTCTACGTGATCTGCGCATGGGCCTGTATGATGTCCTGGTGGGGATCAATCTCTTGCGCGAGGGGATCGACTTGCCAGAGGTAAGCTTAGTAGCGATTATGGATGCTGATAAAGAAGGCTTCCTCCGTAGCGAGCGCAGCCTTATCCAGACAATTGGCCGGGCAGCTCGCCACGTTGAGGGCAGGGTAATTATGTATGGCGATAGTATCACCGATAGTATGCGCCGAGCGATTGACGAAACCAAACGCCGACGCGAAATTCAGCAGGCATACAATCGCGAACATGGCATTACACCGCGTGGCATTAATAAAGCAATCGACGAAGGTCTGCGCTCCATCATCCCGCAGAAAGAGGATGATACGCCCAAGCTTGATTTGCGTAAAATCCCCAAGGATGAATACAAGAGTCTCATCAAAGACCTGACTGGCCAAATGAATCTCGCTAGTGCCAATCTTGAGTTTGAGCGAGCAGCCGAGCTGCGAGATTTGATCGCTGAAGTGAAGAGTAAGTTGTAGAGCAGTAGCTGAGTAAACCTACGATCAACACAGGCATAGAGTGTATAATATGATGTAGTATGCCTATACGTGATACTCACACCCTGCCAGAACAGGTGATATATTTCTTGGCAACGATTGATCGTCGACCGAAGTTTATCCGGTGGTCGGTTCTTATTGGACTTGCTATCTGCAACGTTATACTGCTCTGCCTGCCAGTGATATTCTTTGTCGTTTGTTATTGCATCGTATTTTGGAGGACGCGTGGTTATTACAAAACGGCAGAGTTTCAAAGTGTCAAGCAGAGGCTTGCCAAGCAAATACAAGAATATAACGACTTCAATGCCTTTTTACCCGAAACTAAGCGCTTTATTCGTCAGCAGCAGTCGATGCTTTCGCATGCGCATGTGAAAAATAGCACACTCACGGTGTATAAAAATGCGCAGCTTGACCCATACCGCTATATTGTCAAATATTTTTTTGCGCAGCGCACAATAAACGAGGAGACAGTGCAGATACTCGAGCAAATCCTCCAGAAATACGACACAATTAAAAAGACTGAGGAAATACTGCGGAGCGAATACAACGAGATTATGGACTTCATTGATGCCAAAATGTACGTTGGAGCCTATATTTTCAAGAAAATGACAATGAAGCAGCTTGGATCGAATACATTACCTAAGTTTGAAAAGAATTATTTCCTCGTATATTCATTTAAGTACACTTCGCCCGCCAAGCGCAATAACTACTCGTTCGATATTACACTCACAGAGAAAAAGCTCCAAAAATTGGCAGAATATCTCAGCCAACAGATAGCATATCGCAAATCTGCGCAATTTCAGCGTCAGCTTATGACGCCAAAGCTCAGACGGTTTATCTTGCGCAGAGACAACTACGAATGCCAGAAGTGCCATGTCTCGCGCCGGGATGAGAAACACCTCTTGCTCGAAGTTGACCATATTGTACCAGTGTCAAAAGGCGGTATCACGACCGAGCAAAATTTGCGAGCACTCTGTTGGCGCTGCAATCGGGCTAAGAGTGATAGGTTGGAAGTAGCTTAGCATGAGTATTGCACTCCGTACTACCCACACTTCTTACTGACGCATTGCTCATTGATATATAGCGATTCCACGCACCGAATGTGGTACAATATATCCATAATGAGTAGTATTACCACTGAAGATGTGCAGCACCTTGCACAATTAAGTTCGATTAGTCTTGGTGATTCAGCCGACGTCGCCGCGCTGCGCCAAAACCTTGAGGATATCCTGCACTACATTGAGCAGCTATCTACCCTCGACACGACTGGTGTCGAGCCAACCTACCAAGTAACTGGCCTGACTAATGTATGGCGGCCCGACACAATAGATGCTAGCGACGTATCTCGCGAGCAGCTATTGGGGCTAGCCGCCGAGCAGGCAGATAATTGTGTAAAAGTACCGAAGGTGTTGTGATATGAATATTACAGAGAGAGTTGCTCAGATCAAACAAGGCCAGACATCGGCTACTGCCCAGGTACAAGCGGCTTTGCAGCGGGCGCGTGACGCCAAGGAATACCACGCCCTGCTGAGCCTGACAGAGGAGCGGGCACTGCAGCGGGCACAAGAAATTGATGAGGCACTGGCTCGAGGCGAGGATGTTGGAGCGCTGGCTGGTGTGCCGTTCGTCGTTAAGGATAATTATCTTGCATATGGTGCACCGAGTACGGCAGCCAGCAAGATGCTTGAGAACTTTGATGCGCCTCTTCAGGCAACAGTGGTAGATAAGCTTGAAACAGCTGGGGCGATCTGCATTGGCAAGAGTAACCTCGATGCCTTTGCGCATGGTGGGAGCACAGAGAACTCATACTTTGGCGCTACACACAACGCTGTCGACAAGACGAAGGTAGCTGGTGGTAGCAGTGGTGGTTCGGCTGTGGTGACGGCGCTCGACATTGTGCCATTTGCCTTAGGAACAGATACGGGAGGCTCGATTCGCCAACCCGCCAGTTTCAATGGCGTGTATGGTATCAAGCCAACCTACGGCACAGCGAGCCGCTATGGTGTCGTGGCAATGGCTTCGAGCACTGATACGATGGGCTGCTTTGCGCGCAGTGCTGAGGATGTTGCTGTGGTGATGAGCGTCATGGCTGGCCAAGACCCGAAGGATATGACGACGCTGCCCGACTTCTTCGCGCCTGCGACAGAGACGCCGCAACAGCTGAAAATCGGTATCATCAGCGAAGCAATGGGTGATGGCGTTGATGCTGAGGTGCGTCAGGCGGTCAGCCAGTATGCCGATACGCTGCGATCGCGCGGGCATACGGTCGAGACAGTCAGTATGCCGATGCTTCAGCATGCCCTTGCTATCTATTACATTGTTGTGCCGGCTGAGATCTCAAGCAACCTGGCGCGCTACGATGGCGTGCGCTATGGCCATCGCGCTGAGGGAGTTAAGACACTGGCCGAGCTTTATGGTCGGAGCCGCGACGAAGGCTTTATGCCAGAGAACAAGCGGCGCATTATGATTGGTAGCTACGTACTGAGTAGTGGGTATTTCGACGCGTACTATCTCCAGGCGCAAAAAGCGCGGACATTGCTCATCAACGAATTTAACGCCCTGTTTGAGCAATACGACATGCTTCTTTTGCCGACAGCACCAACTCCCGCCTTTGGTCTTGGCGAAAACAGCGACGACCCGCTTAAGATGTATCTCGCGGATATCATGACAGTGCCAGCCAGTCTGGCAGGCTTACCTGCACTGAATGTGCCGGCTGGAGTGAGCCAGGCGGGCTTGCCAATCGGTGCGCAGTTGATTGGCCCCATGCAGAGTGATGCATCGCTGCTTGCTGTGGCAACCCAAGCAGCTACAGAAAGGAGCGCCTGATGTCTGGCAGTGTCACGATCCTTTTGGTGGGTATTATCATCATTGCTGCGATCTTGGTCGTCGTTGTTGCCCTGACGCGCCAGGGCGGTAAGGTGCTCAATGTCGAGAAATACCAAGCACGCTGGCTTGCTATTGAGAATAGCCTCGATAAATCCAACATCGGTACGTATCAGTTGGCTATCTTCGAGGCAGATAAGTTGCTCGATCTTGCTCTCCGCGAACGTGGTTTTGCTGGCGACACGATGGGCGAGCGCATGAAGTCGGCCCGCGAACAATGGAGCAATAGCAACCACGTATGGGGTGCTCACAAGGTGCGCAACAAGCTGGCACACGAGGCTAATGTGCGGCTCTCGCGCGAGATTGCCTTGCGGGCATTAGCCGCATATAAACAGGGGTTAAAGGATTTGGGAGCGATATAATTATGGCAGTTTCTCACGATGTTTTGCAAAAATATGAAGTGACGATTGGTATCGAATGCCACGTACAGCTGGCAACAGACACAAAACTCTTCAGCCCAGCAGACAATGACGCCCGCGATGCCGAGCCTAACAGCAAAGTCCATCCAATCGATTTTGGCCTGCCTGGTATGCTACCAGTCCTGAACCGCCACGCTGTCGATCTTGCGATTCGGGCTGGCAAGGCACTCAATGCGCCCATCGCTCGTGTTTCGCGCTTCGATCGTAAGCATTATTTCTATCCAGATCTACCGAAAGGCTACCAGACGAGCCAGATGTATCAGCCGATTATTCTAGCGGGTTATGTCGATGTACCGCTTGATGATGGCAGTACCACGCGTGTTCGGATCGACCATGCTCACATGGAGGAAGATGCTGGTAAGCTAACACACCACGATGGTTACTCGCTAGTTGATCTCAACCGGGCGGGTACACCACTGATCGAGATCGTCTCACAGCCTGATATTCACTCGGCAGCCGAGGCTCGTGCCTACGCAGCAGAGCTTCATAAGCTCATGACCTATGCTGGCGTCACACACGGCGATCTCTACCATGGTAATATGCGCTTTGACGTTAATATCTCAATCGCGCCAAAGGGTTCAGATCAGCTTGGGACGCGTGCCGAAGTGAAGAATCTCAATAGCTTCCGTAGTGTAGAAAAGGCAGTGGAGTATGAATTTGCGCGTCAGGCAGCTTTGCTCGAGCGCGGCGAGCGTGTTGTGCAAGAGACCCGTGGCTGGAGTGACGATAAAGGCATCACCACGAGCCAGCGCAGCAAAGAAGATGCACAGGACTATCGCTACATGCCCGACCCAGACATCCCACCGATTGTCTTGACGGACGAAGAGATTGCCCGTGTCCAGCAGGATGTGCCGACGATGCCAGGTGAATACCGTGCGCAGTGGCAGAGCCTTGCGCTGGATAACTCGGTGGTTAATACAGTGCTAAACCATCAGCCACTGGCTATTTTGCTGAGTGATATTTACCCGCTCGAGCACAATGCCGCGTCTGTTTCGCAAAGCCTTGGCGTTGATGAGTCGGTGTATCGACGGCTTGTCAAGCGGATATTCAATTGGTTTGCCTCCACGCCAGAAGAGTTGATGGATATGAGTAAGGTGGAGTCGGGTTTTGTTGGGCCGCGGCGACTCTTACTGCTCTCACAGTTGGTGGAGGACAACAAAGTCAGCTCGACTGGTGCGAAGGAGCTCTTTCTCGACCTTTTTGACGAGCAATATACTGGCACAATGCCTGAGGCGATTGCTGAGGCAAAGAACTTGCTCCAGGTGTCAGACGAAGGGGCGATTGGCGCGATTGTTGATGAGGTGATGAATGACCCAGCCAGTGCGGCGTCGATTGCGGATATCAAGGCTGGCAAGGATAAGGCAATTGGCTACCTCGTCGGGCAAGTCATGAAGCGATCCCGCGGCAAAGCCAATCCAGCTCTGGCGCAGAAACTGATTCGTGAGAGGCTGCAGTGAGCAACTAAAGGATATACAAGGAGAATCATAATGAAACGACCAACAAAAGCAATCATCGCCGCCGCGGGTTTTGGTACGCGGTTCTTACCTCAGACGAAGGCCATGCCTAAGGAGATGATGCCGCTGATCGATAAGCCGATCATTCAGTATGTGGTGGAGGAGCTCGTCCAGGCGGGGATTCGCGACATTATCATCGTGGGGAGTGCCAATAAACGTGCGATCGAAGACCACTTTGATGTGCCAAATGAGGATCTGCTAGCTAACCTTCGGGCTGGCGGGCCGAAGAAACAGCCGCTGATTGATACCGTCAAGCAGCTCTCGGAGATGGCAAACTTTATCTACATCCGCCAAAAGGGCCCATACGGCAACGCAACGCCGCTAGCCTGCGCAGCGCATCTCATCAACCGCGACGAGCCCGTCATCTATACCTTTGCCGATGACTTCATTGCTGCCAGTCCAAGCCGCTTCCAGCAGATGATTGCTGCGTCGCAAGAGCTCGATGGGGCAGTGCTGTCGTGCAAAAAGATCGTCGATGATGCTGAGTTTGATCGCTACGGCGTTGTGGCTGGCCAGCAGCTATCGGACGGTGTTATTAAGATGAGCAACATCGTTGAAAAGCCAGGCAAGGCTAATGCGCCATCTGACCTCGCTAGTGTCAGTAGCTATATTTTGCCTGGCGAATTCTTTAGCTATCTTGAGCATGCGAAGGAGCATTTTGATGGGCATGGCGAGTTTACTGTCCAGCCTATTATGCAGCGGATGATTGATGACAATCACGCGTTCTTTGGTGTGGAGATTACCAACGGTACATATTATGACACTGGCGATAAGCTAGAGTATCTTAAGACCGTTGTGGATTTTGGCCTCAAAGACCCAGTGCTTGGCCCAGAGTTTGCAAAATACCTACGGACTCACTATACTGATACCCAGGCATAGATCATATGCTACTAACATAAAGGAGATACCGCATGGAGTGGGCCCAGATATTAGTTATCATGTTATCGGTATTGCTAGCGCTGCTGCTGGTGCTTGCGATCGTCTTGACGATCATATTGATCCGCATTACCCAGCGGATTAGTGCTGTGGTCGAGTCGGCTGAACGCGTGGCAGCAAACCTCGAGGCAACGACTGATAATATTGCCCGGGCTACCTCACCGTTTTGGCTGGCCAAGACCGCTGTGTCTTCGATCAAAAAATTGTTTACCACCAAACATAATCGATAAAGGAGGGATATATGTCGAAAGGTAAATTTGTCCTTGGTGCAGCAATCGGTGCTGCCGCTGGCGTGGTGGCTGGGCTCTTAACAGCGCCAAAGTCAGGCAAAGAGACGCGAGCCGACCTCAAGAAAAAGGCACGTGAGCTCAAGCAAGACGCGACCACAAAGGGCGACGAACTGCGTGCTAAGGGCGAGAAGGCATACTACGATGCGCGTGATGCCGCTCGTGACCTGCACGACCGCAGTGGCCGCGCTTTGCGCAGTGCTCGCGATGAGTTTGCAAAGGACAAGAAGTAGCCAGCAGGCGACAAAGGATGCGGTGAATATTCTCCTTATAGACAGAATGCTCACCGCATCTTCGCAATTATAATTATTATGATAAAACAATCATCTCCACCACAGTACTCATCAGATGAGTCGGTGACTCGTGAGCAACATGACCGCCCTAGGCTAGCTACCGAGCTTGCACAGCAGGTTAAACAAGCCAACGAGACCGATGCACGCAAGGCTGTCCTCGAGGATTTATTTTACGATTTTCATCGAAGCCGCGCAGAAGTCTACAAAATGAACTTCATCCGCGGGATATTTTTTGGCCTCGGAAGCGTGCTTGGCGGGACGATTCTTGTGGCACTGTTTGTTTGGCTGCTCAATGCTATTGGTCTCTTGGTGCCAGGCTTGGCAGACTTCATTGATAGTGTTATTAAAGTGATGAACGCGCGGCACTAATATGCTATATGGGGCAAGCCCCCATTTATTCTGCAGTAGATCATCGCACTCCACTAGATGGAGTGATGAACGACTGGCGCACGCAACGTGAGAGTAGTTGAGTTTATTTTTGCTAATCACAATGATGGAGTGTTGGCCTTATCGCTCGTTCATTTGCTATACTAAGGAGGTATGACTTCTCACTCATCAGCTTTGCAACCATCGGATTTTGTTCACCTGCACAACCACACGCATCATTCGCTACTTGATGGCTTGACGAAAATTGGCGACCTTGTTAGTACTGTCAAGGATTATGGTATGACAGCAGCAGCCATCACCGACCACGGGACGATGAGTGGAGTATTGGACTATTACAAGACAGCCAAGGCGGCGGGTATCAAGCCGATCCTTGGCATTGAAGCGTACGTTGCCGCTCGCTCGCGCTTCGACCGTGATCCCGCCAAAGATAAGATGCGCTACCACCTGACTATCATTGCAATGAATAATCAGGGGTATCACAACCTTATGCGGCTGAGTACAAAGGCAAATCTAGAAGGGATGTACTATAAGCCGCGGATTGACCACGACCTCCTCGAGGAGCTCAACGAAGGGCTGATTGTCCTAAGCGGCTGTGCAAGTGGTGAGATTGGTGAGGCGCTGCGTTATGACGACTACGCCAAGGCAGTTGAGATCGCTCAGTGGTATAAGCGTGTCTTTGGCGACCGCTACTATCTGGAATTGCAAGACCATGGCCACCCCGAGTCTAATACACACTGGGACGTGCAAGCGAAGATTAACGAGGGCCTGCGCCGCATGGCTGAGGAGCTGGACATTCCTCTAGTGGTGACCTGCGACGGCCACTACTTGACGCATGACTTCCAGGATGCACATGAGATATTACTCTGCGTGGGGACAGGCTCGTTTTTGAGCGATGAAAAGCGGATGAGCCTGAAGGATTTTGAGCTCCATCTGACTGACCCACGTGATATCATTGCTCGCTGGGGCAGCGAGCTACCCGAGTCTATCACCAACACCAAGCAGATTGCCGACCGTTGCACTGTCGACATCGAGCTGGGCAAGATCCTTATCCCAAAATACCCATTACCTGAGGGTGAGACGAGTGAACATAGCTACCTGCACAAGCTGGTGTATCGTGGCCTAGCCCAGCGCTACAATGGTGCAAAGCCCGAAGATACTGCCGATCAGCTCCCTGAGCAGATTATCCCTACCTTGGCTGATGACGTGCGTGAGCGGGCCAGGATGGAGCTGGGCGTCATGGCAAGCATGGGGTATGAAGGGTATTTCCTCATCGTGCAGGACTTCATCAACTGGGGCAAGAGCCAGGGGATTGTCTTTGGGCCAGGTCGAGGTAGCGCCGCGGGGTCGATCATTGCCTATGCGCTTAATATCACTGATCTTGACCCACTCAAGTACGGTCTACTCTTCGAGCGGTTTCTGAACCCCGATCGCATTAGCATGCCTGATATCGATGTCGACATCCAGGATACGCGGCGCGATGAAGTGATCGACTACTGTGCAAATAAATACGGTCACGACCACGTCAGTAATATTGTCACCTTTGGTAAGATGGCGGCTCGGGCGGCGGTGCGTGATGTCGCACGTGTGTTGGAGGTGCCGTATGCTGAAAGTGACCGCCTAGCCAAGATGGTACCACCACCTGCCCAGGGGCGGCACATTCCGCTAGCTGTTAGCACGAAGGAAGATCCTGACCTCAAACATGAGTACGAGACCAACCCAACTGCCAAGCAGGTCTTTGATTATGCTATCCAGCTAGAAGGAACGATTCGCAGCCATGGGGTGCACGCGTGTGGTGTGGTGATTGCACCCGACGAGCTCGTTAAATATATCCCGCTTGAGCAGGCACAGAAAGGCGTGGTGGCGACGCAGTTCCCAATGGGCGAGGTAGAGGATCTTGGCTTGCTCAAGATGGACTTCCTTGGTCTGTCGAACCTATCGATTATTAATAATGCGATGCGGATTATCCGCAAAGTCTATGGTGATACAATCGACCTCTCCACGCTACCACTTGATGACGAAGCAACGTACAAGCTCTTTCAGCGGGGTGACACAACAGGGGTATTCCAGCTTGAGTCGGCTGGGATGAAGCGTTATTTGCGCGCTCTCAAGCCATCGCACTTTGAGGATATCATTGCAATGGTGGCGCTGTATCGGCCAGGGCCGATGCAGTTTATCGATAGTTTTATTCGGCGCAAGCATGGTGAGGAGGAGATTACCTACCTTCATCCGGGGATGAAGAGCTCACTCGAGAACACGTATGGTATTTTGGTCTATCAAGAGCAGTTTATGCAGATCTCCAAGGAGTGGTGCGGCTTTACTGGTGGGCAGGCCGATACCCTGCGCAAGGCCGTTGGTAAGAAAAAGATCGACCTAATGAAGAAGGTTAAGCCGGAGTTTGTCGAAGGAGCAGTGAAGGTCGGTGGAGCAACGCGCGAGATGGCCGAGACATTTTGGACGCAGCTGGAAGAGTTTGCTAACTACTGCTTTAACAAAAGCCATGCGGCGTGCTATGGGCTTATTGCTTACTGGACGGCATATCTCAAGGCGCACTACCCCGATGCCTTTATGGCAGCCTTGATGACAAGTGACCACGATGACGTCGACCGACTAGCGATCGAGATCACCGAGTGCAAGCATATGGGCCTGACGGTGCTTAACCCTGATGTCAATGAATCGTACGAGGAATTTGCCGTGGTACCGGGCAAGAAGCAGATTCGCTTTGGTATGGCAGCTGTGAAGGGTGTTGGCGTGGGCGCAGTGGAAGAGATCGTCAAGATGCGCGACCGCGATGGGAAGTTTGCTACCGTGGAAGATTTTGCTAAGCGTGTTTCGACGAGCAAGTGTAACAAGCGGGTGTGGGAGTCGCTCATTAAATCGGGCGGCTTTGATGCGCTGGGTGATCGCTCTGATCTTCTCTTTAATCTTGAGAATGTCCTTGCTTTTGCGAGTAAATTACAGAAGGAAGCACTGAGCGGCCAGACTGACCTCTTCGGTAGCCTAGCCGACAGCTCGACAGAGGTCATGCCGTCGATTGAGCTTAAGCCAGCGCCCGTCAAACACACCGACAAAGAGCGCCTGATGTGGGAGCGCGAGCTGATTGGCCTCTACATTAGTGCGCACCCGCTCGACCACTACGACACGTTCTTTGCTGAGCAGACCGTGCCACTGCGCACTATCTCACCACAGATCGACGGCCAGACAGTAACGATCGGTGGCCTCGTGACGCGCTTGCGGACGATTGTGACGAAGTCCGGCAGTAAAATGGCCTTTGTGGGAGTTGAGGACAAATCGGGTGAGAGTGAGATTATTATTTTCCCGAATCTGTACGAGAAGCTGGCTGGCCAGCTGGAGCAAGATGTGGTAATCACTGCCAGCGGTAAGGTGAGCGCGCGCGATCGTGATGGCAACCTTGGTGATGAAGCGAAGCTAATTGCCAATGAAATCACCGTCGTGACTGATACCGACTTAGCCGAATACCAGGCAACTGGCCGTACAATGTCTGCACCAACCGGCCCAGCAGCTACGCCGCGCCGCCGGTCATCATCGCAAAAAAATACCCAGCGCTCAGCACAAGCATCGGCACGTGCGGCCGCATCATTGTCAGTAGGGGGGCCGCCGCCCAAACCGCTTGATACGCTTCCAACGGTCTATGTGCGGGTCAAGAACCCCGATGATATGGCTGCTCTCACGAAGTTTAAGCAGCTGTGTACACAAAACCCGGGCCAGCACGATATTATTATGATGCTCGGTGATGACAAAACGTCGGCGATTCGCCTGCCATTTCGGGTCGACGTGCAGCAACAGCTGCAGGACGAGCTTGCGCAAATCCTTGGTAGTGACTGCGTTGTTGTTAAATAATGCCGTCCCCGCGAGGGGGGGTGACTCGCGCCACCCTGGGAGTCTGCAGATTGCGCGTGTCAGATAAGAAACTTCGAACAATTGCGTCTACGACCAGGGTGGCGCGAGGCCAGATACTTGCAAGGCGAGCGGAAATAAGCTCAAGCACAGGCAAGCTGTGTGCGGTGGCTTGGTCGTGCCACCTGCTGCTAGTATAACCCGATATTTGCTACAACGCAAACAAAATGGGTACATATGATACTATAACTATCCAGCAGTTGTGAGCGCATAGAGCGCAATACCGGTCGCGACTGATACGTTAAACGACTCCTTCTGCCCTTGCATCGGAATCTCGATAATGTCATCCACGAGCGCAAGCGTCTCGGCCGAAATACCATGGACTTCTTCGCCAAGCAAAAGGACGAGCTTGCTTGGTGGCTGATATTGCTGGAGAGAAATAGAAGTAGGAGCTTGCTCAAGCGCAACAATGCGATACCCAGCAAACTGCGCCAGGTCGAGCTCTGGCTGGTAATCAAACGGCACAAGAGCTTCGGCACCAAGCGCTGTCTTGTGAATCTGCTGGGTGATCTTCTCGCGAATATGTGGCAGGCGTGGGTCGGCTCGCACGGTTTCTTCTGAGTGATAGGCACAGTGTGGTGGGGTTGGCTGAAGGGCAAGATCGGGGTAGGGCGTGTAGCCACTGAGGATGAGCCGCTGCACACCAAATCCTTCGCAGGTACGAAAGATCGATCCGACATTGTGCGCTGAGCGAATGTTGTGCGCGATAACAATAATCTCTGGCATAGTTGTATTATACCTAAAGTGCTTTGGATTTACCCCTATATTTACCACGAGCTTTTTGTTACACTAAGAAAGATGAATGAAGATGAAGTCCAACAACGTCGTCGCCAGCAAGATGAGGCGTCGACCGAGCAACGCTCGCGCATTCTTGGCCTCAAATACCTTGATATGCGCCCCATCGAGGAGACACTGCCACTAGCACGCGACCTAATGACGATCGAGGAGATGCACAACCTCTATATGCTGCCGCTGACTGATGGCAATGAGCAAGAATCGTATCAGTTTGCTGTTACGACACAAACACCCCAGTCGGTTATCCAGCGGACGCGGCGCACGTATCAGGACCAGGGGCTACCTGTCGAATTTTATTTGATTAGCCTCAGTGCTTACCGTGTGTTGATGAACCGCTTCGACCCACCAAAGAAGATCGTCTACGATGATATCAAGATTGCCAAAGCGGGCGACAGCGAGACCATTGCCGAGGTGAGCCAGACACTTGGGCGAGTCAGTAGTGAGGAGGTTTTCGACTTCTTGATCAACCAGGCGGATATGCTCGGTGCGAGCGACATCCACATCGAGAATGAACGCCATGATATCCGGATTCGCCTCCGTGTCGATGGTGCGCTCCACCCCGTAGCAACGATCAGCCGCAGCCGCTACCGCGTGATCATGGGTGAGCTCGCCAGCCGTGCTGGTGTGTCGAGTGCTTCGATGGAGCCACAGTCTGGCCACATCCAAAAGGACGTGACGCATGGTAATGCGACGCACTTGCTCAATATCCGTGTCGAGACTGTGCCAACCATGTATGGGCAGGATGCCGTGCTGCGTCTCTTTAATTTCGATGAAAGCTTGCTTAATCTTGATTTGCTGGGTATTCCGCCCAAGCAGCGCCAGCAGATTGATGAAATCATCAGCCATCCGCGCGGCCTTGTGCTGATGGTCGGGCCAACGGGCTCGGGCAAATCTACCACGCTCTATAGCATGCTCAATGCCCTTAATACGACCGACCGCAAGATTATTACGCTGGAGGATCCAATCGAATACGGCTTGGCTGGTATCTCGCAAATCCCAATTAATACCAACGCCGGTGGAAGCTTTGGCGAGGGTTTGCGCAGCGTGCTCCGTCTCGATCCAGATGTCGTGATGGTGGGTGAGATCCGTGATGTCGATACGGCGCGCACGGCCATCCAGGCGTCGATTACCGGCCACTTGGTGATGTCGAGCTTCCACGCCAATAGCAGTAGCGCGGCCTTTAGCCGGATGATCGATCTGATTGGTGTGAATCCGATTTTTGCCAGCGCTATCCGCCTCGTGGTGGCGCAGCGTTTGGTGCGGCGCCTTGTGGATGAGACCAAGGAAGCCTATGAGCCAGATGATGCCACGCGGAGCTATGTCAAGCGAGTCCTTGCTGATATTCCTGAAGAGGTAGAGCATCCCGATCTCGACACCTTCAAGCTCTGGCGGCCAGTACCGAGCGATGATGCGCCATTTGGCTACAAGGGTCGCATGGTGATTATGGAGCAGCTTATCGTCACCCCAGGCATTCAGAAATTCATCCGCGGAGACTTCACCGATGTCCACCCAGACGTCATCGAAAAAGCCGCTCAGCGCGAAGGCATGCTTACCCTCGAGCAAATTGGCGTCCTTGCCGCCCTGCGCGGCGAGACGACGCTTGAGGAAGTGGGGCGGGTGATATAAACGCGCTATCTTGCTGAAGAGTACTTAGAGCCGATCTGTACTAATGTATTATATAGCGGATTTTTTGACAAAGTATCATTTTTTGCGTATTATACTATGGCATGTCGCATGAACAGATTGACTATCCACGAGAACCCGAATCACTTCAAGTGTCTGTCATAGACCGTAACCCTAGTGGAGAAGAGTTTAGCATAACGCTACCAGACAGTGTTGGTAAAATGCCGTCTAGTGAGTGTGAGCCGAGCCTAAACGAACAGCAATTAGAAGAAGATATAGCATCACTCAATGCGAGTTTTACAGTCTTTGGTGGTGTGCTTGAGCACTTATCGCTTGTGATGCAACAGCATAAAGAGGCGGCTATAGCTATGCAAAATACTGAGCATACGCTTCGGCAGTGTCACTTTACAAGTGAGAGGTATAAATACTGTGTGCGTCGTGCACTATTGTGCGAAGCTAACTCGTGGCGTACAACAAATATGCGGTTATATCCGGCAGCGGCGGAGCGTGCGCAGCAATACATCAATAAGCAGCGCGACAAGCTAGCGATGCGAAGCGTGCGCGCCGTTAAGGCGGTATTTCTGGCTGGCGGAATAGTGCAGGTGCCAGATTGGTGTCATACGGTTATTCCAAAGCGTACTGAATGGCAGCAGGATAAAGCTCTGCTGCCATCGGCAGCTAACGATATATACCAAAAGTTAGTTCAGGAGGCAGTCGATTGGGCAGTGGCGCAGTGCGAACAGATAGCCTTTGATGAACCACAGCAACCATGCTACGATGACGAAGTTGCAATCTGTAAATCGGAGAGTCAACATCTCGATGCATTGCAAACGGAGCATACAGCGTTAGTTGCGCAAGCTCGGCAGCTTGAACAATCGCGAGACGAGGAATATACAACGGTACCGGCTGATACATTGCTGTCCTTCTGCCACTACCTCACAGAGCATGTACCACAAATTAGCCAGACGCAAATTGCGCTCTTACAATGGTTTGATCGATCGGATAAGGTGATAACTCACGATATAGCACAGCGCTTGGTTGATCGCCTCTGGCCAAAGAGTGCACAGCACGCTGATCGTCAGTTAATTGATATGCAAACGGAACAGATCATTGCCGAGACGGCTGAGCGGCTAGCCAATGCATTGGTAGCGTACCAACCGACAGCTGACCAGCTAGCAACCCATGATTTGCCAAATGTATCTAGCAATAAACGACGCAGCATGGAAGGCTCAGTAGGCCTGCTGCCTAACAAGTCGAATCAGCCAGATAATGTCACGTCGCTGCCAGTATCAGAGCTACTACAGCCTCGTGCAGAAACCGAACGTGTGTCGCTTGATTACCTTACCTTGCCGCACAAGCTTGTACCATGGCTTGAGGTGGATAGTCGTGATAGTATGGTGAGTTGTAAAGTTGTTGTCGATAACGTACCTGGGGCGCTTGTGATCGATTGCCGCAGCAAGGCACTACAAGAAATTGAGCGTCAGATGGATGGCTATCAATCGACTGCATGGGACTATGTCTCACCAAATGTGCAGCAACGTCTCACGCACTATGCTCAGGTGGCTATGTCGGAGGGTGGGTTGATTGCTGCTGGGAAGTTCTCGAGTGTAGACAAGAGCAGTGAATCAATTTATCCACACCCTGTAATCTATAGCAAAGACGCGAAGCACAATGTGATGCGTGTCTACATATCGAATCTGCGTGTCAGCCAGATGGACGATACGCTTATGGGCGTGCGTGAGCAGCTCACAGCGATGCAGGTGCACGAGTTGATTATGCTGATCGGCGTTTGTGATAAGCAACATCAGCTGGCAACGCTGGCAGAAATTACTGGACGTTCTCGGCGAGAGCTACGCAGCAAAGGTGCAGGTAGTGTCTAAGAAGGAAAAACCATACAGAAATAAAACTACGTAGTCCTTGTATGCTACGTAGTTTTATTCTTTAGGCTCGCTGTCTCTTGTGTGGGCAGAACCTGCTATATAACCAATGCTCTATTGAGCTAAGTAGCAGAATATAAAGCGCGAGGTGTAATTCAGGAATTTAGACAGTGGCGAGTATCGGTCTACCGAATAACCTTCGCCACAGCCCCAACCACACGTTCATCAAATGGTGAGGGGATGACGTAGTCTGCTGTGGGTTCATCGACCAGCGCTGCCAGCGCCTGGGCAGCGGCGAGTTTGTGCTCGTCGGTGATTCTCTGCACGCCGTTATCCAGCGCACCGCGGAAGATGCCCGGGAAGGCCAGGGCATTATTGACTTGGTTGGGGAAGTCACTACGGCCAGTAGCGATGACGGCAGCGCCGGCTGCTTTGGCACTATCTGGCATGATTTCTGGCACTGGGTTGGCCAGGGCAAAGATAATCGGGTCTGTGGCCATCATCCCGACGAGCTCTGGGGTCAGCAGCCCCGCGCGCGATACGCCAATGAATACATCAGCACCGGCCATGGCGTCTTCCAGTGACCCCTGCTGCGCGGCATCAACATACGCAAGCAGGGCAGTCTTTTCGGCGTTGAGGTCGGTGCGGTGGCTGCCCACGATGCCTTTGCTATCAACCGCCACGATGTGTCGAGCGCCGTAAGTATGCAGTAGCTTGATGATAGCAGTGCCGGCAGCGCCAGCACCGACCACGACGAATTTGCTATCAGCCAGGCTGCGGCCCGTCAGCTTGGCGGCGTTGATCAGCCCAGCTAGTACCACCACAGCCGTGCCGTGCTGGTCGTCGTGGAAGACGGGGATATCGAGCTCGGCCTTCAGGCGCTCCTCAATCTCGAAGCACTTGGGCGCGGCGATATCCTCGAGATTAATGGCGCCAAAGCTCGGTGCAATCGCCTTAACCGTAGCGATGATCTCCTCTGGCTGGTGTACATCCAGCACGATCGGCACGGCATCGACACCAGCAAAGTGCTTAAACAGCAGCGCCTTACCTTCCATCACCGGCATCGCAGCCTTAGGGCCAAGGTCGCCCAGGCCCAGGATGGCCGAGCCGTCGCTAATGACTGCCACAAGGTTATTCGTCCAGGTATAGGTAGGCAGAGTAGTGGGGTCATCTGCAATTGCCTTGCTCACTGCGCCCACACCAGGGCTGTAGTAGCTGCTGAGTTTATCGCGGTCAAGCTCATCGCTATCGCGCAGGCTGGTGGTGATTTTGCCCTTATATTTTTTATGTAGGTCGAGTGCGAGTTTGTTATAATCCATAAACTCTAGTATACCGCACACAGGCAAGAAAGAGAAAGGAGTAGCACGAGGACAAACAGCCGTTATTGCAATACTTTCGCGCCAAATGCTATTATATGATGCATGATACAAACCGAGCAAGGAGCCCTGCATAGCTCAGCGGCTCGCAATACGGAGTGATATGAAAGAATCTATAGACCAGCAGCCATCTTCTCATCACGATACTCGTCCCGAGTATGCATCTACAAGAATAGAAGTTGCAATCAAAGAAGATAATAAACTCCATAGAAAATTCAAGCTGGCCCTTCGTGACGCGAAGAAATCAAAACACGAGAAGGACACTTATATGCGGGCCAAGTCGATAATTAAAAACGACCAGCAAGCAGCGCTTGAGGAGTTTGTGCAGACTGGCGAGAGGAGCACGGTGCCACCAGGTGTTCTCTAACGCTACCAAGAGGAGCGAGCAATCTGCGAGGCTACGCTTGCCGAAATAGCCAGAGAAGAAGAGCAAGCAATGAAGGATGGCGGTTATGAAGCAGAAGATGAAGTGATGGAAGCTGCAACGCGTCTTGGCTATGCGCCATTGACGCCCGATGAAGCAGCAGAGCAGGCTAATGAAATATATAACGCAACTCAGCTTGGCAAAGACGTGCGGCAGCGGCGCCAAATCGTCAAAGATAGGATTGGTGAGATCAATGCCGAGCTGGCATATTATATGGGCCTCACGGAGCCACCCTTGGCGGTTATATCTGAGGAGACAGCAATTCGTATCTGGGGCAAAGAAGCGGTTGAGGAAGCGCAATCGACTGGTGAGGGAGGCGAGCCTGGGCATATTGATGTCTTTCCTGATGATGACCGAACACCACGCTCAGGCAACAAGCTGGGATATGGTAGCCGTATGACACCAGAGTTTATCAAAAAAGACGCCAGCCTGCGGATAGCAGAGGTGCTTGTGGGGTCTACTGGCGAAGCATGGACGGTGCAAGAATTAGGTGATGCAATTTATGATCCAAGCAAAGTGCAAACAAAGCTTGAGCGGTATAGACGAGCAAATGCCTTGCTATACAGTGCACAAAAATCAGATAGCCCCACTATGATCATTACAGAAGAGCTGGAGCGTAGTGGTCTTGTACTCCAGCGCGGCCAGCGATACCTCATAAATGAGCATGGCCAGCGAGGCTATTCAACCAATGTCTACCGTGCGGTGTCGGCAGACATTGCTATGCAAGGACTAACAGAAGAGATGCCAGTAAGTGGCCGCGCCAAACAGCAGATTCGGTGGACGCTATATGACACTACAGCTGCAGCGCATGAAGCAGCCAACACCACTTACGGCGAGGCATCACTAGCCGCTAGTAGTGCAGAAAATGAAGCTTCGGTCAGCAGCGTGCCATACGTCGACTATACACTCGCAAAGCGAGCTCTCGAAGCTGCCCGTGCTGCCGCTAACCGTCAAGCAGCAGAAGCCAAAGAGCGGCAAGAAGCGCTCCGCGCTGCAGAGGCTACCCTCAGTGCAGAAGTGCGCGTCCAGATCGAGCAGCTTGTAGAGCTTGCACAGCCACTGATCGATAGCTTGCGAGAAAATAGCGCCGACGATAATGCAGACAAACAGGTATTTCCTATTCAAGATTTGCCCGAGATAGGGAGTCAGTGCGCTTCTGAGCACGACCTAGAGATATTCCTCAACAAAGCTCGGCAGGCTGGGCTTATCAACAAAAAACAGCTGCGCACTCGTGCGCTGCCGTCTGCTGGCGAAGCGCTTGTGCTTACCCTCTATGCATACGACTCGCAGACGATGTATGACCTAGTGCGCAATGATGCTGCCAAGCGTGTGCTCCAGCATAAATTCCAGCACGCGTACGAGAACAGAGCTGCACAGGTAGTGAACCGCCGCGAAGATGGAGCAAGCGCAGCCCAAGAAAGCACCACCAGCTAAACTAGTTGCTATATATACCAAAGTGCGGTATAGTTTAGATTATAAATCCAAAATAGGCATCATCCACCAGTGATGATACAGAGAAAGAGGAGGAAAAATGAGAAACTGGCAAGAAGGCGGCTTACAGAATAAGTATAGTCTCGCAGAAAAAATGCGCAAAAAGTATGTCCCTCTGACTGCAGCCATAGCTATGGGCGCTGGTGCTTTGGCAGGCTGTGGCTCTTCTGAAAAAACACCAGAGAATAGAGCACAGTCCGCTCAAACTGCTGCCGCTGCCGAAGCAACATCGTCAGCAACAACACCAAGCGCAGATCCATCCATCAAAGCGCCAGCGCGCAACAAGACTTCACAGCCTGAGCGATCTCGCTCTACTGACAAAGCAACAGAGATACCATCGTTCTCAGCACCTCCAACCCAATCGCCTGAGCAGCAGTCGACAGAAAAGGCTCGGCCTGGTGAGAAGAAGCTGTCTGCGGAAGCTAATGAGGCCTTTCGTACACAAGTCGATGAAGCGCTAAAAAACAGGACGAAAATCAATGTCATGCGCGGCAGTGTGGTCATTCCGGATTATGAAAACAGAACAAGTAGGGTGTATCATAATCCTTTTGGTGGAGATGAGTATGGTAATATCACAGGTGATATGTCACCTGATAAAACCATGACCTTCTATGTGCAGGACCAACAAGGAAACTGGTCTACAGTTGATTTAAAGACTCCAGGCAGCTACAGAATAGACGAGCAAGGCAATAAAGCAGAGAAACTACCAGTCGAAAAAATAGAGTTTTACACTCAGGAGCAAAATGAATCAGGTAGCAAGCTTAGCGATGTATATGAGGTTCGTAATGGTAAATTGACTGTTGTAAAGGGCAATTTTGATGAAGGTGTGTTGCAGCCAATGGCATCACCGTTTGATATTGATACTTTGTCTGAAGACCAGGAGACAATTAAAGCTATATATGATGCAACACACCAAAAAGTAAGGTAGAGAGGTTCTTTGTTATAATAAAAAACTTCTTCGTGGTGCTGAGCGGGGCTGTTGCTAGTTCGCGTTGAGCGATGTTTGGGGTATTGGTGCAAAAGCACTTTCTCCCTCTTCTCCCTGCACACAAAATATGGTACAATCAATAACTGAATTGTCATCTAATAATTAAATAGAGAGAAAGTCATGAGTTTTGCACTGATCCAAAAAGTCAATGACCAGCAGAAGAAGCCTGCCGTCGTTGACGTGCGGAGTGGCGACACGGTCCGCGTCCACCAAAAAATCAAAGAAGGCAACAAAGAGCGTATCCAGATGTTTGAAGGCGTGGTAATCCGCACCGACAACAAAGGTCAGCACACCAGCCGCATTACCGTGCGTAAGATTACCAGCGGTGTGGGGGTAGAGAAGTCGTTCTTGCTGCACAGCCCACTCGTTGAGAAGGTCGAGGTGATGCGCCGCGCTAAGGTGCGCCGCAACTTCTTGAGCTACCTGCGTGGCCGCAGTGGTAAGTCGGCTCGCCTAACTGCCGTACAGTTTGACCGCGAGGCGGTGAACAACGTGCACGATGCTCATGCCGAGGCTGAGGCTGCCCGCCTCAAAGAAGAAAAGGCCAAAGAAGCTGCCGAGAAAAAGGCTGCCGAAGACGCCAAGCAAGCTGAGCTAGACGCTAAGGCTGCCGAGGTTGCCGCTCGCCACGAAGCCGCGTAGAATAGCCTCTATAAGAAAGCTTTTTGTATCCGCCTCTATGTCAGGGGCGGATTTGTATTGGGGCTGAGTCTTCAGTCTGTTTGGCTGCGCTAATGATATTGAGCGGGCTTATAGCACCCACCTTGCGGTGGATGCTATACTAGAAGTATGAGTATCTTTACCATTGTCTCGATTGTTATACCAGTTGTCTTGGCGAGTAGTATACCGCCTATCTTGCGGCATTATGGCTATGCGCACGAGCGACGCTACCGTTGGCTACTGTATCTGGCGTGTGGGTTGTTCTTTATCTCGTGGTATGTACCATCGCCGTTGATCGATGGGCAAGATACGGCGTTTAATACTCACTTCATCGGTGGTGGAATATTTACTGGCTGCTTGTGGCTCTACCTCAAGCATGCGCTGAGTTGGCACCGGTATTGGCTAGTGGAGGCATTTTCGCTGTTTGCGCTGGTATCAGCGCTTGGCTGTATGAATGAGCTATTTGAGCTGCTGGTGGCGAAGACTGGCGTAGCGCACTTGTCGCTGGATGATACCAATTGGGACATCGCGGCCAACACTGCTGGGGCACTCCTTGTCTGGCTGGTGTCGCTGGGCGCGGCGGGGTGGCAGTGGATTGTTCGCCGCGATACGTAGACAACTGAACGACTTGGCACGAGCATAAAGCCACCGCTTGAGGGTGGCTTTTATGCTTCGTATGCGAGATGCTATTATTTTGTCTTGCGAGATTCTGCTTGCTCGGTGAGAATGGCGCGAATTGCCTCGAGATTCTCGTCGATCGCAGCCACGTGCCGCCTGATCTGCTTGGTGCGTCGGCCCTGCCGGATGACCCAACAAATGCCACAGATCAACAAGATAAAATACGCGGCGTTAAGCGTGACTGCTAGTATGAGGAGTGGTGCTGGCCCGGTAATTTCCATAATAGGTACCGATAATCCTTTCGTGTTAATGCTATATGGTTCGGTGCTGTATCTTTTGCGAGGGTGAGTGCTATGGTACGCACTGCCAGGTTGGCTGAGCCTGCTGGTGATTAACAATGGCGCGTGTGCCATGATGGTGAGCCGTGCAATATGCCTGCATATTGAGGCTGCCCTTGGGTGTGAAGGTGAATCCCGAGAAGAGCGATATTGAGTAGGTGAGGTCGTAGCACGACCACCCATAGGGGTTGTTCTTATCAAGCGTATACGCACCTGTATGGTGCTGATGCGTGCACACCTCGTGTGGCTGTATGGTATACACTGGCACTGCTGCAGCTGGCCCGGTGGGGACGCCAGCACACCCAGGAATGGCACATGCAATCACTCCGGTAGCAAACAGCGTGTGCCAAAGCATTTTTGTCATACTCCTCCTTGTGATGAAGTGATAGTTGCTAAGCCGAGGGCGTGCCTTGATTGTAGTGGATTATCCGCACTCTCGCAACAGAAAATAGGCGAATCAGCAAGAGAAGTAAACAAAAACAGAGATAGGAGTTGTATATTATACATCACATGGTGCAGCATTGGACTAGCCTATAGCTCGGTGGTATACATGGTGCCATAAAATATGAGACAATCATAGTATGATACTCGGGATTGATGAGGTAGGGCGTGGGCCATGGGCGGGGCCGTTGGTGGTTGGCGCAGTGGTGTTGGGTGGTGCGGCAATAGATGGGTTAGACGACAGCAAGAAATTGACGAAAAAGCGCCGCGAAGCCCTTGCTCAAGTCATTCAAGAGCAAGCGGCGGCATACGCTCTTGGCTGGGTAAGTGCGGCGGAGCTGGATGAGGTGGGGATGAGCGATGCCCTCCGCCTAGCAACGCGGCGAGCGGTGGAAGCGGTGCAGAAACAATGCCGTGAGAAAGCTATTGCGCTCACAGAGATTGTGATCGACGGCAGGGTGAACTTCTTGGCTGGGACAGCACTAGAGCGGTACGTCACGATGCTACCTAAGGCAGATGCGCTGGTGCCAAGTGTCTCAGCGGCGTCGATCATTGCGAAGGTGGCGCGTGACCAGTATATGGCCGCGCAAGATGCACTCTACCCTGGCTATGGCTTTGCGGCGCATGCTGGCTATGGCACGGCGCAGCACCGAGCAGCAATTGCCGCCCATGGAGTAACGCTACTGCATCGGCTGAGCTTCAAACCACTTCAGCACTACCGTAGTGATAGTTCTCGCCCAGCAGACGAGGCACACATCACGCAGCAAGCTGATACAACGACCACACGTGGCCATGCTGGCGAAGCGGCTGCAGCAGGTGCTTTGCAGCAGCGCGGCCATCAGATTGTGGCGCGCAATTGGCGGACGAAATATTGCGAGATCGATATCATCTCGAAGCGTGACGATACACTATATTTTGCTGAGGTAAAGCACCGCACAGATGACTATGCAGGCGATGGCCTCGCGGCAATTACGCGCAAGAAGCGCAACCAAATGCACTATGCCGCGCGGTTCTATGCGCACCACGAGCACATCACCACCATGAATCTCCAGCTTATTGCGATTGCTACCAGTGGCAGCCCACCGCGGGTAGTGCGGATTGAAACCGTTGAGTAGTGACGGTTTTGCGACCTAAGGTGTATAGATCTATATTTTTCTGCGCGATCACACCTTCCTACTGCTTTGTTCGGTAGAGTGCAGGAGCGCATTGTTTTCTGATAGATTAGCTTGCATTGGCAAAAAGCGAATAGTATTGGGAAATGCAGGCACGTGGTTCGCGTCTCGCTATACCTTCGTGAGCGCTGCTACAACTGCTGGGCCATCGTGCTCAATGAGCTCGACGCGGGCAGTAATGTCTGTGATACCCATATCTATCACGCGGGTGAGGGCTGGCTCATTGCGCAGTGGTGCAAAGAAACGCTGATATTCGCTCAGCTGTTGGCGCGAAGCGAGGATGTTGCCAGCATAGCGAGGGAAGTAATCGAAGCTCTTGTCGCTGCCGAAGTGCTCTTCAATCCACTGCCAATTATCTTGCAGCCATCGCCACGTAGCGTCGCGTGCGTCGCGGTTGCGCAGTAAGTAAACAAACCAAAAGACGGTATCTTGGGTGCGAACTGTCTCGGTATCCATCATAAGGGTGAGCAGTTTGTGAATACTCGCGGCGTCGCGCGTGCTCGTTACGGCGCTAGCGATGTCTTGGCGCAAGTCGCTACTGGCAGTTGTCCGATAGTGTGTCAGAAGCTCATCAATCAGCGGCTGTGGCTGCTGGCTATGGCGGACAACGCTACTGGCGATCAGGCTGCGTAGTTCGCTATCGAGAGCCAACAAGCCGCCCGCTGCATAACGCTGCTGCGCCTCGGCAATCACCGCGGGTTGCTCGCTATAGAGCATGTGCGCGATGATCGTTGAGCGCAGCTTGGTGTCGTTCTCGGGCTCACCTGGGCGGGCGCTCCAGCCAAGGCGGTTATAACTCTGCTGGGCAAGCTGGCCTACGAACTGCCGCAGTGCCTGCTCGGCAGCGCTATGTGGCTCAACGAAGAGCTTGAGATGGGCGATCACTGATGACATTACACTCCAGACATGCTCGTCTGTCTCATTGCGGTAAGCGTCGAGGAGAGTGAGTAAGCTGGCGCTCGATACGCGGCCACTCCGCGCTAGCAACAGCTGTTGGGTGAGCAAGAGTGAGCGATCGACGACAGATAGCTCACCACGCTGCACTTGGCCAAGCAAACGCTCTAGCAGTACGTCATCATACTGTGTAATGAAGTGCGAGACATTGCCGTGATTGAGAAGGATTGGCTCATCTAGGCTGCACTCTACTACTGTGCGCTGCGTGCTGAGTAGTGCTGGCATGGATGATGATGAGCTATGGAGGGGGATCTGCCACGTGGTATCATCGGCTGCGTGTGGGCCAATAAAGAAACGCTGCTGCTCAAGCATGAGCTGCAAGCCGCTATGCAAGGCTGTAACGACTGGGTAGCCAGGAGTGCGGATCCAGTGGTTCATAAGTGCAGCAACATCGCGCCCGCTGGCTTGACTCAGCGCGTGCCATAGGTCATCACCCTCGGCATTGCTATAGGCATGGGTGGCAAAGTACGCCTGCAGGCCAGTACGAAAGGCGTCTTCGCCCAGCCAATGCATGAGCATGTAGAGGAGGCGTCCACCCTTGGCATAGACAATCGCCCCGTCAAAGAGCGTGCTAATTTCATCTGGATGATGGACGGCTGTTTGAACAGGTTGCACGCCATCAATCGCATCACGGCCAAAGGCTAGCGCACCCTCGTGGTTGCAAAAGTCTGTCCACACGTGCCACTTGGGGTGAATGGCATCGACCGCCAGATATTCCATCATGTTGGCAAAGCTCTCGTTGAGCCAGAGGTTATCCCACCACTTCATCGTGACGAGGTTACCAAACCACTGGTGACTGAGCTCGTGGCTAATGACGGTAGCAATGTACTGCTTATCGGCGATGGTCGTCGTGGTTGGATCGGCTAGCAGGGCAGACTCACGGTAGGTGATGAGCCCCCAGTTCTCCATCGCACCACTGCTAAAGTCTGGTACTGCAACGTGATCGGATTTCGGTAAGGGGTAGGGTGTGTCGAAGTATTCATTAAAGAACTCAATTGAGCGGATGGCATGCTCAAGAGCGAAATCAAGGCTCGCGGGGGCTTGCGCTGGTGTAGCCCAGACGGACACCTCGACGCCGTCTTTCGTCTGACCAGTGATGTGCTGCAACTCACCCATCACGAGAGCCACGAGGTAGGTACTCATGCGCGGCGTTTGGGTAAAGGTAGTGATGAGCCGACTATCTGCTTCCTGCTGCGACTGGACGGGCATATTGCCAAGCACTGTGATGCCTGGCTCAGTCGTGACGGTTATGTCGAAGGTCGCTTTGGCGGCAGGCTCATCAACACACGGGAAGACCTCGCGCGCATGATGACTCTCGAACTGCGTCATAAGCAATTCTTTCTTCGCACCGTCGTGCTGATAATAACAGGGGTAGAGGCCATGGAGAGAGTCAGTAATTGCTGCTTCGTACGTGAGAGTAATGGTATGAGTGCTGACACTTAGCGTTGGCAGGTGCAGCGAGATCTCGTCCTCATTATGCTCCACAGAGGCTGACTGGCCGTCGATCGTTGCGCTGGTGATCGTGAGGTCTTTGGCGTGTAATTTAATTGGCGTATCGGCCTGTGTTGTCTCGCCAGTGATTGTCACTTGCCCTGTGAAGTGCCGCTGCTGGCGATCGATATCCAGCGCCAGCTTATAGTGAGTTGGTATAAAAAAGTCGATGAGATGAGTAACCTGTTGCATAAAACTAGTATACCGGAATGTGCATGAGCCCGCCACAAATTGACCCTATGCTATGATATGATTATGGAATATCGCCGTCGCCGCGTCATAACGATGTTTTTGCTCGCTGGTATTGTCATTGTTGCGCTCGCGATATATGCAGCGTGGCAGTTGGCGCAGTCAAGCCATTCACCACAGGGCAATGGCGAGGCATTGGCAGCACTGGAGGCATTGCCCGTTAAGGGCCGTGCACCCAAGACTGGGTATGCGCGTAGCCAATTTGGTGCGGGCTGGGCAACGACGAGTGGCTGCGATACGCGCAATATCATCCTTGCGCGCGACCTCAAGCAGGCGGTGGTGAATGGTAATTGCAAGGTAGCCAGTGGCCAGCTCGACGACCCATACACAGGCAAGCGCATCACCTTCCAGCGTGGGAGCGGCACGAGCACAGCGGTGCAGATCGATCATGTTGTTGCTCTGAGTAATGCCTGGCAGACCGGTGCACAGCAGCTCAGTAGTGAGCAGCGGCAGCACCTTGCTAATGATCCACTTGAGCTTCTGGCGGTCGATGGCCCGGCCAACCAGCAAAAGGGTGATGGCGATGCTGCGACATGGCTGCCCAGCCATAAGTCGTTTCGATGCCAGTATGTTGCCCGGCAAATTGCCGTCAAACGTAAATATCACCTCTGGGTCACTACAGGCGAAAAAGCCGCCATGCAGCGTGTCCTCGCTACGTGTCCTGGGCAGGGAGTGCCTGGCTAATGCAGCCAAAGCTTATTGTATTCGACCTCAATCACACCTTGATTTGTGACAACTCTTGGCGCAATCTCAATCTCGCCATGGGCATCACACCAGAAGAAGATGCTGCCTTGATGACGCGTGCTGCTCGAGGCGAGATAACTGATGCCGAAGGCCAAGCCTGGCTGTTGCAGCGGTATCGGCAACGGGGCGACTGCCACAGAGAGGCGGTGCGGCGTGTCCTCAGCCAGTACACCTATATGCCACATGCTCAAATGGTCGTTGCGGCGCTCCAAGCGCGGGGCTACCGCGTGGCCATCAACTCTGGTGCGATGGATATCTTGGTAGGCATGGTAGCAGAGCAGCTTGGCGTCGCACTTTGGCGGGCGAGCAACCATTTCATCTTTGATGACCAGGACATGCTGTGTCGGATTGATGCGCCAGATAACGATGCAGCAGCCAAGCTACAGCAGCTCCGCGAGCTAGCTGCCGAGCAGCAGGCTTCGCTGAGCGACTGCCTGGTGGTGGGTGATGGAGCGAACGACGTACCGCTCTTTACAGTGACAGGCAATGGAGTAACCTTTGCTGGCTCACCTGCTGCCAGATATGCACGATGGGTTATCGCTGACCTCCGTGATGTGTTGACGATTGTTGAATAAGAACTTCCGCCATTCCATTTGACATCCTTCGCGCTATTCGCTACACTGGTGGGTAGATATCCGGCCGGCAGGTCGGAGTTTTTCATAGAAAGGAGTAACACAATATGGAAGACCTTAATATTAAGCAGCTTACGTTAGCCTTGCGCACAATCGCTGACGAAAAGAACTTGCCCGAGGAAACTGTCCTGGGTGTGATCGAGCAAGCAATTGCTGCCGCCTGGCGCCGCGACAATGGCGAGCGCGACCAAAACGTTCGGGCAGAGCTCAACCTCAACGACGGCACTGCCAAGGTATTCGTCATTCGTGAGATCGTTGAGGAAGTTAACTTCCCATCGACAGAGGTCAGCCTAGAAGAAGCACGGGCGACAAACCCCGATGCCGAGCTGGGCGGTACCGTTGAGGAGACGCACAATGTGACGAGCTTTGGTCGTGTGGCGGCTCAGACCGCTAAGCAGGTGGTGTTGCAGCGCCTGCGCGAGGCTGAGCGCGAGGTAGTGCTGGCGGAGTTTGAGGATAAGATTGGTACCGTTGTGACGGGTATTGTCCAGCGGGTTGAGCCGCGCGTCGTGCGCGTTGAACTGGGCAAGGCAACTGGCATCTTACCGCAAAGCGAACAGATCCAAGGTGAGCGCTACGTGCCAGGCAGCCGCATTAAAGTATTTATCAAGGATATCGAGCGCGACAATCGTGGCCCACAGCTCATTCTTAGTCGCGGCAACGAAGCCTTCATTGAGTATCTCTTCCGCCAGGAGGTGCCAGAGCTCGAGACAGGGGCGGTTGAGATTAAGGGGATCGCCCGCGAGGCAGGTCGCCGCACTAAGCTGGCTGTTCTGAGCACCGTGCCAGGGATTGACCCGGTTGGTACCTTTGTTGGTGGGCATGGCACACGGGTCAACGCCGTTGTTAATGAGATTGGTGACCAAGAAAAGATCGATATCATTATGTACGACGAAAACACCGATACGTACATTCGCAACGCCCTCAGCCCTGCCGAGGTAGTGCGGGTCGAGATTGACCGCGAGCACAAGCACGCCAAGGTATATGTGACGGAAGACCAGCAGTCGATCGCGATTGGCCGTAGTGGGCAGAATGTTCGCTTGGCAAGCCGCCTTACGGGCTTTGAGCTTGATATCGAAACAGCAGCCAGCCAGCCAGCTGAGCGCAAGCCACGCAAGAATATCGAGGATGATCTCTTTAGCGCCATTGAAAACCAAGCGTAAAATTGCAAAGCGCTGCGACACGCTAACCCTGCTCATAATAGAGTAGGGTTTTGCGTGTTATTAGCACTCCACCTTGACGAGTGCTAATAAGCAGCGTATACTGAGTAGGGTGGCTTTTTGGCCACAGATTTTGGAGGACGACATGGAAGATGATTTTGCAGATTTTATTAGCCATTTGAGTGATGATGCTCGCCTGAGCGTCCAGTATGCTGATGCAATCGCCCGCGGGTATGGCAACCCCTATATCGGTACCGAGCACTTACTGCTTGGTATTCTGAGCCAAAGTGCCAGCCTCGGTACCAAGGTACTCGCTGATGCTGGTATTACGCTGCGCCGGGCGGAAGATTCACTTCATCTGCAGCCGCTCAAGAGTATTACGGTGCGGACTGGTGGGGCAACTGGCCTATCTGAGACAGCTCTGTTGACGCTCCGGATGGGGTGGGAAATTGCGAAGGAATATGAGCATGATGAGCTCGGTACAGAGCATATTCTCTATAGCTTGCTCAAGCAAAATAACGCCCGCGCAACTGTATTGCTACGCGAAATGGGGGCAGATACTGAGGCGATCGTCCGTAACCTCGAAGCCCACTTTGATGATATGCGTGAAGAGAGCCGTGGTGGCACGAGCACCCGCACTGACACGAAGCGCCGACCAATGCCGCGCGGTGGCAATGCGCTGAGCAAATATAGCATTGACCTAACCGCCAAGGCAGCCGATGGTGAGCTTGATACTGTGGTAGGGCGAGCGCGCGAGACCGAGCGCCTTGTGACGATCCTCAGCCGCCGTACCAAGAATAACCCTGTCTTGCTGGGTGAGCCAGGGGTAGGTAAGACGGCCATCGTTGAAGGCCTGGCGCAGCGGATTGTCCGCGAGGATGTGCCAGATAATCTGCTCGACAAGCGGGTGGTTATGCTCGATATGACGGCAATTGTGGCTGGTACTAAGTACCGTGGGCAGTTCGAGGAGCGGCTGACGGCACTGATCCGCGAGATTACCAAACAGGGCAATATCATTGCCTTCATCGATGAATTACACATGCTTGTAGGAGCTGGCTCAGCAGAGGGCGGGGCAATGGACGCAGCTAATATCCTCAAGCCGGCACTAGCCCGAGGTGAGTTGCACCTCATCGGTGCGACGACGCTGGAGGAATATCGCAAGCATATCGAGAAGGATAGCGCGCTCGAGCGTCGCTTCCAGACAGTGCTCGTTAAGGAGCCAAGCGTGAAGGATACGGTAGCAATCCTCAAGGGGTTGCGCAGCTACTACGAGAAGCACCATGGGGTGAAGATCAGCGATGAGGTGATCGAGTCGGCGGTGTATATGAGTGACCGCTATGTGGCCGATCGCTTTATGCCCGACAAGGCGATTGATGTGATTGATGAAGCAGCAGCTCTGGTACGCGTTAAGAAGGGACATAAGCCAAGCAAGCAGCGTGAGTATGTCCGCGAGCTCAAGGCGCTCAACGAGAAGATGGAAGACGCCGTAGCGGCAGAAGACTACGAGCGCGCTGCTCTCTATAAGCAGCGTATTAGCCAATTGACTGACCAACTCGAGCAGGCTCGCCGCGAGCAAGGTCGCAAAACTCCACTAGTGCTCACCGATGATCATATTGCTCGTGCTATTGCTGTGATGACGCGTATTCCGGTTGAGAAAGTTCGCACAAGTGAGGCGAAGCTCCTGCGCAATCTCGAGAAGCACCTTGGGAAGTATCTGATTGGCCAGGAAGAAGCAGTTAGCAAAGTGGCTCGGGCTATTCGGCGCAGTCGTAGCGGGGTGGCGAGCAGCCAGCGGCCGATCGGTAGCTTTGTCTTTATGGGGCCAACCGGTGTTGGTAAGACCGAGCTAGCGCGCGTGCTTGCTCGTGAGGTGTTTGGCTCGGATGATGCACTGATTAAGATCGATATGAGTGAGTTTGGCGAGAAGCATACCGCGAGCCGGCTTGTTGGTGCGCCTGCTGGCTATGTAGGTTACGACGATGGCGGCAAGCTAACAGATAAGGTGCGGCGCCAACCCTATAGTGTGGTGTTGTTTGATGAAATCGAAAAGGCTCACCCCGATATCTTCCAGATGTTGCTGCAGCTGCTTGAGGATGGCACATTGACCGACTCGACTGGTCGTGTCGTGAGCTTCCGCAACACAATCATCATCCTCACCAGTAATCTTGGAGCAGACAAAATGCAGCACAATCGCAGCCTTGGCTTCCAGGCCAAACTGGCCGACGAGGACGATACAGCGCAGCAGCAGCGACGCAATGAGTCATATACTCGTGAGGCACTGGAGCGATTCATGCGGCCGGAGCTAATCAATCGGTTTGATGCAATCATCACCTTCCGCCCACTTACTAAGCCAGAGGTTGGGAAGATATTCGACTTGCAGATTGCCGAGCTTAATCGGCGTTTGGCTCGTCAGAGCCTTGCCGTTAAGGTGTTGCCAGCGGCAAAGCGACGGTTGATCGCTCAGGGCTACAGCCGCACCTTTGGGGCGCGGCCGCTGCGGCGCACGATTGAGGATGAGCTGGAACATCGCCTTGCAGAGGGAATTCTGGCCCGTCACTACGCCAAAGGGTCGGTCTTGACAGTTGGAGTACGAAAAGGGGAGCTGACGATTGACGCACGTAGCGAAAAGGCCTAAGCGCCTCCTCTCAACACTGGTCGGCCTGGTGATGATCGGTGGTATGGCCTGGGCTGGGCTGACCTATGGCCCGGAGCTCTACGATGCTGCAGTGGCGAGCCGGTACCAGCCCGATAGTGCGATGCAAGCGGTGATTGATCAGCTTGAGCTGACCGATAAAGGTCGGCAGCTGCTCTATGCGAGTCAGCCACAATTGCAGGACAAGGCTGAGTTTAACAAAAGCTGCAAATCGACAGAGCGCACAGCCGCTATCCTTGGTTGCTACCACCTGCGCCGGATTTACGTCTACAATGTACAGAATCAAGAGCTGACTAACGCCGAACCCGTCACGACAGCACACGAGTTATTACATGCCGCATATGAGCGGCTTAGCCCAAGCGAACGACAGCGGATCGACAAGCTTATCGAAGCAGAGTACGCCAAGATCAAGACCAATCCGGTCATTGCCTCAATGGTGAAGTATTATGACCAGGCCGAACCAGGCGAGCGTAATAATGAGCTTCATTCTATTATTGGTACGCAGATTGGTACAATCAACAGCGAGCTAGAGCAGCACTATAGTCGGTATTTCCGTAACCGTGCGGCGATTGTCGCACGCAGTGATGCCTACCAAGCTGTCTTTGACAAAGTCGATCAAGAAGCCAAAGCGCTCAGCAAGGCAATCAACCAAGAAGCTACCCAGCTCCCCACTGACCAAGCACAGTACAAAGAGATGGCTGAGCAGCTGTCGGCTGATATCAAGGTATTTAATGCCAGAGCCCAAAATGGTGGCTTTCGCGATGATGCATCATTCCAGGCAGCGCGCAAGAAGCTCTTGGCACGCCAGCGAGCACTTGAGGCACAGCGGCTCGCGATTAATCAGCGCGTTGAGATATATAATGCGAAGATCACTCGGCTCAATGCCTTGTCGGTACGCGCTAATGAGCTAAACCAAAGCATTAATGGCATTGAGCAACCTAAGGAGCAAGTGTAATGGCACGAGCTCGCACGGTGTTTGTGTGCCAGCAGTGTGGTGCGCGCTCACCGAAATGGACCGGTAAGTGTGAACAATGCGGCCAGTGGAATAGCCTCGTCGAGCAAGCGCCAGCTCCGGTGGGCAAATCGGCCGTGGCACGCAGCACTGGCCAGGGTACGTTGCTACAGCCGCGGCCAATTACCGCCGCTGCGAGCCAGGATGAGCCAGCAGCTCGGCTTGCAACGGGCATTGCCGATCTTGATGCAGTGCTGGGTGGTGGTATTTTGCCGGGTGGTGTGCTTCTCTTGGCGGGGCAGCCAGGCATGGGCAAGAGCACTCTCTTGCTCCAGGTAGCGCATGCGGTTGCGCAGCAGCAAGCGGTGCTCTATATCAGTGGCGAGGAGTCGGCTGGGCAGGTAGCGCTGCGAGCGACGCGACTGGGTGCCGACCAGCACGAGGCATTGTCTTTTGCGGCGAGCACGAGCGCCGATGATATTGCGGCTACCATCCGTACTGGCCAATACCAGCTGGTAATTGTCGATTCGATTCAGACACTGAGCCTGGCTGAGATCACTAGTGCACCAGGCACCGTAAGCCAAATTACCAACGCCAGCAATGTTATCATTCAAGCCGCCAAGCAATCAGGGACGGCGGTGGTGCTGGTGGGCCATGTGACGAAGGAAGGGTCAATCGCGGGGCCCAAGGTGCTTGAGCATCTCGTGGATGTGGTGCTACAGTTTGAGGGCGATCGCTACGGCGGCTTTAAGGTAGTGCGGGCCATCAAGAATCGCTATGGTAGCACGAATGAAGCAGCGATTTTTGCCATGGGCGAGCATGGCCTAACGGTGGTCGAGAACCCCTCGGCAGCACTACTTGCCGAGCGCCAAAATGCTGATGGCTCGGTGGTGCTGGCTACCCTTGAGGGCAACCGCCCCATCCTTGTCGAGATCCAAGCTCTTGTCAATCCAACCCATTTCGGGTATCCTAAAAGGACAGCCAGCGGGTTTGACCTCAACCGACTCAACCTTTTGATCGCTGTCCTCGAGCGGCGCACCAAATTGCAATTATCCGATAAAGATATCTACATCAACGTTGTCGGTGGACTCAAACTGGCTGATCGGGCGGCCGACTTAGCCGTTGTCATGGCAATTGCTAGTGCTGCTGCTGGCCGACGTCTTGATGATGGTGCTGTGGTGTTTGGCGAAGTGGGCCTTGGCGGTGAAGTGCGCAGTGCCCAAGCGGCTGAGCGGCGCATTGCTGAGGCGCAAAAACTCGGCTTCACCAAAGCAATTGCCCCGCATTCTGGCCTCAAGACACCGTTCATCCATGACGTGCGCGATATCCGCAGTGCACTCATTACCTATCTAAAAACATAACAAAAGGAACAACATGCAATTATCTACTATTGTGTTGCTTATCATCACACTTATTATCCTTGGCGAAGTCAGTTATCTTCTGGCTCGGTTGCCGCGTAACACACTCAAAACGAAAGGGCGGGCGCTGTTAGTCGACACGTCGGTGCTAATGGATGGTCGCATTACGGCCGTTGCCAAAACAGGATTTATTGGTGACACGCTGGTGATCCCCCGTAGTGTGGTGGGCGAGCTGCAATTTTTGGCAGATCACGCAGACAGTGACAAGCGAGCTCGCGCTCGTTATGGCCTTGACGTCGTGACGGAGCTGCAGGCAATGGACGAAGTAGAGGTAGAGCTCTTGCAAGACGGTAGCAAAGCACGTGAGGGAGTTGACGAGCGGCTGCTGAGCCTAGCTAAGCAGCATGGCGCATGGCTGCTCACGATCGATTATAATCTCAACAAAGTTGCCGCTGTGGAAGGGATTGGCGTGCTCAACATCAATGAGCTGGCGCAGAGCATCCGGATGGCACATTTACCTGGTGAGCACCTGACACTAGCGCTCCTTCAGAAGGGACAGGACGCTCATCAGGCGGTTGGGCATTTGCCAGATGGCACGATGGTGGTCGTAGAGCAAGCCAGCAGCCAGCTGGGCCACACCTGTGAAGTGGAGATTATTCGCAATCTTCAGACCGCTGCAGGTAAGATGATCTTTGCCAAGCTCGTCAAAAAGCCAGCAACTCAGCCAGCCAAAGCGCGCTCAGCTGAAGCATCGTCAGGAAAAGTAGTAGCGCAAGAAGAGTCGGCTACTCAACCATCTACTCAGCCCAAACCAGCAAAGACTTTGCGCTCTCGCCAGTCATTACGAGCTCGCACTGTTCAAACATCGGTAGAGAAGGCAGATAAGAAAAATGACCAGCCAGCCTCAAGCCAGCCTCAGCGAACGGCACGTGTGGCCCATGAGAAAACAAAGCCAGCAGAGCAACCACAACCAAAGCAGCTCGCCAAGCGTACCTCTCGCGCGCGAGCCGCTACAACTCCGAAGTCTCCGCAGGCTGCTTCATCCTCTCAATCCAGGCATACCAAGCAATCAACAGCGAGCCGCACCCCACAGGTAGCCACGCAAGCTCCCTCCAAGAAACGAGCCACTCGCTCATTATCACGTCGCCGTGTTGACCACGAAGCAGCACTGCTTGATTTGGTAAAAAAGCAGACGGATTAATTTTCTTAGCTGAAGGTGTACATAGATAAGCGTATCATGACAAGGCCAGAAGCCGCCCCAATTTTATACGCGAGCACCATGGCTTGAAGATTAGACTGGTCTCAGGAGGGGTTATTACAAAGCTAGCGGATAGCAAAGAGATACTGTTTGATTTTTGATATGTAATTCTCAGGGTGTTATACTGATGGTAATAATACCATGAAGGGGAAGCGACTATGCATACCTATCGAGACTTTCTCACCACCACCCTCACCGCCGCCGCGAAGATTGCAGCCGCGAACTTTGGTAATCTCTCTCACTCGGTCAAGGCAGGAGATCGCAATCAAGTCTTGACAGAGACCGACCTGGAGATTGGCCATTTCCTGACGGACGCAATTCGCACAGCATACCCTGACCATAATATCATCGACGAGGAGCTGGGCTGTATCGATAACGGGTCGCGCTACACCTGGGTGGTTGACCCGATCGATGGGACGAGTAACTTCGCGGCGGGGCTACCACAGTATGGCATTATGCTTGGGCTGCTCGATCACGACACACCAGTGGCTGGTGGCATAGCCCTGCCTGCCTTTGGCGAGCTCTACGTTGCGACCAAGGGCGCGGGTGCCTGGTGTAATGGCCAGAAGATCCGTGTCTCGCACGAAACCGACCTTGCTAATAGTCTCGTCGCGTATGGTATTGACGGCCACCCTGAGGATCCAGCCCGGACAAAGCGCGAGGCTGAGCTACTCGGCGTCATCGTCCTCTCGATCCGTAATCTCCGCTCGTCTAATAGTGTCGTCGACCAAACAATGGTTGCGAGGGGTGCCTATGGCGCCTGCGCCAACCAAACAAGCAAGATCTGGGACAATGTCGCGCAGCAGATCATTATTGAGGAAGCGGGTGGCATCTATACTGATATTGCTGGCAACCCCATGGATTACCACAACGCCCTGAACCGCTCCCACGAGAACTTCACCTGGCTAGCGGGAGCGCCGGAGTTGCATCGGCAGTTGGTGGGGGTAGTGGGGCCTTTATTATCTACCGCATAGCCCTAGCTGTCGCATGTAACTGGTAAGCCTAATTTTATCCGAGAAGTTGGAGAAATTGTGAAGGGTGTGGAATATATGATGATTGCGCGAAGGCATGCTGTGAGAGATAATTGACCAAGGATGTGTTTTGGATAAGCTAGAACCACGATAATAGGCTCCAAAGCAGATGTATTCTATTTTTAATCGTAAGCTCTGCATTTTCTTGGTATTCCCATTACGGAGAGCCTATTCCCCGATGTCTTATTCGAAGGGTGTAGGCTACCGCTAAGGGGCAAATAACAGGTTTGGAGTAGATAGATATAGAAATCTAAACCTCTGCTAGCTGAGTAATAAGGATTTTAATAGCCTTCACGTAGTGTGACGCGAAGATCGCGTTGCTCAAAACAGAGATAATGCAGCTTCAGCCGCGTTAGTAAATTTCACCATAAAAAATCCTGCGCTTACAGTCGCAGGGGTATTTCATTGTTTTCTACAAACGCACTAGCTTGTTCGCTGGCCGTGGGCGGTATTTTTGTCACTGTAGTACATACTGTCTGTCAGTGTAGCAGTCACGGTAAAGTTCTTACCAGCAGAAGCGGGGATGGAGATATTGGTGTCGCCGTCGCTACTGACGTGGCGCGTACCAACGAGTTGGTCGCCTACCTTCACCTCCAACTGCTGGAGTGGGTGGCTACCCTGGCGGTAGTATACCGTCGCCGATTGCCCACTAGAGCTTACGGCGACGGAAACACTTGGCTTGGAGTCGGTACAGCGATGAGTATCGTCATTGCTGGTTGCATCATAGCCATCTTGAGCTGAGACAGCCTCTTTGCCTGACGAGTCTTTCGATCGAGTGACGGGGATATCCACACGAGCTGACTCTGGTGTACAGTTTGTGGCCTTTTTCTTAGACACCCGGTCGAATGACATTGTGTTGCTGCTGCGGTTAGAGTTTTTGTTGTAATACGATGGATAGATCTCGTTGTTGATCCGCTGGATACCGCTTGGTGCAGAAAACCAGTCGCTGTACGATGCTTTGTGTTGGCTGACGTAATATTGCGTGGCATCGGCCATAGTGTAGTCGAGCAGCATAGCGGGGATGAGCGAGTTACCATTACGCAGTGGCGAAGTGTCCGAATTACCCAGCCATACAGCCATCGACAGTGCCGGTGTGTAGCCGACCGTCCAAATATCCTTCGCTACCACCTTGCCATTAATCTCGGAGTTTGATGTACCAGTCTTGACGGCGGTTTTTGCCTTGAGGCGGTTCATTTGTGGCATATAGTCTTGCCCACCACCAAGGTTAGCTCGTGCACTGGAGTCACCGAGGATATCGTTGACGATGTAGGCAGCTTGCTGATCGATTACCTGCTTCGTAGAGGCTGTGTACTGCTTAAGGACTTGGCCAGTACTGTTGGTTACTTTGAGAACGGTTGATTGTGGGGTGTAGGTGCCCATCCGTGCCAAAGATGCGATGGCATTGACGTGGTCGACGAGGCGTGTACCACAGCTCCCGATGGCGCTTGATAGGCCAGCTTGAGCATCTGCACCTTGGGTACAGTAGGCGCTGTCTCCCATCTCGCGAATAGTCTGCCAGGTGCTGCCACGCTTATTGCGCTCATTTTCTTGCATAGCCTTAATGGCGGGGATGTTACGCGAGCGAGCGAGGGCTTGGCGGAGATTAATGTTGTTTTGGAACTTGCCATCGGCGTTTTGCGGCGTCCAGCTACCAAAGCTGATCTTTGAATCGGAGAGGACAGAGCCACTCCCATAGTTAGTCTTGCCATTGCCCTTGTTTTGGAAGAGCTGAGCATAGACGAGTGGCTTGATGGATGAACCAGGCTGGATAAAGGCGGTAGCGGCATTGTTTTGACCAAAGACGTCATAGTTAAAGTCTCGACTCCCAACCAGTGCTACCACTTGACCTGTTTTATTATCCTCGATAGCAGCTGCGCCATTGGTAAAGCCAGCATAGGTCGCACAGTTAGTATTACCACAGTGAGAATTAGTAAGCTTGCCATTAAACATACTTTGCATACGAGTCTCAAGCTTGCCTTGGAGTGTAGAGTCAAGCGTAGTCGTGACAGTGAGACCGCCTTTGCCAACGGTCGATTTGCCCAGCTCTTTTTCGAGCTGGTCGCGCACCATCAGGACGAAGTGCGGCGCTTTTATGTCGGCATATTGCTCAGCCTTTGGTCTCACAGTGTCAAGAATGGGAACTTGCTTTGCTTCGTTAGCCTGCTCTTTGGTAATGTAATTCATCTCAACCATACTATCAAGCACCTTGTGCTGGCGTGCAATGAGGGCGCTATTACCTGGTACGTAATATGGGTCGTAGAGTCCCGGGCTGTTAGGGATACCAGCAAGCAGTGCTGATTCGGCTAGGGTGAGATCCTTGGCTGGCTTCTGAAAGTAGGTGCGGGCAGCCGATTCGACACCATTGCGGCGGCCACCATATGATGCTTCGTTGAGGTAGAGATTGAGGATTTGATCTTTGTTGTACATACGCTCGACCTCAATCGAGAGAATCACCTCCTTGATCTTGCGTGGTATACCATCGAGGCCGCGTTTTTCGATTTCGCTCTTCTCGAAGAAGGCTTGCTTAACGAGCTGTTGTGTGAGCGTCGAGCCACCCTGCACAGCATTACCCTGCGAGTTGCTCAGGAATGCGCGAGAAATACCAGCCAGGCTAATACCGTGATGGTTATAAAAGTCGCGATCTTCTACGGCAATTGTCGCTTTCTTCACATAATCGCTAATCTGGTTGCCATCGACCACAAGCTTGTAATCGCCGTTACCTTTATCCTCCCAGAGGAGCTGGCCGCTGCGATCGAGATATTTGGTAACAGTGGTCTGGACGCGCTTGTCTATCTCGCCTGGGCGAATTGCATCGAGGTCTTTGCGATAGTAGGTGAAGAGCCCGGCAATAATAAGGGCGAGCACGAGGAAAAAACCACCAACTACCTTGAGGATGGCATAAGCCCCACGTTTGCTAAATAAGAATTGTGCCACCCGGCGTGGATGCATCCGATAGAGTAGTCGCTTGAGGGGCTGCTTGGGCAAGCTCGCCAAGTACTCCGCTTTGCGGCGGGCTTCGGCGTCTTTTTTGGTGCGGCGCTTGGCTGCAAGATTGGAGTAGACGCTAACTCGATGTGATAAATTATTTTTGACCACGATCTCTTATTCCTCTAACACACGATATTCCTCTGCATTATAGCATTATATGGGTGTGTAGGGCTAGTCTTTCCCGCCGCGTGACTCCTCTTTCGTGCTAAAATAAATAGCAATACATGAGCATAAGAAAAAGCAAGAGTGGAGGACATATGACCTTAGCAGAAGAATTAACCTGGCGCGGATTTATCAACCAAACGACATTTGCCAATATTGATGATATCAACGAGCCGCGCACTTTCTACATTGGTGTTGACCCCAGTGCACCGAGCATGACGATTGGCAACTTGGCCGTCATGATGCTGTGCCGGCACTTCATCGACCATGGACACACACCACTGCTGCTTGTGGGAGGCGCAACCGGCATGATTGGCGACCCAGACGGTAAAAAGCAAGAGCGTGACCTGCGCAATGCCGAGACGGTGGCGCGCAGCGTTAAGGGCTTAACGGCGCAATTTCGGCAGATATTCCGGGATCAGGACTTTGCGGTGGTCAATAATGCCGATTGGTTTGCAAATGTGAACTACATCGAATTTTTGCACAAGATTGGTAAGCACGTCAGTATGACGCAGCTGCTTGACCGCGATTTCGTGCAGCAACGGATCGGCGAAGGTGGGGCAGGCATTAGCTATGGTGAATTTAGTTATGCATTGATTCAAGGCTATGACTTCTTGTATCTGTACCGCGAGAAGGGTGCGACACTGCAATTGGCTGGTGCCGACCAATGGGGTAATAGCGTGACAGGCGTGTCGCTCATTCGTAAGCTCGAGGGTGGGGAGGCGCACGTCGTGACTGCACCGCTGGTAATTAATAAGCAGACAGGGGTGAAGTTTGGTAAGTCAGAGGGTGGTGCAATATGGCTCGACCCAGCGCTAACGAGCCCATACAAATTCTACCAATTCTGGCTCAACTGCGATGACGAGACGAGCGAAGATTTGATCAAGATCTACACCTTGCTTGATCAAGCAACTATCGAAAGATTGATTGACACCCACCACGCTAACCCTGGCGCGCGCACCCTACAAAAGACACTCGCACGAGAAGTAACCGATATCGTCCACGGCCACGAACGTCGCGAGAGTGTGGAGCGGGTGACGAGTGTGCTCTTTGGTAATAATGACCTATCGACACTGCGCGAGGAAGATCTTGACGCGCTGGCTGACGAGATCCCAACCGTCTCACCTCAATCAGTAGTAACCGCTCTGGTGGAGGCTGAGGTCTGCGCTAGCAATGGCGAAGCACGCCGCCTCATCAAAAACAATGCCATTAGCCTTGATGGTGCAAAAATCACCAGTGATCAACCAGCGACGAATCCAAGCTTGATCAAAAAGGGCAAGAACAGCTTCGTGCTTGTACGATAGATGGATGTTGCCGATGGCTTGCGCTTGGTAGAATGGTAGCGATCGATTATTCTATTATGTATTTGTCATATTTTATGGTATGATAATGGCACATTAATTAGCTACAAGAGGAGAATTTGTCATGAAAAAACTGATCGCATTTGATCTAGACGATACGTTGGCAGTAACGAAGTCACCTGTGAGCGACCGGATGGCGGCTCTGCTGGGGCGCTTACTGGAGAAATATGATGTATGTGTCATCACTGGTGGAGACTTCAAGCAGATCCAAAAGCAGGTGACCAGCCGCCTTGATGTATCGCCCGAGCTGCTGGGCAAGTTTCACGCTATGCCGACGTGTGGTACGCGCTATTATCGTTTCGACCCACAGGCGAGTGAGTGGCAACTGCAGTATGCCGAGGATCTGACGGACGAGCAAAAGGCGCAAATCGTGAGTGTGCTTGAGTCGACCGCACGAGAGATGGGGATCTGGTGCGAACACCCAGCAGGTGAGATTATCGAGGATCGCCAGAGCCAGATCACTATATCTGCCTTGGGTCAGCAGGCCACTCCGGAGGAAAAATACGCATGGGCAGAGAAATACAAGGATATCCGGCCAATTTACCGCGACAAAGTAGCGGCACAGCTGCCTGGCCTCGAAGTACGAATTGGTGGCACTACCAGCACCGACATCACCCGCCCTGGTATCGACAAAGCCTACGGTATGAAGAAGCTGCTTGAGGCTAATGGCTTAGAAAAAAGCGAAGTCCTCTTCTTTGGCGATAAGATTGAAGAAGGCGGCAACGACTACCCAGTCCGCGCGATGGGTATCGACAGCATTGCCGTCAATGGCTGGGAAACAACTGCCTATGCATTGGATGGAGTTTTGGGTGTAACGGAGTAAAAACCTTTACTTTCATACACTGACCAAAAGAGCAAGGATTTGCAGCACATAAAATACTCACCCTACTGGGTGAGTATTTTTATAGTGAATACTGAATATACCAGAGCTACTCTTTGCTAAGCTTCTTATAACAAAACCGCGCAAGCTCTGGCGCAATGGCGCTGTATGTCTTGCCGGCGAGCAGACCTCCAGCAATGAAATCCTCCTGTGTAACGTCGGCAAGGGCAACGCTTGGTGGAGTGAAATTATTCTTCTCGGCTTCTGTACTAAACTCAAAATCTATCAGCACAAGCCCAGTCAGATCCTCGATAAATATATCAATTTCGGCGAGTGTACCATCGATCACGACGCGGTAGCGGTCCTTTGCGACGCGCTTTGCACTGCAACGTGAGAGTGCTGCGAATTCTTCCTCCGTCAAAGGGATGGTTTGCTCAATGTGCTCGGACGCATCGCTTGCTATAACGGAGGTCTTCTTGGTGATTTCATATGTTTTGCCGTTTTGTCTGAGCCGAAGGTGAGAATGCGCTGGTGTGTCTGGGATATAAATATCAACAATGCGAGTTGGCTTGGTTGTCTTGATTTCTTGCGGCAGCTCTTTTGCGAGGAATGTGCGCTCCCGTTCTAACTGTTGACTCATTGCTTCTCCTTTACTATATCAATAAGTTTAAGTTTATTATCTTGCTTGTTTCGTCTGTTGGGGTTATCAAGCATTTATTGCGCTCAATAGATTTTATTCTTGGTGTAAAAATATATTTGAGAAATAGAACACTTCTATAGAATTCTTGAGGAAGGATGCAAAAAAGAAAGCTCCATGCCGCAAATTATAAAAAAGTGCCGCAAGAAACGGCAATAAAACAAACCCATGATAGTTGGTGCGGATGAAAGGATTTGAACCTTCACGCCACGAGGGCACATGCTCCTAAGGCATGCGTGTCTACCAATTCCACCACATCCGCATAACAAAGTTATTATACCAAACGAGCTGGTGTATCTGCAACCTTAGCTGCGTCCATCAGCTCGGCGGAAAAAGGTGAGGTGTGCGTTTCCATAACTACGATTGTCCACCACAACAATGTCGTTTGCTAATTTTGGCCCCTCACCTATTCCTGTATGTGATAATACCATAAATCCGCCTGGTTTGAGAAGGGCAAAAAGCCGGCTAACTGCTGCAAGCTGGAGATCGTGGTAGGGCGGGTCGGCAAAGATGATATCGAAGGCTTCGCCATCGTACGTATCAAGCCATGAGCCGACGCCAGCTTTGACTGCAGTAGCGGATGGATCAGCACCGAGCGCTGCGATATTTTTGCAGAGGATGGTGAAGGCGAGGCGGTCACGTTCGACAAACACCGCCTGGCGAGCCCCACGGCTTAACGCCTCCAGACCAACGGCGCCAGTGCCAGCAAAGGCATCGAGGACGCGGGCATCCTGCACTACATCGCCAAGCGAATTAAACAGCGCGTTGCGCACTCGCTCGCCCATCGGGTGAGTGCGGCGGTTGTCTGGCGCATCGAGCCAGCGCCCGCCATAGCGTCCAGCAATTACTCGGACTTTCATAATGGATAAGCCTCACATAGTGCACTGTACCACGCGAAGGCAACAGTGCGGATAATCTCTGGGATAAGCTCATTGCGCGTCTGCAAGGCTAAGCCCGTCGTCCAGCCATTACGCCAAAAAGTGTGATACATATCAAGTGCATACACCCGCTGCACTGCTCGCAAAAAGACTGTCTCCAGACCGAGTTGCTCTGCCTCAGCTACCCATTCGGGCGATGGGCAGGTGTCTGCAAAACGGGCAGTGCGCATCGAGGCGGCCACGCCAAGCTCGAAGAGAATATGCGTTGCAAAGACGCCTTTCGCCCCCCAGTATTCCCAGTTTTTGTTGATGGTATCGAGCCCCGTCGTCCCATGAATGAAGTTCTTATCTAAGACGGTAAGGCGCTCCTCTTTGGGGCGACTCCAGAGTTCCTCGATTTTATCACTCAGCGGATAGTGGTGAGCCGGCGTGAGGCCATCGACGATAGCGTGCGACATCCACGCTGCCTCAAAGGCGGCACGCACTGTGTTGTTTTGGCGTAGTGCTTGAACAAGATTGTAATGATGATCGAGAATCATAACGACGAGGTCGCGGTCGTCTGGCTTGGTAGGGTCGATGTAGTGCCAGGGTTCATCGACGCTGGGGCTTTTGCGTTTGATACCGTCGGGGCCATTATTGCCCTCGAAATGGAGAATGTCGCGCGAGCTCGGGAAGTGGAGAATGGCGACATGGTGGCTACACATCTGGCCAAGGTCGCGCCGTGCGAGCTGGTCGATTCGCTGATGAACACCAACCAAGTGCCCTGACTGGTCTCGAAAGGTTGTTCCACTGTACATATCTCATATAGTATAGCAGATTTTGGCGTGGCTGAATCTTTACTATGGATGTGTTTTGTTGAGATTATCCGCTTTTCACTATTTTGATGGTATTCCATACTACTCAGTGGGGTGTAGCGAGCTGATGCTATGCGAGCAGGAGGGGTCTGATTGATTTTGCTTGTCCACTCACCCTTACGTTTCTTCTCTGAAAATACTACGTATACCTAGTATTCCTCACACTATATAGATTTGATGACTTTATGTAACAAACAGTAGCTGTACTTCATTAGATGAAATGATGAAAATTTACTATGAGGAGAAGGTTTGGAATGTGGGCGAAATACTCTAAAATGACATTCCCAACCCTAAATGGGCGAGAACGGAGAGAATGAAAAAGGTAGAATTAAAAATAGGTAAGATTACCTCAACTTAATTGAGTGTCGTGAGTCGTTGATTGCGTTGCACCGCTGCCTGGAGCTCTGGATAGTGTTCGAGTGAATCACCTCTCGCGATAAAGGTTTGCGCTGCTTTTTGGGCTCGAGCGATTGCCTTGCTGTCGGCCAGGCTCGCAATGCGCAGATTGAGCGCACCATGCTGAGCTTTGCCGTAAATTTCGCCCGGGCCGCGGAGCTGCATGTCGACTTCCGCTAAGTGAAAGCCGTCGCTAGAAGCCTCCACCTCGCGCAAACGCTGGCTCGGCCTGCTGTGGTTATTAAGCAAAAGATAGCAGTAGCTCTGGCGCGCGCCACGCCCCACTCGGCCACGCAGCTGGTGGAGCTGGGCAAGACCAAATCGCTCGGCATCCTCGATCATCATCACTGTCGCATTTGGCACATCAACACCAACTTCTACTACTGTGGTGCTCACAAGAATATCATATACATGCTGGTGAAATTCTTGCATCACCCGTTCTTTGTCGGCAGGCTTCATCTTGCCATGAAGCAAGCCAATTCGCCACCGGCCTAAGATGCTACTCTTGAGATGGCGCACAGTTGTCTCAACACTGCGCGCGTCATTGTCCGGGTTGTCATCGATGAGGCTGCAGACGACATAGGCTTGGCTGCCGGCCTCGAGCTCCTTCGTGACGCGTTGGTATAGGGCTGGGCGCGAGGCGGGAGAAATAATTTTGGTGATGATCGGCTGGCGACCCGCCGGGCGCTGGCTAATAATGCTAATATCAAGCTCGCCATAGACGGTCAGGGCAAGGCTGCGGGGGATCGGTGTCGCTGTCATAGCAAGTAGGTGTGGCATATGGCCGGATTTATCGAGCAGTTTCTGGCGCTGCGTCACGCCAAAACGATGCTGCTCGTCGATTACCACAAAGCCAAGCCGTGCAAAATTCACCGAGTCTTGGATGAGTGCGTGAGTTCCTACTACGACATCTACCTCGCCGCGTGCAATTCGCTGCACAAGCTCACTGCGCACAGCACCGGTCACGCTGCCAGTCAGTAGCCCAACTTTGATACCAAAGGGCGTAAGTAATGCATCGAGCGTGGCGGCGTGCTGACGGGCAAGAATCTCTGTTGGTGCCATCAAGGCGGTTTGGTAGCCAGTACTAGCAGCCTGACGAGCGGCCAGGCCAGCGACCACTGTTTTGCCACTACCCACGTCACCTTGGAGGAGGCGATTCATTGGTGTACTACGCTGAAAGTCTTGCAGGATATCCCAGGCTGCTCGGCGTTGATCGTCTGTGAGAGTAAAGGGTAGAGCATTCACAAATGACTTCACGATAGCTTGCTCAAATGGTATGACATAGCCCTGGAGCTGAGCATGCGCCTGGCGATTGAGCTGACTAGCAAGCAGCAAGCTAAAGAGTTCCTCAAAGGCAAAGCGCTGGCGTGCTCTTGCGACATCCTCTGATGTGGTAGGGAAATGCATCGCAAGCAGCGCCTCGCTCCGGCTCATTAAGCCTTCGCGTGCAACAATGTGTGAGGGGAGTGTCTCGGGCAGCATTGTTATCAGTGGCCGTAGCTCAGTGAGTAGTTTGCGCACTAGTTGGCTTTTGAGGCCGTGTACTGCGTGGTAGATGGGCAGCAGGTTGGTGTCATGATGAGCAAGCTCTTTGACACGCTCGGCACTTGGGTTGGTGAGTTGGTAGCGGCCATTCTTATATTCAAACTGCCCCCGAAAATAACATTCATCGCCACTCGCGAGCTGCTGCACTCGATACGGCTGGTTAAACCACACGGCATTAAGCTTGCCCGAACTATCTGCCAGCACTGCTGTGGTAATGCGGAGACCACGCCGCACCGTGCGCGTGCTGATTGATTCGCAGCGCGCCGTGATCGTCACATTGCCTGGTGTCAGTGTTGCGATTGAACTCGCCGCAGTAAAATCATCGTGCTTGCGTGGCAAAAACATGATGAGATCATTGACGGTCAAGAGCCCAGCCTGAGCCAGTTGCTCAGCTGTTTTTGGCCCAACGCCTTTGATCTGAGAGAGTTGTGTCGATAGGTTCACATTTTTATTGTACCGCACCTGGTGTAAATGCGCTGCCCTGTGCTATAGTATAAGCAGTAAGCTAACGGGGGAAATGTGAGTAAAATTGCAAATTATTTACGCAGTCATATTGCCGGGTCTGTTTCGACTCGGGCCGATTGGCGTGCGTCAGTCAGTGCAGATGCCGGTATTCTAGCGGCAACGCCAGAACTCGTGGTAGTGCCGCGCGTTGTGAGTGATATTCGCAAGATCACCCGTTTTGCCTGGCAAATGGCCGAAAAAGGCCACACTATACCAGTTACCACACGCGGAGCTGGCTGTGGTGCGCTGGGCGGTGCCGTGGGGCAGGGGATATTGCTTGACACGACAGCTCTCGACACGATCTTTGAGTATGATGGCAAATCGCAGCGGGTTCGTGTCCAGCCAGGTGCACCAGCGCGCAGTGTAGCGGCAGCGCTGAGCATGCATGGTGCTGGTGTCGGGCCGCTGACTGGCCAGCGAGGTACAGTTGGTGGAGTTATTGCAGCTGGTGCACGCGGGACGCTCCTCAGCCGAGCGACCGATCCAGCCGAAGCGATTGACCAGATCGAGGTTGTGCTTGCCAATGGCGACGTCATGCAGACAGAGCGTCTCTCGCGGCGCGAGCTCAACCAGCGCAAAGGCTTGCCTGGGTTTGAAGGTGATATCTATCGTGGTATCGATGCGATTATTACTGACAATGCAGCGCTGATCGAGCAGATTAACCCCAATGATACGTCTGGTTATAGTGGTATTGCGCGGGTTAAGCAACCGGACGGGACGTTTGACCTTGGGCCGCTCTTTGTGGGGAGCGAGGGAACGCTAGGGATCATTGATGAGCTTATTCTCAAGACAGAATTCTTTAGCTTTCGCAAGACAATGGCAGCTCTGGTATTTCGGAATAGTAGCGAGGCTCAGGCTGCGATTGATGATATTGACGCACTCCAACCAGCACAGCTTAGCTATCTCGACGCAGCGATTTTTGAGCAGCTCCGCCGCGATGGCAAGAAGTATGCTTTTTATGAGGCAGCTGCCCAGCAGTTTACGCCGCAGGCAGTTTTGCTCGTGACACTCGATGACTTTAACACCCGGACACGTGCTCGCAAACAGGCCAAGCTTGAGCAGCTGCAATCTGTGGGTGAGACGGTCGTCACTATCGCTGAAGATGACGGTGATGAAGATGTAGCGGCAGGGTTTGCTGCGCTTGATCAGTATCGCTGGCCCGATGCCGCGCATATCGGGACACCGCGCTTGTTTGAGGGGTTTTATGTGCCGCCGCAGCGCTTCGAAGAATTTGCTCGGGCGCTCATGCCGCTTGCTCGGGCGTTGCAGTTGCCGCTACCTCTTGCTGGCTACCCTAGCTTGAATCTCTACGGCGTCTATCCGCGCCTCTCGCTGCGCAAAGTGAGTGATAAGCAGAAGATCTTTAAGCTCTACGACGAGCTTACTAAGCTGCTTGCGCTATACGACGGACATTTGGTGATGAGTGGTGGTGAGGGCCGGCTCAAAACTCGTTTTGTGCGCGCCACGCAAAATCCAGATCTTACAGCTCTCTACCAACAGGTTAAGCAGCTCTTTGACCCTCACGGCATTCTTAATCCTGGGACAAAAACCACTCTACAAGCTCGTACCATTACTGCAATGCTGCGCAATGAATATACGGTGGATTGGTGATAAAACTTTGTGAGGGAAGTGTCCTTACTTTTTAGCAATTGATTTCTTTGTCATGCCTCAATAAAATAGAGGAAGAAAGAGGCTAATGAATATGAGTGTCGATCAACGCATAATATCCCGTAACCCCGCCACCAACGAACCAATATGGTCTGGAAGTCTTGCAGATGGCGCTGCGATTGTGCAGGCTGTTTCTGTCGCGACACAGTTTGGTCTTGCTGCTGGCATCGTTACTCGTGAGCGTGCGCAATACGAAGCATTCTACCAGCAAACAAAGGCAGGCATCATTAACTGGAATCAGCCACTGACTGGTGCAACGACTGCGGCTCCATTTGGTGGAGCGAAGGCTAGTGGCAACTACCGATCGGCTGGCTTCCTGTCGGTTGACTACTGCTCATACCCATGCGCGTCGATTGAGGATGCGTCACCAGCAGTCCCAACAACTTTGCCGGCTGGGGTGGTGTATTAAATGACTAAAGCGAGTTGACATAGATGGCAAATGGTGTATGATAGTGCCATGAAACAATCTTACTCTGTAGCGCAATTGCGAAGTGTTCTGCTCTATCTGTCAATTGGCTTGCTAACATTGTGCGCACTTCTCGGGATTCTTGCAGTATTATCGCAAGAAATTGATTGGCGAATCCTATTCACGACGTTTTGCGCCGCAATCGCATCATTAATTGCTATGAGCAACATATCGCGACTTACGGATAACCGAATAATTATAAAAATTCTATCCATTATGTCGATCATCCTCAATGTTCAGTGGTTCACTGGTATGTTTGTTATCCAGTGGAATCTCTATCGGTTTCTTAGTTTTTGTCGTCCCTCTGTCAGTACGGGGAGTCGATATAATAGACATTATAGCGACTATAGCAACTATGACTACGAAGGTCATGTTCAGACACAAATATGCAGCGACTTCATCTCGATTACGACGAAGCTTACGCTCACAGCATTAATTATTGCACTGCTCATTACACTTAGCGTAAAGACCTTGTCATACGCCAACAAAAACTCTTTCATCATAGGAATGAAAATGATGACGGTTACTTGCGCCAGTCTTTTAAGTATGGCATGCTTGAGTATAGTATGGTTTAATGTGCGAGATACATCAAGTACGCTACGTTTTTTGGTAGTTTTTGGTATACTCACTGTATTTGGCTTAATAGTAACGCCTATTTTGGTACATCTAGAGAAGGTACAGCGCTACCTCCAACCTGCACAACCAAATACACTAGTACAGAATGAGCAGCAGCTTCGGCACGAGATTGAACGCCAAGTGCGAGCACAAATTGCTGCCGAACAGCAAACAGCAAAAGCGGAGGAACAAGCTCAAGTACCTCCCACAGCTTCGAATGAAGATGGTGCAATGCATGATGTGCAGCCTGATTGATGAATTAACAATGGGTGATTATACTCCCGATAATGATGGGTGGTGCTGAATGCAAGAGGTGATGGGTGTTGCAGATCGACAGATAATCAATAATTTGAGTGACAGGGTTACCTGTGTATGCCATCAGAGTTCAATGAATGATTAGAGTATTTCCGATTTAGTGATACTCAAAAATACGACACAGTAGTTAGCCATTTAATGTAATAGAAAAGAGGAGGTGTACATATGTCTCGCAGGCGAGGAGCCATCATCACAATAGGTGACGAGGTGCTCAATGGAAGCACACTCGATACTAATTCTCACTGGCTTTGCACACAAATTGCTGGTCGCGGTGCGCTGGTTACGACGGTAGTTACGGTACACGATGACCCAGTTGCAATACAAGACGCGTTGGCATATTGCATACGTACGGAGCCAGACTTGATCTTTACCATTGGAGGTCTTGGCCCGACGATTGATGACCGAACTGTTGAGTCAGTTGCTCGTGCCCTCGAGTTGCCGCTCGAGATTAATCAAACTGCAATCGAATATGTCCAGAAACGATATTGTGACCTGGAGTCACAAGGAATAGTTGATCGTGATGTGTCTGCATCAGCAAGGAATGCTCGCAAAAAGATGGCTTTGCTGCCCACCGGGGCAGTGCCAATCTATAATCCGGTTGGTGCTGCACCAGCGGTCGTTATTGATGTAGATGATACGATGTCTGTTCTGTGTCTTCCGGGTGTTCCTGCAGAGGTTCGCGCGATAGTTAGTAGGCATGCATCCAGTATTTTGGAATGCCGCCTTGGTAGCGGATTTTTAAGAACGATGACGATCATGACGAGCACAAATGATGAGTCGGTCCTTGCAGAAGCATCTGGTGTGCTGACTCGTGAATTCGTAGACGTGTATGTGAAAACTCGTCCGATTCGTCAAGAAGGTGGAAAGATTGGTGTGACACTCACGGCGTCCGGAAACAACCAAGCAAAAATTGGCGTTCTGTTAGATACAGCGTTTCAGAGACTGACAGTTCTTCTTGAGGGGTATGGCGTCAGTATTGTTAGATATCATGTTGATAATGCAGATTGACGGCAACTCAATAATTCCCTATGATCAGATCATGCAAACAATTCGCCATAAATACCTGACTGTCATTCTCCTATCCCTTGCATTAGCGATACTATCGCTTGTCAGCAATATCTACTTTCCCCAAGAAATGGAAGGGCAGTTGCAGCTATACTCTTGTATCCGCAAGATATTTAGTAAGTTATTTAATGCAGGTATCGTCTGGGCTGCGTTGCCATTCTTGGCAGGGTGGAGATCTCAAAGCTTGGTAAAAGCGGCGATCAGTGGCGCTGCTATTGCAGAACTCACACTGCTACTCCATTACGGTATCGGCTATCTTATTGGGGTGTATGGCTCCACGATATTTATGGCGAATTCATTTTGGTTTATTGCTGCTCTTGTGCTATGTGCACCACTGGGGATATGTGGCTGGATTGCAGCTTTGCCAAAAAAGTCATCGTGTATATTCTGGTTCATCCTGCCAATAGGGGCAATTTTTGAGCCCTTTGTGACTCGAAAACTAATACCATACTCGATAGTGCGGCCATGGCCTGAAGTATATTCAGATTACATTAGCGGTGCAGTGCTGTTGCTTGTTGGCGTTGTTGGTATTCTCCTGTGTTTTCAGCGAGGCAGTTACTTTCGTTTTATGCGCACGCATGCTTAGTCATCTATTGATACACACGAGAATAACCCACAACACGAACAACGCCCACCCTGGTGGGTGAGCATTGTTCAAGATCTGGAACTAAATCCCAGCCTGTTTTGGCTGGGATAGATTTAGATAAGAGCTTGCTTGGTACGGATGAGAGGATTTGAACCTCCACGCCCCGCAGGGCACTAGCACCTGAAGCTAGCGCGTCTACCAATTCCGCCACATCCGCAGATATACGCACCGCAGGCTCTTACCGTGTATTGTATACGAATTTCGGCCTTGCGTAAAGAGTTTTGTGATACAATCAGGTAAATAAACTGTGGCGGGTCTGCCACTATTTTACGTTATGTAAGGAGTAATGACATGACCTCTATCCATTCATCGTCTCAAACGTTCGATAAAGAGGGCTGGATACAGCAAAAAATTAAGGAAGTTCAAGAGCGATGTGGCACTGCCAACTCGGGCAAAGCTGAAGATGAGCAGCGTGCTGAGGTGCGCCGACGGATGGTTGGTGCGCTGGGCGCAATTGCCATGAGGCCAAGCGAGAGCCTTACACTGTATACGGCAAGCTGCACGCTGTACGGCCTTGCTATATCATCACGCAGTGGGTGGTCCACACAGAGTGAGCTTACCGAAGAGAGTATCCGCACTATTCGCGAGATCAGTGGCATGACGCAGCAGTCCGTTGAATAAAATAATACTGATGTTATAGGAATAGCAGCATAATATCACCAATGAGTACTATAGAGCCCACCGCTGCACTAGCCGAAGCCGACCGTCGCAATGTGGTAGACCGCTATAAAGGGCTGCCTCACCAAGTGATCGTTGCCGATCTTGATGAGCATGGTTCGGCACTTCATATTGCGATTGATAATGTCGTGCGCGATTTCAACATGGGGACGATCGTCCGCAGTGCCAATGCCTTTGGGGTGCGGCATGTCCATATCATTGGTCGGCGGCAGTGGAATAAGCGTGGCGCGATGATGACAGACACATATCTACACGTGCATTATCACCAAACGGTTGATAATTTCTTGCAGGCCATTGCTGGCCGGCCGCTCATTGCGATCGATAATGTTGCTGGTTCACAGCCACTTCACTCGGTCGCGCTGCCGCGTAGTGCCGTGCTTTTGTTTGGGGCAGAGGGGCCTGGTATTCGCCCCGAGCTGCTTGAGCAAGCCACGTCCATTGCCGCGATCGAGCAGTTTGGCAGCACGCGCAGCCTTAATGTCGGCGTAGCAGCAGGTATTGCAATGTATGCCTGGGTGCAGCAGCATCGGTTATACCCAGATCAAAAGTAGAGATTACTCTCTTTACTCCTTTTCAAATATAAGGTAGCGAAGGAGTATGTAGTGCTGCGTGGCGCTATAGAGTAGTGAATCTGGCCAAGGGCTTGTTTTTCCATGCCGTTTATGCAAAAATAGCAGTAACTATGACAAAACTTTCATCGGAATCATATCGGGGGGCACGGGATTGGTATCCGGAAGATCTTCGCGTGCGCAAATATATCTTTCAGACCTGGCGTCATGTCGCCAAGAGCTACGGCTACGAAGAATACGATGCACCACTGCTTGAGCCAGTTGAAGTATATGCTGCCAAGAGTGGTGACGAGTTAGTAAATGACCAGACGTATCAATTCATCGACCGGGGCGACCGACAGGTGGCGATCCGGCCCGAGATGACGCCGAGCGTCAGCCGGATGATTGCCAAGCACCGCCAAGAGATTGCCTATCCAGCACGTTGGTTTAGCATTGCCCAGTTTATGCGCTATGAGCGGCCACAACGGGGGCGCGAGCGTGAATTCTGGCAGATGAATGTCGATATATTTGGCGTTGATAACATGCAGGCCGAAGCCGAGATTATCGCACTTGGTAGCCGTATTATGAAGGCCTTTGGCGCGACGGACGACATGTACACTATTCGCATCAACAATCGCCAGTTGATCAACCTTATGATGGCGCAGTTTCTCGAGCTCGATGCTGTGCAGGCTCAGCTGATGATTCGGTTGTTTGACCGTAAGAACAAGATTCCACCACAGGCCTTTCGCGACCAGGCGATTGAGATCTTTGGTGAGGCAGCAGCACCAGTTGGCTTGCAGCGAATTGCTCAGCTCTTGACGGCGCGTACTATGGCCGATCTCCCCGAATCGATTCGCGATAGTGAGGCGGTGCGCGATGTGCAGCGGCTCTTTACACTACTTGAGCGCAGTGGCGTGACGAATGCCATCTTCGATATCACGCTCATGCGTGGGCTAGACTATTACACGGGTACAGTGTTTGAGTTCTTCGACACTCATCCAGATAATAACCGTTCGCTCTTTGGTGGTGGACGCTATGATGGCTTAGTAGGGATGTTTGGCGCTGAGCCTATCAGTGCGGTCGGCTTTGCACCAGGCCTATCAATGATGCAGCTCTTTCTCGAGGCGCATCAGCTGCTACCAGAGTTTAGCTCCACAACCGATATTTATATGATCGTTCTTGGCGGGGCAATGCGCGGTGCGCTAGAGCTAGCGGATGACCTGCGCGATGAGGACGTCAATGTGGAAGTCGATTTCACTGGCCGCAAACTAGACAAGCAGCTCAAGGCAGCGATCAAAAAACAGATCCCATATTTCCTCTTTGTTGGTGAGGATGAGCTGGAGAACGAGATCTACACCCTCAAGAATATTGCGACGAGCGAGGAGCAGAAGCTCAGTCTGGAGCGCGTCGTCAGTGCCGTTAAGGATTATCGTCGTCAGCCATCGCGCAGTGAAGATGATGACTTTGATTTATCGTAGTGTCACCATGTGTGTCTCTGTTGCAACTGTAGTTCATCTCTGTTAGCCTCCCGTTTTGCTTGTCTTGCGGAGTATTATATGTACGCGTGTATGCTTAGGTTTGTCGCGTGTCTATTTCACACCGTCAACGACATATGATACAATAACCAACTATGAAGACGACACTAGACCACCTATCAGACACCAAAGTACGCGCCACGATTACAGTCGGTGCAGATGAACTGGAGGCAGCTCACCAGGTTGCTTTGCACAAGCTCGCTAAGACGACCAAGGTTGATGGCTTCCGCAAGGGTCATGCCCCGCTCGAGTTGGTTGCAAAGAATACCAATCCGGAACTTCTCGCCGAGGAGACGCTGAATAACGCCCTGAGCAAAGCAGTTGCTGCCGCCTTCCTCGAGAGTGACGTGCAGGTACTTGAGCGCCCAGAGGTAGAGATTAAGAAGTTCGTGCCTGGCAGCGAGCTGGAATTTACTGCTGAGGCAGAGGTTATGCCTACGATTACTCTCGGTGACTACAAGAAGCTCAAGCTCAAGCCAGCGAAGATAACCGTTGCGCCAGAAGAAGTGACGGAGATCCTTGACCGGATTCGCCACAGCATGGCCGAGCGTACGGACACTGATGAAGCAGCTCAGGACGGCGATGAAGTGACAATTGACTTTGTCGGTAAGCGCGATGGTACGCCTTTTGCTGGTGGCACCGGGAAGGACTATCCGCTCGTGCTCGGCAGTAAGTCATTCATTCCAGGCTTTGAAGAGGCATTGATTGGCCTCAAGGCTGGTGAAACGAAGGCGGTTGAACTCACCTTCCCGAAGGACTACCATGCAAGCGAACTAGCTGGGCAAGCAGTCGTCTTTGATACGACTGTCAAGAAGGTTAAGAAAGTGACATTGCCTGAGCTGACTGATGAGTTTGCGGCGAAGGTTGGGCCATTTACTTCTATTGATGACCTCAAGAAAGATATCGAGAAGGAAATTACTGCGCAAAAACAGCGTGAAGCAGATGACGAGCTGCGCGACGTAGCCGTCAAGCAGTTGGCCGATGCCAGCACAGTAGCCATCCCAGAGGTATTGCGAGCTGACCAGCTTCGCTCGATCGAACAAGACTTAGTGCAAAACCTTGCTCACCGTGGTCGCACTCTTGAGCAGTACCTTGCCGAGAAGGAATATAAGGACAAAGACGAGTGGATCGAGAAGGAGGCTAAGCCAGCGGCCGATGAGCGCATTAGGGCTGGGCTTGTCCTGGCTGAGCTGAGCAAGGCCGAGAAGATTGAAGCCACAGCAGAGGAGCTACAAGAGCGCATCAGTGCCTTCAAGCAACAGTATGCCAATGATGCAACCATGGTGGCGCGCTTTGATGAGCCAGAGGTGCAGCACGAGATCGCCAACCGCCTCTTGACAGAGAAGACGATTGACTGGCTGGTGGCGCAGAATACTAAGAAGTAGCAGATAATAGAGCTCGCATAGCAGAGATTAGCACTCTATATTGACGAGTGCTAATTTTCTCGTTACAATGGTACTATGATGAAACCGAATGATTACCTAGTGCCCAACGTCATTGTCCGCACACGTGATGGTGAGCGTGGCTATGATATATACTCGCGTTTGCTCGAGGATCGCATTATCTTCCTCGGCGAAGAAGTGACTGAGATGACAGCCAATGTCGTTGTCGCGCAGCTTCTCCATCTTGCCAATGAAAATCCAGATAAAGACATTCAACTCTATATCAACAGCCCTGGTGGCAGTGTGTATGACGGCCTTGCAATCTACGATACTATGCAATACATCGCGCCAGATGTGCAAACAATTGGTATTGGCCTGCAGGCAAGCATGGGTGCCTTCTTGCTTAGTAGCGGTGCGAAGGGTAAACGCTTTGTCCTGCCTAATGCCCGAGTGATGATCCACCAGCCGAGCAGTGGTACGCGCGGCAAAGTAACAGACCAAGAAATTAGCTTACGCGAGAGTATCGCTCTCAAAGAACGGCTGGCCACCATTATGGCGGACAACACTGGCCAAAAACTTGATAAAATCAAGGCTGACATGGAGCGTGACTACTGGCTAAGCGCCGCAGACGCTGTAGCGTATGGCCTAGCCGATAAAGTGATTGGCCAGCGCACAAACGCAAAATAGCACGAGTAGCTGCTTTGTGCTATAGTAAGGCTATGACACAACATAGCGACCAATCGACAACCCAGTCTACAAATGCTTCACCTCAAACAAAAAAGCCACGGCGCTTCCGTCCACGGCGTATGACTGTCGTCATGTTGGTAACGATCGTGTTGACTATTGCCTGTATGGTGGCGCTTGCCTTCTTCTATCAGGCCAAGCGAGATACCAAGGAGCTCATGCGCACCCAAACTGTTATGGGGGATGTATTAGCGCGTGCGGCTGACTATTCATCAGGGAAGGCGATATCCTGGGATAATTATGCAATGGGTAGCGTGTCTGGTGTTATAGCCACGCAGGCTGAGCGTGAGCAACTACTCGCAAAGAATCCATTCGTTAATTGTCCGGGGCAGTGCGATGGTTGGTTGTCGGTGGCTGATGCTAAACGCCGAGATCAGACAATTGACGAAGGGTTCTCGCTATCACCGTCAACAGAAGAGGGTGTGTTTCTACAGTATGTTCGTGAGGTGCTGCAAGATCCAAGCACAAAGTGTGCTCTTTGGAATCACGGACCAGTCCAAAAGTTGTGTATATCTCCCAAAACAGGGCGGTATGTATACAATGTCAGCGGGCACGCTCGAGGCTTATATGAGTGAGTATAATTATACGTAGCTCCTAGTATAGATTTTGGAATTTCAAACAGAAGATACTTGACGCACTCGCAGTTCATTCGCTATAATGAGATGTTAATGAAGGTTGTGTAATATGGGTTAGGTGCGGACTACGCCGGTGGCGTGGCGTTTTAGTGTGCGAAAACTTATATTGAGTAAAGCTTCGGTGCCACAACAAATGCACGAGCAGGGTTTTGGAGTCCTTACACGTGCGGATAGATAACAATAATTCAAGAGGAGTTTATATGCCTACACCTATCACGGCAACAGCTGCTCCATCGCGTGTGTTTTTTACCAGCAATGACACCGCGCTGGCAGTACCCGACTTGCTGGCTCACCAAGAAGAATCCTGGAAGGATTTCGTCGAGACGGGCTTGAGCGAAATTTTCGCAGAGCTCAACCCAATCGAAGACTACACTGGCCAGAAGCTCGAGCTGCGCTTTAAGGATTACGCCTTTGGCGAGCCCAAGCATACAGAGCAGTTTGCAAAAGAAAACAACCTAACCTTCGACGCACCACTGCAAGCCACCGTCGAGCTCATCAATAAGACGACCGGCGAAGTCAAGGAACAGAGCATCTATATGGGTGACTACCCTTGGATGACGGAGCGTGCAACGTTTATCATCAACGGGACGGAGCGTGTGGTGGTGAGCCAGCTGATCCGGAGTGCTGGTGTGCTGTTTAGTGCCGACCGCGTGGCAGGGCGCAACCTCTATGGTGCCAAGATGATCCCGGGCCGTGGGGCATGGCTCGAGTTTGAGACGAGCCCATCGGGCGCAATCTACGTGAAGATCGATCGTCGCCGCAAGATTGCAGCTACCACTTTGCTGCGTGCTCTTGGTATGAGCAAGGTGTCGGCCATTCGCGAGGCCTTTGCTGATATCGACACCGGTGAGATGAAATACATCGAAGCCACGCTTGAGAAGGATCCAGCGCACGGTATCAACGAAGCATTGATTGAGGTCTATCGCCGCCTGCGCCCAGGTGATCTCGCTACGGTAGAGAACGCTCGCCAGATGATTGAACGCATGTTCTTCGACTTTAAGCGTTTCGACTACAGCCGCGTTGGCCGCTACAAGATCAACCAGCGCTTAGGTGTTGATGTGCCCAATACGGCCGAATATCGCACATTGCAGATGAGTGATTTGATTGGTGTCTTGCGCGAAATCATTCGCCTTAACAACACACAAGAGCCAGCTGATGATATCGACTCGCTGAGCAATCGCCGCGTGAAACTGGTTGGCGAGTTGGTAGCGCGCCAGTTCCGCGTTGGTATGCTCCGGATGCAGCGCAATGCAATGGATCGTATGAGCATGAGTGACCTCGAGACGGTTACGCCGAGCCAGCTGATTAATGCTCGCCCGGTAGTGGCAGCAGTGCGCGAGTTCTTCGCTAGTAGCCAGTTGAGCCAGCTGCTTGATGAGGTGAACCCACTGTCGGAGCTGAGCCACAAGCGTCGCCTGAGCTCGATGGGGCCTGGTGGCCTCAGCCGCGAGCGGGCTGGCTTTGAGGTGCGTGATGCTCACCCCACCCACTATGGCCGAATTTGCTCGGTTGAGACACCAGAGGGTGCTAACATTGGTCTGGTGCTGAACCTCGCTACCTACGCACGTATCAACGAATACGGCTTTATTGAGACACCATACCTCAAGGTAGTTGATGGCCGCGTGACTGATGAAATCGTCTACCTCGATGCCTCGCAAGAAGTAACTGAGGTAATTGCCGATGCTGGTGCTCGCCTTAATGAGGATGGCACATTCGTACGCGATCGCGTTAGTGCGCGTAAGTTCCTCCAGCCAGGGCAGGTAGATACCAGTGAAGTCACTTTCATGGACGCTGCACACAAGCAGATCCTTGGGTCGACCGCGAGTCTCGTGCCATTCATCGAGAAGAACCGTATTGACCGCAGCTTGACTGGCTCCAACATGCAGCGCCAGGCAGTGCCGCTTTTGCAGCCAGAGTCGCCAACGGTTGGCACTGGCATTGAGCACGAGGTGGCGCGCAACTCGAGCCAGCTTGTGACGGCCGAGGCCGATGGCGAAGTGATTCGGGCTGATGGCGAAGCAGTCGAGGTGCGCTATGCTGATGGTGTCAAGCGCTACGACCTAATCCACTTTGCCAAGAGCAATGATGATCGTTGTATCAACCAAAAAGTTCGGGTTATCCGCGGCCAAACTGTTGCGAAGGGTGACACTCTCATCGAGGGCGCGTCCATTGCTGATGGTGAGCTCGCCCTTGGTAAGGACTTGCTGGTAGCCTTTATGCCGTGGGGCGGCTACAACATGGACGACGCGGTGATTTTGAGCCGTCGCTTGGTAGAAGATGATACCCTTACCAGCATCAACATCAAGGATTATACTGTCGAGGTACGCGAGACAAAGCTTGGTCCAGAGATCGTGACACGCGATATTCCAAATGTGAGTGAGGATAGCCTTCGCCACTTGGATGAGAGCGGTATCGTACAGATCGGCTCTGAGGTCAAGGCAGGCGATGTCTTGGTTGGGAAGATTACGCCAAAGGGTGAGCAAGAGCTCAGCAGTGAGGAGCGCTTGCTGCGTGCAATCTTTGGTGAAAAGGCCAAGGATGTACGTGACACCAGCCAGCGCATGAACAATGCTGGTGGTGGTAAAGTTGTTGGCGTCAAGGTATTTAGCCGCGAGAATGGCCACGAGCTCAAGACGGGTGTATTAATGCAAATTCAGATCTTTGTTGCTCAGTTGCGCAAGATTGGTGTCGGCGACAAGATGGCTGGTCGCCACGGTAACAAGGGTGTATGCGCTCGCGTTATGGCGGTAGAGGATATGCCATACCTGGCTGATGGTACTCCTGTTGATGTCATCCTCAACCCACTTGGTGTGCCAAGCCGTATGAACCTTGGCCAGCTCTTTGAGACGCACCTCGGTATGGCTGCACGAGCACTCGGCTACAAGGTTGCCACGCCGCCGTTCAACGGTGTGCCAGCCGATACCATCAAGGATGAGCTCGAAAAGGCTGGCATTGCGCGCGATGGCAAGAGCCAACTCTACGACGGCCTGAGCGGCGAGCCATTCGAGGAGCGTACAACAGTCGGCGTGATGCATATGATCAAACTCCACCACATGGTGAGCGATAAGATTCACGCCCGCAGCACCGGCCCATACACCATGGTGACTCAGCAGCCACTCGGCGGTAAGGCTCAAAATGGTGGTCAGCGCCTCGGAGAGATGGAGGTTTGGGCACTCGAAGCTTACGGTGCCGCGACTACTCTGCAGGAGATGCTGACAATCAAATCAGACGACGTCTATGGCCGGGCCAAAGCCTACGAGGCAATCATCAAAGATGAGCCAATTGCCGGGCCAAAGCTGCCCGAGAGCTTTAACGTGCTTGTTAAGGAGCTGCAAGGCTTGGGCTTGCGTGTTGACCTGCTGGATGAGTCTGACGAGTCGGTCGATGCCGAGCATGTCATTGCTGCCGCGGGCCCTGCCGATAAAACCGTCCCGTCTGACGAGAATGATGACGAAGCAACCTATCTTGATGAATCCGACGGCATTGGCACGATCGCTGACGACAGCGGCATGTCCGTCCAAGATATTGACACAGTAGAAAACTTAAGCGAGGAGGAAGCCTAAGATGTCCCACGTGGTAACAGATCACGATATCGCCAATTTTGATGCGGTACGCTTGGCCGTCGCCAGCCCCGAGGATATCCTCAAGTGGAGCTACGGCGAAGTCACCAAGCCGGAGACGATTAACTATCGAACCCAGAAGCCTGAGCGCGATGGCCTGTTTTGTGAGCGAATTTTTGGCCCAGTCAAAGATATCAACCCACACGACAGTAAGCTCAAGGGTGTGCGCAGCCGCGAAGCTGCAGTAGATAAGAATGGTGAACTTGTCACCAAGTCGATCGTGCGTCGCGAGCGGATGGGGCACATTAGCCTAGCGACCCCTGTTGCGCACATTTGGTTTATGCGTGGCACACCCAGTGCGATGAGCCTCTTGCTGGGCATTACGGTGCGCAACCTCGAGAAGATTGCGTACTTTGCTACCTACGTCATCCTCGACGTTGACGCCGAAACACGCGACGCTTATTTGGCTGACCTTGAGGCTGAGACTGAGGCGGCACGGGCTGCCATCAAAATTCGCTTCCAGCGTGAAGCTGAAGCTGATGGGGCAGACGTGAAGGCTCTTGCCGAGCAGCAAACACGCGAATACGAAGAGCTTGAGGCAACCTACAGCCAAAAGAAAGCTCAGCTTGAGAGTCTACAAAAGCGTGCCCTTCTGAGTGATACCGACTATCGCAACCTTCCCGAAGAATACGAAGAGCTCATCAAGGTTGGTATGGGTGGTGATGCCCTCAAGGCGCTCCTTGATGATATCGACCTCGACGTGCTTATCGCCGATCTGCAAGAAGAAGCCGAAGGCGCGCGTGGTCAACGCGAGAAGAAGCTACTGAAGCGCCTTAAGGTGCTCGAGGGTATGCAGGCGGCGGGCATTAAGCCATCAAGCCTGTGTATGACAGTCTTGCCAGTCATTCCACCAGACCTGCGGCCAATGGTAGCCCTGAGTGGTGGACGCTTTGCGACGAGTGACCTCAACGACCTCTATCGTCGTGTCATCAACCGTAATAACCGTCTCAAGAAGCTCATCGAGCTCAACGCACCAGAGGTAATTCAGCGCAACGAGAAGCGTATGCTGCAAGAAGCGGTCGATAGCCTGATTGACAACTCGGCTGCTCGTGGTGGCCGCGCTGTCAATGCAACTGGTGGACGCCGCCGCCTTAAGAGTATTAGCGATATGCTTAAGGGTAAGCAAGGGCGCTTTCGCCAGAACTTGCTGGGTAAGCGCGTCGATTACTCGGGCCGTTCGGTCATCGTGGTAGGACCGAAGCTCAAGATTCACCAGTGTGGCTTGCCAAAGCAGATGGCAATCGAGCTCTTCAAACCATTTGTCATCAGCTGGCTCATCAAGGGCGATTATGCCCACAACATCCGTAGTGCAACGCGCCTAATTGAGGCAGGTGAAGCGGTTGTGTGGGATGCATTGGATGAGGTAATTAAGGGCAAGTACGTCCTGCTCAACCGTGCGCCATCGCTGCACCGCCTGAGCATCCAAGCCTTCCAGCCAAAGCTGGTTGAGGGTAAGGCGATCCAGCTTCACCCGCTCGTCGCTAACGGCTTTAATGCTGACTACGATGGCGACCAGATGGCTGTTCACTTGCCGCTCAGTGCCGAGGCACAGGCCGAAGCACGCGAGCTAATGAGTGCCGTCAATAACCTGCTTAAGCCTGCCGACGGGAGCCCTGTCCTCAGTATCGACCAGGACGTGGTGCTCGGTAACTATTACCTCACATACGAAAAACCCTCGGCTCAGACTGACACTGTTGCCGTCTTTGCCGACAGCCGGGCTGCTGAGCTAGCCTACGACATGGGCAAGCTCCACCTGCAGAGCCCGATTCGCATTCGAGCCAAGGGTGAAATCCGGACCACTACCCTAGGGCGTGTCTTCTTTAACGAAATCCTGCCAGAGGACTTCCCTTACAACAACAATGTCCAGACCAAGAAAGAGCTTAAGCGGGTGCTTGGTCAGATCTTCGAGCGCTATGGCGCTGCTGAGACTGCTATCACTGCCGACCGCATGAAGGGCTTGGCCTTCCGCTTTGCCACCACTGCTGCGGTGTCGACTGGTATGGAAGACTATCTCAGCTTCGACGAAATTGCTGACTTCGTGGCTGAGGGTGACGCGCGTTCTGCTGCGATCTCGGAGCAGCTCGACCAAGGGCTCATTACCGAGGACGAGCGCTATACATTGACCGTCAACAACTGGCGCACCGTCGACCGCAAGGTAGAGGACTTCTTGCGCAGCCAGTTGGCCCACATGGATACCTCTGTTGCAACAATGGTGAACTCTGGTGCTCGTGGTAGTGTCAACAATATTAAGCTAGCGAGTGCGATGATCGGTATCCAGGTGGATGCTGCCAACCGTGAGATTGAGCTGCCAGTGCGTAGCAACTTCAAGCGAGGGTTGTCGAGCCTGGAGGCCTTCGTGGCAACGCGTGGTGCTCGCAAGGGGCTTATCGATACCGCCCTCAAGACGGCCGACTCTGGCTATCTCACGCGTCGTTTGGTTGATGTCTCGCAGGATGTCTTTACCGTTGAGGACGAAGAGGGTGACGATGACGGCTTCACTATCTACCGCAATGAGTCTGAGGAGACGATGATCGAGTTTGGCAACCGCTTGTTTGGCCGCTACACCGCCGAGGCAGTGCCAGGCCACCTCGACCGCGACCAGCTCATTACACGTGAGATTGCCAACGCTATCGAGGCAGATCAGTCGATCGACCAAGTACGTATCCAGTCTGTCCTCTCTACCAAGAACTTGCACGGTATTCCACGCAAGAGCTACGGGATCGATATGGCAACTGGCCAGCTTGTTGATGGTTCGCAACCAGTTGGGGTCATCGCCGCGCAGTCGGTCGGTGAGCCAGGCACGCAGCTGACGCTCAATACCTTCCACAGCTCTGGTGTTGGTGGGTCAGACATCACCCAGGGTCTGCCACGTGTTGAGGAGCTCTTTGAGGCACGTAACCCAAAGGGTCAGGCCTACGTCACAGAAGTCGCTGGTTTGGTCGATATCTGGGAAGATGGCAAGAAGTACGTTGTACAGGTCACGCCGCAAGCAGGTAAGGTAGAGCGTATGCCGCTCGATGGCCGCATGGTGATGGTACAATCGGGCAGCAAGGTGAAGGTTGGCGACGTCATTGCGTCATTCGACGATGGCACGCAGCCACTTACTGCACCGTTTGATGGAGTGGTTGAGTCCACTGGTGATTCGCTTGTCCTCACAGGCAACGCGACAGCACCAGTCCGCTACGAAATCCCTGGCACGATGTACCTCGTTGTCAAACCAGGTGATATGGTCGAGCCAGGTGATCGCCTGACACTTGGTTCGCTCAACCTGCATGACCTCATGCGCCTTAAGGGCACAGAGGCAACCCAGCGCTACATCATTAACGAAGTGCTTCGTATCTATGCTGCGCAGGGCCAGGATGTGGCTGGTAAGCACCTTGAGATCATCGTCCGGCAGATGTTTAGCCGGGTGCAGATTGATGATCCAGGCGACAGCACCTTCGTCATGGGCGACATCATCTCCAAGGCATCAGTGGTTGATGCCAACAAGGAACTCGTTGCCCAGGGCAAAACACCAGCTCAGTATACACAGCTGCTGCTTGGTATCACCAAGGTGAGTATCTGGAGTGATAGCTGGCTGTCTGCTGCGTCGTTCCAAGACACAACTCGTGTGCTGATCAACGCTGCCACTAGTGGCCGCGCCGACCACCTGAAGGGTCTTAAGGAGAACGTCATCATCGGCAACAAAGTGCCGGTTGGTACGGGTGCACACCCCCTGCCGCTCGAGGAGAATGATTCTCCAGAGGATGAGTTTGTCGCCGAAGCCCAGGCTGAAGAAGCTGAGCCAGAAGTGACAATTGCGACTGATGAGCTGTAGGGAATAGCTGGTCTATAGTAGAAGGGCCCCACTTGAGAGAGTGGGGCCCTTCTTGTATAGCAGTAATACTCAGATGCTAACTATGATTAAAAGTATTACGTACGGTCACTAATATATGCCAATACGCGGGTTGCTGCCTGGACTCCGCTTACTGCAGCACCCTCGAGGTGGGGCGCTTTCATATAGTCTCCGGCAAGAAAGACACCTGGTGGGAGTCCATCTTCAAATCGTGCAGCAGTTGTTCGTGTAACGCTGCCGACATCAAATACTGGAATTGCAGTATCCCATCGCACGACGTCTACCACCTCACCACGACGTGCAGCGTCAGCTACGGATGGCAAGTTCATTCTAGTCAGCTGGTTGACAAGTTCTCGCTGGAGATGCTGCTGTTCTAGGTTACCTTGCGCCCGCCAATAGAATCGAATATATGCAGGCTTGCTCTTTGTCTGAATTACTTTAATTGCGACAAGTGGCGTGACATATTCACTTGAAATGACAATCGTTCGATTGCCAATGCCAAGGTCATCAGAAACGGATGTTTTAATTATGCCGACTGTGACTGAACTATAATCAATTGCGTTCAGACTTTTGCTGCAATGCAGGCCGCCGCCTGTCAGGATACGAATTGCATCTTGTGCAGGTGATGCGACAACAACAGATTTAGCGCTAAATGTACCTTGTGATGTATCGACCCGATAGAGGTGGTGGCTTTCAGCACGGACTGCATCAACCTGTGTATTTAATACATGAGGTACCTTATCGCCGATTGCGGATGGCAGACTACTCATTCCAGAAGGTAGACGATAGAAATGCCGGTCTTCCATGACGCCCTTAATAATTGGAGGCACCAGTCCGCGTGATGTATGTGCACAATCCCAGAAGAATAGTGCGCGCACCATTGGCTCGAGCACATTTTGGTAGGCCTCTTTCCCAAACGCCTTTTCTCCCCATGTTACAACGGTTTCATTATCAAATCGTTTTAATTCGCGTGTAATAGCTGGTGTTGTCAGCCGCTTTGCATCAAAGAGCATAGAAACGACTCCGCGTAGTGCGCGTAACTTGCCAGCGCGAGATAACGACGGCGAGGCTTTGAGCGCGCTCAACGGCCAAATTGGGCCAAGCGGCTTCGTAGGACGATAGAGCCATGTCTCTTGGCTGTCCTTCTGAGAGGAAGCATCCATACCGCAATCTTTGACGAGTTTGCGGGCAGTCTCATAAAAACCAGCAAGAAATGATGCACCGGTTTCGATAGTGACGTCTTCATCATAGAAAGACCGTATGCGCCCGCCAAGACGATCATTCTTTTCAAGTACCTTGACATGCAACCCACTGTCTGTGAGATGTGCGGCGCAGGTTAACCCTGCCATGCCTCCGCCAATGACGATGCAGTCGTAGGATGTGTTCATATATTTATGATATCACTAAGTTTAAATAAGTTAGTGTAGTGTCAGCTATATGTGCAATCAACGTACTACCGATACTTCGGCATCTCTACCGTCACTACCTCGCCTTTGCTGAGGTCGCGGCATTTGTCGCCTTCGTAGATTTGCCGCAGGTCGACTTTCTTGGCGTTGCGAAGCTGGGCTTTGTAGACGTCGCAGCTGAGCATATCGTTCTGGCGAATTTGGAAGAAGACCCAGCGGCCATCGCTCGATTGATAAAACAGCGCCGTCCCTTGCGAATTAAAGAGGTGCGACTCGGGCTGCACACCGCCCAATGGTATCTCTGCCAAGCGATAACCGGCAAGCTTGCTCTCGCGCACCGTCATCGTGCCGACAATGCCGACGTTGTAGCTCGAGCTTGCAGCAGGCGAGTAGGCGTTGTAGAGAGGAGCTTGCTGCTTGGCGAGGTCTTTGTAGTCGGCGGCATCGAGGCATTTGAACTCAACGAAGCGGGTTTCTTTGTTCTTCGGGTCGTTTGGGTCGAGTGGGGTATTGCTAATCTGGCACGTTACGTCGCCATTGCTACGCGTAAAGTCTGCGAGGTACGGGCCGTCTTTATCGCCATCTTGCACGACATAGCGCGTGAATTGATCATAGTCGAGCATGTGCTCCAGGGCGGTAACGTTGCGCTTAGCCTCAGCCTTGGGTAGGGTAGCGGCAGCACTCTTGGTTTTGCTTGGGTCGGTAGCGATAGAATAAAAGCGAAAGCCCTCTGCCTTGACCGGTGTTGATAGTGATGACTTAACAGCTTCTGTCCCTTTGAAGTATTTCTTAGCACGCTCCAGTGTCTTGGTGGCGGTGAGTTGCTCCCGTGGGCCAGTTTTTGTCTCGGTGTGCTGCTCGGTGTTTTCGGCTTTGTGCGGCCGAGTTGCGAGATAAATAACCCCTGCTGCAATGGCAATGACCGCTAGACCAGCTAGAGTAAAACGAATCGCTAGCCCGCGCGGTGTTAGGCGAGAGCGCCGGTACTGAGGTGAAGGGGATGATCCACGTGGTTGCATAGTGCCATTATACACTGCCAGCTAGGTTGGCAGCAATGGCTCTTGCCTAAACGCACAGCACTTCGTATAATGCAAAGCATGAGCGCTATGAAAAATCGACTAATGCAGAAAAAACACGCTGGCTATACTGTGGTAGAGCTGCTGGTTGTGATCGTCATTATTGCCATCCTTGCTACGTTGACGCTCGTCTCGTATCAACGCATCCAAGCCGGTGCACAGGGGCGGACTCGCGTGGCCGACCTCACAGCAATGCGTCAAGCGCTTGATCGATACTACACCAAAAATGGTGCATACCCGGTTGCTAAGACCGCCGGCAGCACTACGCCTACCTACCAGCGCCGCGATAGCGCCACATTCTTGCGCCAATTAGTGCCGGCCTATATTACCACGCTTCCCAGCGTCACTCAGGGTAGTACTACTGATGCAACCAGCAACACCTACCTGTACGTCACCAATGCTCAACAAACCGAATACAAGCTACTCTATGTCAACACGAGTGGCCTGCCACCAGGAGAGTACGATGCCGTACCTCAAGCAATGCGCACCACCGCACCAGACCGCTACGGGGTGTGGTCAAAAAACGGCGAACGGCTCCCTGGCTAGCAGGAGCGGGTAGACTCATCAGGGGTGATAATTACTCTACCGCCCACATCCAATCCATGCTATAATCAATCGTTGAGAGTTGTATTACTCATGCTAAAAAACACGTAAGGAGAGAAGGAGCCCCCTATGGCAACCCCCAAGAATGTCCCTCTAAAGGACTTTCGTAACATTGGTATTATTGCCCATATCGACGCCGGTAAGACGACGACGACAGAAGGTATTTTGTACCGCACCGGTATTAACCACAAGATTGGTACCGTGCGCGGTGATGATGGTGGTGCTACCACCGACTGGATGAGCCAAGAAAAAGAGCGTGGTATTACCATTACCTCTGCGGCAGTGACCTGCTTTTGGAAGGGCCACAAGATTAACATCATTGATACCCCTGGGCACATCGACTTTACCGCCGAGGTGGAGCGTAGCCTGCGTGTACTCGACGGCGCAGTGACAGTCTTTGATGGCAAGATGGGGGTAGAAGCCCAGAGTGAGACGGTGTGGCGCCAAGCTAACAAATACGGCGTGCCACGTATCTGCTTCATCAACAAGATCAACCAGACTGGTGGCGACTTCTACAAGTCGATTGAGTCGATCCACAGCCGCCTGAGCAAGCAGGCCTTCCCAATCCACCTGCCAATTGGCTTTGAGAAGGATGTCTGTGGTGTAGTAGACCTCATTGACATGAAAGCCTACACCTATGATGACTACACCGACCACGAGCTTAAGGTGGGTGAGATCCCAGCTGATATGCTCGACAAGGCAAAGCGAGCTCGCAGTCTGCTCGTTGAGAACGCTGTTGAGGCCGATGACGACCTGATGATGAAGTTCCTTGACGAAGGTGAGGATGCCATTACTGTTGACGAGCTCAAGGCAGCACTGCGTCAGCGCGTTTTGGCTGGTGACTTCTTCTTGGTAACAGGTGGCGATGGCCGCGGCGTGATCGTCGAGAAGGTACTTGACCTGATGGTAGATTACCTGCCAAGCCCACTCGACGTTGGTGAGATCTGGGGCAAGAACCCCAAGACTGGCGACGAAGTAAGCCGCCAGCCCGATGATAAGCAGCCAATGACCGCACTAGCCTTCAAGCTGGCTGCCGACCCATTTGTTGGCAAGCTGATCTTCATCCGTGTCTACAGTGGTCGCTTGACTGCCGGTAGCTACGTCCTCAACACAACGACGGGCGAGAAGGAGCGTGTGGGGCGCATCGTCCGGATGCATGCCGATAAGCGTGAAGAGATCGACAGCGTGGGCGCTGGTGACATTGCTGCTGTGGTGGGCCTGAAGGGTACCTTCACGGGCCATACCTTGTGCGATCAAGCGCATCCGATTGCTCTTGAGGCAATTAGCTTCCCCGAGCCACCGGTATCGATCGCGGTGGAGCCCAAGACTAAGGCCGACCAAGAAAAGATGGGTATTGCTCTGCAACGCCTGGCTGAAGAAGACCCAACCTTCCGCGTCTACACCGACGAAGAGACAGGCCAGACTATCATGAGCGGTATGGGTGAGCTTCACCTAGAGATTTTGATCGACCGCATGAAGCGCGAGTTTAACGTCGAGGCCAATGTTGGTGAGCCACAAGTCGCCTACCGCGAGACCATCAAGGGTACAGCAGAGGCGCAAGGTAAGCACGCCAAGCAGTCTGGTGGTCGCGGCCAGTACGGTGATGTCTGGGTGCGCTTTGAGCCGAACGAGCCAGGCAAGGGCTATGAATTCTTCGATGAAATCAAGGGTGGTGTGGTGCCACAAGAGTACCGCCCAGCTGTGCAGAAGGGTATTAAGGAGACACTCGATGGTGGTGTGATTGCCGGTTATCCAGTTGTTGACGTCAAGGCAACCTTGTACGACGGAAGCTACCACGATGTCGACTCAAGCGAGCTCGCCTTCAATCTGGCTGCTCACTTGGCTGCCCGCGAGGGTATCAAGAAGGCCAACCCAGTCTTGCTCGAGCCAGTGATGAAGGTCGAGGTAACAACACCTGAGGAGTTCATGGGTGATATCATTGGCGACCTCAATAGCCGCCGGGGCCGCATTGAGGCAATGGAAGACTTGATGGGCGGAGCGAAGCTCGTCAAGGCTATTGTGCCACTGGCAAACATGTTTGGCTACACCAGCGACATCCGCTCGATGTCGCAGGGCCGAGCTGCCAGCACGATGGAGCTTGCCCATTATGAGGAAGTTCCACCAAACGTCGCGCAAGAGATCATCGAGAAGCGCAGTAAGTAAGCCTTCTTGTATTATCTCTATAAAACACCTCTATTACAGGGGTGTTTTATTATCTTGTCTCAGCGCAAGGAATGGTGAATAGTACGCAAAAGCCGACGTATATGCCGGCTTTTGTTGGCGCAAGGCTATGGTTTGTACTACTTTTTCGTTTTCTTGTCGTGCTTGACTATTTTCTTGACGGCAATTTTTTGCGGCGCAGGTAGTGGCTTCAGTGGTACCGTTACCCTCAAGATGCCGTCCTCCAGATGGGCCTTAATCTGCTCAACATCGCTACCATCTGGCACTTGTACACGACGGCAGAAACTTGTGCTGCTCTCACGAACGACGTAGTTGCGTTGTTTGTCCTCGGTTTTTTCGTGCCGTTCGCCGCGGATGACGAGCGCACCATTGTCAAGGCTTACATCGAGGTCTTCCTCGGCAAAGTTTGGCACGTGCGCTTCAACAACCAGTGTATTATCCACTGTGTAGACATCGGCTGTGACAGCTTGGCTAAGTGTCGTGGTAAAGGGATTATCAAACAGCTGCCGCTGCAATGCGCGCAATTCCTCAAATGGATTGTATTTTGTAAGACTACTCATAGGGTGCCTCCTTATGTGTTGCTTTTGTATTCTTATCATAACGCGGTAAATAGAACAATACAAGTACTTGCATCCGTCTAGCAAAGCGCTTATACTTATATGCATGGCGCAATCGACTCGTCGGCAACGTAGACTAGCACGGCTCAAATGGCTGAGTTTCGCTGCTGTAGCAGTAGCTTTGCTGGGTTATATGTATTGGGATGTCGAGCTCAGCCCGGCAGCCTCTACCACCAAGACTGCTGGCAGTGGTCTGGAAAAAACACTCGTGCTAGGCACCGACCCTGGCTTTAAGCCGTTTGAATATAAGCAGGGGCAAGAGATCGTTGGCTTTGATATTGACCTTGTGCGGGAGATTGCTAAGGACACAAACCGCTCGTTACAAATTGAGGAGATCGCCTTTGATGGTCTCTTGCCAGCACTGCAGGCTGGGCGGATCGATCTCATTGCAGCTGGTATGACTGTCACGCCAGACCGGCGCAAGAATGCTGAGTTTTCGCACACGTACTATACTGCAGCGCAAAAGATAATTGTGCCAAAGACTGGCTCAACAATTGCCACCAGTGATGACCTCATTGGCAGGCGAATCGGCGTACAGCTTGGCACTACAGCCGATACACTGGCACACAAGATTCGTGGGGCGCAGGTGGTACAACTCCAATCGACGGCGAGTGTCGTGCAAGAGCTCAGTAGTCGGCGGATCGACGCTGCCATTATGGATGATGGGCCAGCTCAGCAATACCTCGCCACGAACCCGCAGCTCGTTGCCTTGCCGCGCAACCTCTCACGCGAAGACTACGCCATTGCTATCAAAAAGGGTAATAGCAAACTACTCGTTGAGGTAAACGCTAGCATTGCCGCAATGAAGCGCGATGGCCGCTACGATAAGCTCGTCAAAAAACACTTCGGGGTAGCCCAGCCATGAATGTGTGGGATATCCTCTTTGGTGACGAGCGCTATCTTTTCTTGTGGCGCGGCCTAGAAGTGACCATCCTTCTCACCGTTTTCTCGACAATCATTGGGCTTGTGATTGGCCTGGTTGTCGCTCTGATGCAGCAGTCTGCTTGGCAGCCATTTCGCACATGCAAGCTACATCGCCTCCAGCGCTGGCGGCCATGGGTGAGCTTGGCTCATACCTATACTACGGTCATTCGTGGCACACCTGCTTTGGTGCAGCTACTCATTATGTATTACGTGGTATTTGGCTCTTACCGTGGGGTGCCAAAATTGTGGATTGCAAGCCTTGCCTTTGGTATCAATAGTGGTGCATACATTGCTGAGATTATTCGCGGCGGGATCGAAAGTATCAATAGCGGACAAGTCGAAGCAGCGCGCTCGCTTGGCTTGAGTCGCTGGCAAACCATGCGTTATATTATCCTGCCTCAAGCACTCAAGCAGTCATTGCCGTCACTGATCAGCGAAGGGATTTCGCTCCTCAAGGAGACATCAGTCGTCGGCTGGATTGGTATGAACGATCTAATGCGCGGTGCTGATAATATCCGCTTCCAAACGGCCACCGCCTTTGAATCGCTCTTTGCCGCTGCAATGATCTATCTTGCCCTCACCACGCTATTTACGTGGGTGATGAATCGAGTAGAGAGGAGGCTTAAAGCGCATGATTAATATCAAGCAACTCCGCAAGCACTACGGCAACAATTATGTTTTGCGCGGCATTAACCTGACAATCAAGCGGGGAGAGGTTGTGGTTCTCTTGGGCTCGAGTGGTGGTGGCAAAAGCACGCTGCTTCGCTGTATTAATATGATTGAGACGCCGACAAGCGGGGAAGTATGGGTTGATGGTATTGATATGACCAATCCAGCGACCGACCTCAACAAAGCCCGAACTGAGCTTGGCATGGTCTTCCAGCAGTTTAATCTCTTTCCGCACATGACTGTGCTCGAAAACATCATGCTTGCACTACTCAAGGTGCGCAAACTATCGAGAGCCAAGGCCAAGCGTCAGGCGCTTCAAATGCTCGACCTGGTTGGCCTTCGTGCCAAGGCTCAAGAATACCCGAGTCATCTCTCGGGTGGGCAAAAGCAGCGAGTAGCGATCGCCCGTGCCTTGGCAATGCAGCCAAAAGTTTTGCTCTTTGATGAGCCAACGAGCGCGCTCGACCCTGAGATGGTCGACGAGGTACTAGCGGTTATTAAGCACCTTGCCGAAACAGGGATCACAATGATCGTCGTCACACACGAGATGTCGTTTGCGCGTGATGTCGCATCACGGATTGTCTTCCTTGACGGGGGTAAGATTATTGAAGATGGTACACCAGCGCAGGTCATTAACCACTCCACGCAACCAAAAGTCCGCACCTTTTTCGCTGCACTCAGTAATAATTGATACATCCCTCTATGCTATAATGCGCCCAAGGAGGAATAGTATGTCAGATACAATACAGCGATTCAAAACACTCTTTGCCGGGAGCGATGTCGACTACGTAGAATGCGAAGTCGTTAATGCCACGCAGCGCTACCTACAGCTACGTGAGCAAGGCAAATGCGAGGGATTCACGCCAGTGATTGTGACGCTCGATGACCTCATCCTGGATGAGATAACAGAAGGCCTAGAGGACGCTGGCGTCCAAACAATCCCCGAGCTTGTGCGGCGCACCATGGAAGCATCGTAGGCAGTTGATGTACCAGCCTTCTTTGCTCAAGTTGCACAAGAGCTGCCAGCTGAAACAGCGAAAAAGGCTCAGCACGCTTCTACTGTGGATGACTATTTTGCGCCGGGCTTCTCAGTGTCACCGAGAGAGGGCGACATCGCTGCAATCGACTTCATCAGCCCGCTCCAGGCAGATAGCGACAATCCGGTTATTATTATCAAACTACCGACCACAGCACCGTATGAGGCATTAGCCTACCTCTGTATGGGTGGCTGGAATGATTGTCCCGAGCCAGCCATCCAGGTGGCGGTATCGCGCTATTGGTATGAGAAGTACGGTGCTGTGCCTGCAGCCATCAGTCATGACACCGTTGAGTATTACGTCGAGCATCCACCACAGACCGATGCTGAAGCTAAGGCGGTTGCCGTTGAGCTCTTCTATTTTTCATATGGTGACGCAGTCTATCAAGGGTCGGAGACCTTCGAAGCGTTGGCAAATCAAGTATATGGCAGTCGACAGTGGTATGTTTGGTGGGACTAGCTACTTTACTTTTTTGCCACCGCACCCTATAATAAATCCTAACGCGCGACGCGTTTTGTCGTAGTGTCTCTACTTCGGCAAGTAGCTCGCGTCGTACCAAATATTAACATAAGTAAGGAGTACTTACCTACATGGCAGATTTCGATCGAAGTAAGCCACACATTAACGTTGGTACTATGGGTCACGTCGACCACGGTAAAACAACGTTAACGGCTGCCATCACTCACGTGTTGGCAAAGCGTCTTCCAAGCGATGTAAACAAACCTCGCAACTACGAAGACATCGACAACGCTCCTGAGGAGAAGCAACGCGGTATTACCATCGCCAGCTCCCACCAGGAATACGAGTCGGAGAAGCGCCACTACGCGCACGTTGACATGCCAGGTCACGCCGACTATGTCAAGAACATGATTACTGGTGCCGCTCAGATTGACGGTGCTGTGCTAGTGGTTGCCGCCAACGACGGTCCATTGCCACAGACACGCGAGCACGTGCTGCTTGCTCACCAGGTTGGTGTGCCAAAGATCGTCGTCTTCCTCAACAAGATGGACTTGGCTGACCCAGAGTTGGTTGAGTTGGTTGAGATGGACGTCCGCGAGCTGCTCACCAAGAACGGCTACGATGGCGACAACGCACCAATCATCAAGGGTTCTGCTACCAAGGCGCTCGAGGGCGACACCGAGGCAGAAGACGCCGTGATGGAGCTGGTGGCTGCTATGGACGACTACTTCGAGTTGCCTCAGCGCGACCTTGACAAGCCATTCTTGATGCCAATCGAGGATGTCTTCTCGATCAAGGGTCGTGGTACAGTTGCAACTGGCCGTATCGAGCAGGGTGTCATCAAGATCAACGACCCAGTAGAGATTGTTGGTCTTAAGCCAACTCAGACCTCTGTCGTGACTGGTGTTGAAGCCTTCAAGAAGAGCCTCGACCAAGGTCAGGCAGGTGATAACGCTGGTCTGTTGCTGCGCGGTATCGAGCGCACCCAGATCGAGCGCGGTCAGGTGATTGTTGCTCCAGGCACACTCACCCCACACACCGAGTTTGAGGCGGAAGTCTACATCCTCAAGAAGGAAGAGGGTGGCCGCCACACACCATTTAGCAAGGGCTACAAGCCACAGTTCTACTTCCGCACAACGGACGTGACTGGTGAGATTGAGCTCCCTGCCGACAAGGAAATGGTGATGCCAGGCGACCAAGTGACCTTCAAGGTGACCTTGAACGCCCCAATCGCTATGGACAAGGGTCAAGACTTCGCTATCCGCGAAGGTGGCCGTACAGTCGGTGCCGGTGTTGTGACCAACATCGTCAAGTAGTTTGCACAGTACTCGCAAACTCACAAAATACCTCCCACAGGGGAGGTATTTTTGTTTTTTACACAAAAGATGGTATGATACCGCTATGAACTATACTATCACGAAGCATACCACCACGCAGGGTTTGCCTGTCTGGCTGGTCGACACTCCTGACGCAACAACAATTCAAACTACCATTGCCGTACGGGCAGGGTATGAGTACGCTGGTGACGCTCGCATCTACGAAGTACCACGTATTGTTCAGCATGTCCTGACGCAGACTATAAGCGATAACCATATTAACGCGTCGGCGCATATCTACCAAGATCGGCTGCAACATTTTGTGACTTATTCACTTCAGGCAGAGAGCGCACCACAGTTTGCTACAAAGCTGGGTCATATGATACACAGCCTCTACCAAACACGTATCACACGTAATGCCTTCCAGACTGCTAAAAAACGCACACTTGCCGAGATCACTGAGGAAGAGCAAAATATTGACATTGCTCTTAAGAGCGACAATGAGCGCCAAATGTTTAGCAGGCCAAAGATTAAGTGGCGAGCAAAGCTCACACCCGACATCTCTTTACAGGATATACAGCGATTTTATGGGATGTTTTATACACTAGCTAACAGTGACATTGTTATCACTGCTAATATGCACGTGCCTGATTGGGACGAGACAGTAATTCTGCAGGCGATTGAGCAAGCCTGTGATGGTGCCGCGGTCGGGCAGCGATTTCCGCTCTATCAAATGAGCTATCTTAAGACAATGACCCAACAAGATCGCTATGGGACAATTATCGTGCCACAACTCTCAGCAAAACTTTTTCAGTTTAATGGCGTGTTGCATACGATCGGCTTTCACGGGTTTCGTCTCAACTTTGCGCAAGATCCACTGATGGAGATAAGCGTTCGGATGCTTGCAGAATGTATATTGGTGCTGTTTACCATGCCCAATCGATTAGGTGACTCTTTCAAAGACCACCCCTTATATCAAGCACGGTGTGCTGCAAAATACTGCACAATATTTAATGAGAATGATATGGCTGTCCGCGAAACTGGCCAATCATATCGCTTTATTATTCATTACATCGTCGAAGATAGTGATATGCCGCTGTTTGAGAAAAAGCTATGGCAAGGGCTACAAAAGCTTGCAAACGAGGGAGTGCCACTCGAGGTATTTGAGATTGCTCAGCAAGCAGTATCATGGCGGATCGACGATGAGACAAAGGCAGAGCGCTTTCATCAGTGGGTGACTCGACAAATTATTAAACGGTTTAAGGACGAAGCCCCGGTAGTGAGCTATGATGACATCGTTCGGGCATGCTGGGAAATACGACCAGAAACTGTGACACTTGCTGCAAAAACCGCATTGCTTAAGAACTGGGTCTTTAACACTCACATGACGATCGAGAATGACTGCCAATCTATCGCTCGGACAATATACGATGCTATGGAGCCAGTATTAATTACGCTTGATGATATCCCAGGTAGGCTATCGGCAAAGGAGCTTAAGTAAGCAATATAAAATTAAAAAGAGTGATAGTTGTTATCACTCTTTTTAATTAATCAGCATATAGTGGTGCTACATCCGGATCTCGACATCCACGCCAGCTGGCAAGCTGAGGTTGTGGAGGTTATCGATTGTCTTGGGTGTGGCGTTGGTGATATCGATGAGGCGCTTGTGAACGCGCATCTCGAATGTCTCACCGCCAGTCTTGTATACGTGTGGGCTCTTCACCACTGTGTAGCTGCTGCGCCGCGTTGGTAGTGGCACAGGACCTGCGACGTTTGCGCCAGTGCGCAGGGCAGTGTCGATAATTTGCTTGGCTGATTGGTCGATCACCTTGTGGTCGTATGCCTTGAGGCGAATCCGAATCTTGAGTCCTTGGTTGTTTTGAGCCATTGCTCCTCCTTTTATGTGCAACTCTGTAACTTTAGCAAGATCGAAACAAGCTAAATTATCAGAGTAAATTAATAATACATCTAGCATTATATCATGAGAATATACATCGTGCGCTATTTATTATGAGCTGCCATGAGTCTGTATCCGAATATCAACTACAAAAGCACGAATCTCTCGCATATTTTTGAGCTTAAAGCCGGATTGACAACTGACCCTTTCGCTTCTGAGGCAATTCGTGTATACTGTACTAGATATAGCGTTATAGTAGTTAGTGGCAAAAGGGACAATATATGAACTGGAAGATTATTCTTCGATCGCTCAAAAATAAAGACATGCAGAAGCGCCTTGGTATCGTGCTAGGGCTCATCGTCGCCTATCGTTTCTTGGCGCACGTGCCAGTGCCGTTGGCTGAGCCAAGCCGACTTAAGGATATTATCCAGAACGTCGTATCGGCAAGTGACTTTGGTGGCTTTTTAAACATCCTGACTGGTGGAGCATTGGCCCAGCTGTCTATCGTTTTGATCGGCCTTGGGCCATTTATTAACGCCAGCATTATTACCCAGCTCCTTACCAAAGCCATCCCAAGCCTTGAGGAGATGCACAAAGATGGTGAGTCGGGCCGACGCAAGATCAACCAGTGGACACGTATTGCTAGTGTGCCGCTGGCGATTGCTCAATCGATCGGTATCATCTACTTTTTGCGTCAATCGGTCCTGGCTGGGAGTACGACCGGTACAGTGGCTGGCTCGCTCCACGAGTGGATTGTCGCAGTAACGGCGCTCACTGCTGGCTCGCTACTCTTGATGTGGCTCGGTGAGCTAATGACAGAGCAGGGCGTTGGTAATGGTATTAGCCTGCTCATCTTCGCTAGTGTAATCAGTCAGCTGCCAACTACCTTTGGGTCAATCTACTCATCGCTCTTTAATACTCAGAATGGTTCGCTCAGCGTCTTTGGCTGGTTCTCACTGCCCGTTAACCCGACAACCTTCTGGACAGTAGTTGTCCTTGGGACGATCGGCCTCATCCTACTTTATCTCCTCGTTAAGATTAACGAAGCGCAGCGCATCGTTACGATCAATTATGCCAAGCGGGTTGGCGGCAACAGCTCGTATGGTGGCATTAAGAGTATCTTGCCCATCAAGCTCATTGCTGCGGGTGTGGTACCAGTTATTTTTGCAGTGGCATTCCTCAGCTTGCCAGCTTTTGTGGGGCAGCTATTACATGCGACACCTGGTGCAAATCAGCAATTAGCAAATAACCTTATCCAATGGTTCCAGGCACCGACCGCTCAAACATACGCCACCGGTGGCCTGACAGTGCTTATCTACCCATCGATCTACTTCTTACTCGTCATTGCCTTTACCTACTTCTACACCGGTATCGTCTTTAATGCGAGCGAGATTACGGAGAGTCTTGAAAACCAAGGTGGCTTCATTGAAGGGATTCGCCCTGGCCCGACCACCGAAAAATATCTGTCACGCACCGTCAATCGGCTTAACCTGTTTGGGTCGCTTGCCCTGGGGCTCATCGCCGTCATTCCGTTTGCGATCGACTACGTCTTTGCGCAGCTTGGCATTAATGCTAATAACATGGCAATCGGTGGTACGAGCTTGCTCATTGTCGTGACGGTTGGCCTTGAGACACTCCGTCAGATTAACTCACGAGCACTGATGGTAACATATGACGACTTCTCAGTCGATGACCTTGATACTAAGCCAAAAAAGCGTGGCTTCCTCGGCCGACGGCGTACTGCCGCAAAGGCATAAGGCTATCACTAGTATATCTCGCAAAAATACCGCCACCTTTGTCTGAGGCGGTATTTTTGATATGATTCTCGTATTCCATAATAATTTGTTCATGAGCCTCTAGAACGTGCGCTATGAGTGGCATAGTGCCGTATCATTGCAATTCGAGTATAGAAAGAGGGAATGTGGAATCGTAGCAGAATAGAGGCCACGGAATGATGGTGAGCTTTTAAGCCTATACACCGTTTAGAAGTTGTTTATCACAAAAGCTACCTCTCTTACGGCTCTATTCTGATATATAGAATAGAGCCATCCATAATCTCACAATAAATAATGCAAAAAGCTGACTACTTCTCTTTACTCCTACAGAGAAATAGCGTATAATACGAAGCTGTATATCTATGGCAAGTTCGAAAGAAGTTATCAAATTGCGCGGCAAGGTAGTGGAAGCACTGCCTAATACGCAATTTAAGGTAGAATTAGAGAACGGCCTAAGCATTATCGCTCACATCAGCGGCAAGATGCGCAAGCATCACATCCGTTTGGTCCCAGGCGATACCGTGGAAGTCGAGTTAACCCCTTACGATCTCACGAAGGGCAGAATCGTCTTCCGCGCACGCGTTTAATAACGTAGAGCGGCGGCCTGATATCACCGCTGTTCTCAGTAACGGCAGGTTTTTCCTGTAGGGAGATTTGTACGCTCATGAAAGTTCGTGCGAGTGTCAAAAAGATCAGCCCCGATGATCAGCTGGTCCGGCGCAAAGGCCGACTCCGTGTCATCAACAAGAAAAAACCTAAGAATAAGCAAAGGCAGGGTTAAGCATGGCTCGAATTGCTGGGGTAGTTATCCCATCAGACAAGCAAGTGCACATTGCTCTTACCTACATCCATGGTATTGGGCGCACGCTTGCTCGAGACATCCTTGCGGCGGCAAAGATTGAGCCGACCACTCGGGTGAAAGATCTCACCGAGGCTGAGGAGCAGAAACTTCGCGACATTATCGACAAAGATTATGTCACCGAAGGCGATCTGCAACGCCTGGTGACCAACAATATCAAACGCCTCAAAGACATTGGTGCATACCGCGGTCTCAGGCACAAAAATGGCTTGCCAACACGCGGTCAGCGCACTCGAACGAACGCACGAACTCGCAAGGGTAAGGCGATCGCCGTCGGCGGGGCACAGCCAAAGGCAGCAAGTAAGACGTAGGAGAAAGGACGAGATATGGCACAAGCAAAATCCACCAAGAAAAAGCAGCGCCGATCAGTCCCATCTGGTCAGCTGCATGTACAGGCAACCTTTAACAACACTATTGTCACATTTGCAGATAGCAAGGGTAACGTCTTGACCGCTGCCAGCGCTGGTGCATGTGGTTTTCGTGGAAGTAAGAAGGGCACAGCCTATGCAGCACAGATTGCTGCAGAAAAAGCCGCAGAAGCTGCCAAGAGTAGCTATGGCGTCCGCACCGTTGATGTATTCGTCAAGGGTGTTGGGCTGGGCCGAGATGCGGCAATTCGCGCAATGAGCAACTTCGACATTGCCGTCAATAGCATCAAAGATGTAACGGGTGTGCCACACGGTGGCGTTCGCCCACGAAAGGCAAGGAGGGCGTAAATGGCACGAGATAGAAGCCCAATCGTGAAGCAGAGCCGCCGCGAAGGCGTAGCGCTTCACCCCAAGGCACACAAGATTTTGGCACGCAAAAGCGGTATTCCGGGCGAGCACGCTCATGGCCGCCAGAGCAAGCCAAGCATGTACGCAACCCAGCTGCGCGAAAAGCAGAAGGTGCGCCGCATGTATGGCCTACTAGAGAAGCAGTTTGCTAAGCTTATGAACGAAGCAACTCGCAAACCAGGCCTAAGCGGTGAAAACCTGCTCCGTTTTCTCGAGCTCCGGCTCGACAACGCTGTGTACCGTGCTGGCTTTGCAACGAGCCGTCGCCAGGCCCGCCAGCTGGTGAGCCACGGTCACTTTGAACTTAATGGTCGCCGCGTCGACATTCCATCAATCCGCCTCAAGGCAGGGGATGTCATTACCGTTCGGCCAAAGAGTGCAAAGTCTGGCTACTTTACTGCAATTGACGACATCTACGGCAACACCTCCCAACCACCTCTGAGTTGGCTCAAGAGCGATATCAAAAAACTCAAGATCGAAGTATCGGGCGAGCCAAAGCGCGAAGAAGCTGAGGCTGGTATCAACGAGCAACTGATTGTTGAGTACTACTCACGCTAACAAGGGTAAGGAGAATTTTGTACATGTCTAAATTAATTCACGATCCAGCGTTGGCGCGCATCGATGACAATGGGCCGCACAGCAGCACGTTTGTCATTGAGCCACTGCACGCCAGCTACGGCAACACGCTGGGCAACAGCTTGCGCCGGGTGCTGCTGAGCAGTATCCGCGGTGGGGCCTTTACAGCTTTCCGAATGCAGGGTGCAACGCACGAGTTCACTACGGTGCCTGGCGTCAAGGAAGATGTCACCGACATCATGCTCAACCTCAAGGGTGTCGACTTGGTTGTTCACAGCGATGAACCAGTCGAGCTGCGTCTTGAGAAGCAAGGTGCTGGTGCAGTAACCGCTGGGGATATTGCAGCTAATGCTGAGGTTGAGGTTGTCAACCCTGAGCACGTCATCTGCACAATCGACGACCCACAGGCTAATGTCGTTATTGATCTGGTGGCCGAGGCTGGTCGGGGGTACTACCCGATCGAAGAGTCGAGTGCTAACCGGTTGCACAGCGACATGATTGCTATGGACGCGCAGTTTAGCCCCGTGACCCGAGTGCGCTTTAAGGTGGACCCAACTCGTGTTGGCCAAGAAACCAATCTGGAGCGGCTTGAGATGACTGTCGAGACTGACGGTAGCTTGACGCCACGCGATGCCTTCGAGCAGGCTGCGGCGATTTTGGTCAATCAATACACCGCTCTGGCTGGCAGCACGACTGTCGTATCGGCACCAGCGCTCGGTACGCAAACCGCCGAGGAGGACAACGAGCTCAACACCTCGATCGAAGACCTCGGCCTCAGTGCCCGCACCGCAAATGCGCTCATCAACAATGAGATCCGCACCGTCCACGACCTCGTCACTTTGACAGAGCAGGACCTGCGCGAGCTCAAAGGCTTTGGCAGCAAAGCCCTCGACGAAGTAAAAGATAAACTAGCAGAATTGGAGCTCTAAATGCATCGACACGGATACAAAGGGCGCAAGCTCGGCCGCGAACGCGATCAACGTCGAGCCCTGCTCAAAGGCCTGGCAACCAGCTTGGTTGTCGAGGAGCGAATCGAAACGACGCTACCCAAGGCCAAAGAGTTGGTGCGCTACATCGAAAAGCTCATTACTAAAGCTAAGAAGGGTGACCTCGCTCATCGCCGCGCTGTCATTGCCGGGCTCAGCACGCAAGCTGCCGCGATCAAGCTGGTTGACCAGATTGCCCCGCAACTCAGCCATCGGCCAAGCGGTCACGTGCGTGTGTATCGGACACGCCTGCGCCGTGGTGATGGTGCGCAGATGGCAGTGATTGAGTTTGTTGACGAACTCAAACCAATGCCTAAGCCCGAGGCAACCACAAAGGAGGCGAAGTAGTTATGGCTCACAAAACATTTTCGCAGAAGCCAGCCGATGTTAGCCGGCGCTGGATTTTGATCGACGCGAGCCAAGCACCACTTGGCCGCACCGCAACAACCATCGCACAGTACTTGGTCGGCAAATACAAGCCAACCTACACACCACATGTCGATGGGGGCGATTACGTTGTCGTCATCAATGCAGCTAAGGCTGTTGTGACTGGCAAGAAAGAGACGGATAAGATCTACTACCATCACAGTGGTTTCCCTGGTGGTATCAAAGACGCTCAGCTCAAGGAAGTGCGCGAAAACGCACCAGAGCGCATCATTACTGCTGCTGTGAAGGGTATGCTACCCAAAAACAAGCTTGCAGCAGATCGCCTAGCTCGTCTCCGCGTCTTTGCTGGCGAAGAGCACGCCCACACCGCACAGCAACCAGAGAAAGTAGAGGTACAATAAATGGCACAAGCAACATACGACTATGGTCTTGGCCGGCGCAAAAGCGCTACTGCCCGCGCTCGACTGGTCAAAGGCAAGGGAAATGTGACGATCAATGGCAAGTCGGCGCTCGACTATTTGTCAGGCAACAAGACATTGCTAGCTGAAGTGACTGACCCACTGGCCTTGGTTGGTAAGCAAAAAGAGTTTGATGTTACCGTCCTAGTGAAGGGTGGTGGTCTCAGCGGTCAGGTTGATGCTATCAAGATGGCGATCGCTAAAGCGATTACCGTTGGCGCACCAGACCTGCGCGGCACACTCAAGAAGGCCGAATTCTTGCGCCGCGACCCACGCGAAAAAGAACGTAAGAAATACGGCTTGCGCAGCGCCCGCAAACGCGAGCAATACTCGAAGCGTTAAGCATTTTGCCTGCTTCATAACATACCCTGTCAACGTGGCAGGGTATTTTGCTATAGTAAAATATTACTAAGGGTGGTGAGGTAGAGTAGCTTCTAGACACTAGAAGTGTTACTACAGGTCAGGTCCCTTATATGCATTATGTCACCATTCTTTTGCGGCCAGCCTGCCAAAAATGATACAATACAACACTAGTATGTACGACAAATTTCACGAACTATTTGGCCTGGCGTATCCGCTGCATGCCCAAGTGTGTGGCGATTGGCACGACATGTCTCGACCAGTTATTGTACTTATTCACGGTATTGGGGTAAATCATAATATTTGGCAAGATGTGCTGAATCAGCTTAGCGACCAACCAGTCTTGGCAGTTGATTTGCTGGGCTTTGGTCAATCGCGCAAGCCTGCCTGGCCCGATTATACCCTGACCGATCATGCGCGTGCCCTGCGCAAAACGATTCGCCATGCTGCACCACTGCGCCAGGTAATCCTGTGCGGACACTCACTTGGTACCCTAGTCGCAATTGAATACACCAAGCTGTTTCCTCGCCGCGTCCAAAAGCTTGTGCTGTGCTCACCACCGATCTATCTACCAAGTGATATTGCTAAGCGTCCACTACGTGAGGCGCTACTCAAGACAATTGGCAAAGGATTTCTTAAGGCGATCAACGCATCACCAAAACTCATCGGCGCAGTCAATCAATACAAGCGGACGCAGAAGAATTTTCATGTTAGCCGTGAAGGGTTTTCGCCTTATACTAAGACGGCACGCAATAGTATTTTGCTCCAGACCTCGCTCGATGATGCCTGCACTCTACCGTCGCTACCGATAACAATTCTCTATGGCACACTCGATGCAGTGATGATACCAAAGCACTTCAAGGCAATCCAGCGCCAGCGTCGCAATGTCGTGATCGAGACGGCGATTACCGGTCACGAGATTCGCAAACGCTATGCCAAGCTTATTGCCAAACACCTCGAACAATAAACCATTCTTGGATGCTTGGCATGCCAGTGCTGCGCACTCCTACGCCTCTCGCGATATAATAAAAGCTCTCTGTAACAAGAGAGCTTTATTGTCTATTAGAGAAGAATTCTTCTTGTGCTGGGTTACCGTGTTTTGTTTTGGAAGTCACATAGCGTCGCCGATACGCTATTGTCAGTACTTGACTCCACCACAACTTGCATGTTTGGGTCACTCGAGAGCTTCATTAGCGAATAGATCTGCCCATCTGGCATAGCAATCTCGAGGCTCCCTTTGTCGGCAACGAGATAGACAAAGTAGCGCTGGCGATTTTGCCAATTATTATATACTGCATACGCCTTCTCGTACTTATTTTTCGCTTCACCAGTGATCTTCGAGCTATTCCGTTTCACCTCGTAGGTACCAGTCTCGGTATTAAGGTCAACACTCACGCGGCTGTCGTTTTGATTGATAAAGACCCGAACGTGGCCTTTCGTATTGGCCGTATTGTTTGCGAAGTGAAGGCTAATCTCTTGCGAGGCTTTGCGATTGACTTTGAGCAATTCTTTGTGGTAGCCATCAGGTGCTGTTTTCGACGTTCGGGCCGAGTGCTTTGTGCGGCGGCCGCTGGTGCGCGTGTTATTATTAATCAAGCGCGACCGCACCACATACTTTCCATCCTTTTGGGTCATCGAGAGGGAATGGGTTGAGCTCATCGAGCCGATATGTTTTGCTGCTTGACCGTCATCCTTCAGAATCTGTCCTTGTGAGTACTCCCAGTTACCCATCCAGCCAATACTCTTAACGCGTGTTGGGCTTTCTTGGTAGTAATTAGCACCGTAGTAATCCGTTCCGTAGTCAAGCCGCTCTGGTTGCTGCTCGGCGACAAAGGTACCATTGGCTTCAAGATGGCCAATCATGTAGTAGCTGCCTGTTGTTGAACCATATTGATAGCCATTAGCCCCAAAGAGTAGTGCGTGCTTGGTAGTCTTTGTTTGTGGATCATAAAAACTCTTGAGGTTAGGGCACTCAATAAGGCCAAGATCTTTGCCATCAAGTGTGCTACCGTTGAGCATGGTTGCGCCCTGGTACTCCCACTTTTTTCCGTCACTACTCGAGTAGACACCAACCTTATCGCCCTCAGCCAGATACATCATCAGCTTCTTGGTCGATTCATTGTACCAGACATGTGGGTCGCGGAAGTTCTGTTCCTTCGATTGCGCCTTCATGACTGGCTGGCTGTGGTTATATGGGTGGTAGGTGCGGCCATCATCGAGTGAATATGCGACATACTGGTGCTGGCCAGTCTCGGTATAGCTCGTAAAGTAGGCAATTATTGCCGTTTTGGGCAAGTCACGGAAAAATCCATTACTATTCTGATACACCGAACCCGAGGCAACTGCCGACCAACCATTGACAAACTTGGGAATCGCCACACCAAGATCCTCAAAGTGCTCCCAATCCTTGGTGCGAATATGGTACCACTCGGTGCCATCGTTGCTCGACTTATAGTTTTTATTGAGCAGGTAGTAGAGGTGATAGTAGTCATCCGCTCCTTTGAAGATTGTCTGGATGTCATTCATGAAGCCTTTTGGCGTATTGTAGTGGTTTGATTGCTGGAATCCATCAGTATTGGTGTTGGCAGTAATGTTAGATAGATTGCTATTGCGAGAATTCTGAGCGGATCGCGCATAAATATAGCTTGACCCCACGCTCAGTAGCGCAAAGCCTGCCACCAGCGCAACAAGAGTATATTTTGTCGTATTTTTTTTCGTTTTGATGGTTTTTAGCATGGTGCTCCTTAGATTTTTCTTGACATTAGCAAATCAATACACAGTACATTATAAGTGTCGTTCGTGGTGTTCTCTCGTCGTCTTTCTTAACTCCTCTCGTCTCGATTGCTTGAAACGAATCCTTACTATCTAGCTAACCAGAAATGCTACTCTATGTCAATGATACCGTTTCGTATAGTACCTCATATACTGCGTGTTCTGACCTCTTATTCAAACTCGCCACCGAAAATGCTATACTACGTATATGTCCAAAGAAGTTATCCTCACCGGAATTCGTAGCAATGAAGAGCCAACGCTTGGCAATTATCTTGGTGCCTTTGTGCCAATGGTACAGCTGCAGCAGCACTACGCTGGGTACTACCAGCTCAATATGTTTGTACCCGACCTCCACAGCTTTACTACACCGATCGACCACACGACACTCTACGAGAATACGCTAACCAACCTCAAGTACTTCATCGCAGCAGGGCTCGACATCACCGACGAGCATACGTTTCTCTACCGGCAGAGCTTCATCCCAGCACACAGCGAGCTTACATGGATTTTAGATTGCTTCACTGGTTTTGGCGAGATGAGCCGGATGACGCAGTTTAAAGAAAAATCAGCCGATAACAACAATAATGTCACCGTTGGGCTCTTTAATTACCCTGTCCTGATGGCAGCTGATATCCTTCTTTACAACGCCCGATGGGTGCCAGTCGGTGAGGATCAGTTCCAGCACTTGGAGATTACCCGTGATATTGCACTGCGCATGAATCATAAGTTTGGCGAGCTTTTCACTGTACCAGAGCCAACTGCCAAGCAAACCGCCTTCATCCAGCGCGACACCGGTCTACGCATCCGCAGCCTGACCAACCCAGAAAAGAAGATGAGTAAGAGCTCCACCGACCAAAAGTCCAAGATCAACCTTGCCGACACCCCCGCCCAAGCGCGCAAAAAGATCATGGCTGCCACGACAGACTCGCTTGGTGTTATCAACTTCGACTGGCAACGCCAGCCGGGCATTACTAATCTACTTCAGCTGCTTGCAATCTTAACCAACCGTCCGCAAGCTGAGGTAAATGCCGAGTGGGTAGGGCAGACCCAATATGGTCCACTCAAGCGTGCAGTAGCTGAAGCAGTGGCTACCTTCCTCACTGATTTTCAAACGCGGCTCGCAGGTATCTCCGATGAGACACTGCTTGCTACTCTCGAGCGCTCTGAGCGAGCGATGAATGAGGTCGCCAACACCACGCTCCTCCGCGTACAAAAGGCGGTTGGCCTGCGGAGTACATCATGAGTAGAGCGCGAGATGGAGTCATTGTATGAAAATCACATCAAGCGACCTCCTTGCTATCTTACGCCAGTTTCGTCAAGCAACTGACGACAATGTCCCACGCCATATCGACCAAATCGCCAGTAGTCACCCACAGCCTATCAACCAGCTGGTGCGTTTTCGCTTCGACCGCCGGCAGTATTTTTTGCTCATCGACGACACAGCGGAGGATCATGCATCCTACATTATGCAGCAGATCTACACCGCAAAAAGTGATGCAACGGGGGAGATCCTTTCCAATCCACTCAGCGATATAACGACCTATGGCCTACCATTCAAGGGCAAGGATGTCTATCTTTTTCAGCAGCAGCGCACCACCCAGCGCCTTGATAGCCTGCTTGCGGCTCGCTACCCCGAGACCAGTCGCTCCACCTGGCAAAAGCACATCAAGGCTGGCCACGTCACCGTCAATGACGGAGTTGTCTGTCAGCCACGCCAGCTGGTAGCAGAGACCGACAGTATCGCCATCAACCTACCTGACGCAACTGACCATAGCGACAAAACCCTCCCGATCCTTTACATTGATGATGATGTAATCGTTATCAATAAGCCAGCCGGTATCCTCACGCATAGCAAAGGTGCGCTCAATGATGAGTTTACGGTAGCAGACTTCTTCCGGCGCTATACTTCAGTTGGACTGGAGACAAATCGGCCAGGGATTGTCCATCGACTCGACCGCGACACCAGCGGAGTGATGATTGGTGCGCGTACGCCTGAGGCCTTCCAGCGGCTTAAGAAGCAATTTGCCGAGCGCCACGCTAAGAAGACATATCTAGCGATTGTGGCAGGGAAACCCCGTCAGCAGCAAGCCAAAATTGATGTCCCGCTGGGACGCAACCCGGCCGTGCCAAGCACCTTTCGAGCCGATCCACGCGGCAAATCTGCCCAAACAATCTACAAAGTACTCGCCACGCAGCCCAGCCTGAGCTTACTCGCTCTGCGCCCCCGCACTGGCCGGACACATCAGCTGCGTGTTCATCTGGCCTATATTGGTACACCGATTGTTGGTGATCGCATCTATGGATCGGCAGGGGAGCGCCTCCTTCTGCACGCCTACCAGCTCGAAATCACGACTCGTGCTGGCCTGCGCCAGACGTTTGTTGCACCACCGCCAGCCGCCTTTATGGCACTCTTTCCTGAGGGAGCCGATGCCATCGCTCGTCTATAACCCCCGCACCGAGCAGCGTCTTGCCCAGCTAGCGCAGCAGCCACCACAGTCATTGCTTCTTGTTGGTGCGCCTGGGCTTGGGCTTATGACTGCAGCACAGCAGGTTGCAGGCCGCACCGCACTTATCCTCCGGCCTCATACTAGCCAGGGACACAACGACCAGCAACGCGGGACAATTCGCGTTGACGACATCCGCTCGCTTCACACACTTACTCAGGGCAAGGCAATGGCTCGGCAATTTGTCATTATTGACGATGCCGACCGGATGACACCTGCCGCCCAAAATGCCTTCCTTAAACTCCTCGAAGAGCCGCCCCAGGCGCTTCATCTCATCCTCACTAGCCATCAACCTCAACGCTTGCTGGCAACAATTCGCTCACGCGTCCAAACCGTCCACATTATTCCACCTCAGCGAGCTCAAACAGCCAATCAGCTTGATCAACTTGGCATTATTGACCCGACGCGCCGCGCCCAGCTACAGTTTATTGCGCAGCAGCAACCTGCAACGATCGCGCGCTTAGCTGCTAATGACGATGAGTTTCGTGTTATCGCCGAGGCAATGACCGACGCGCGCCAGTATATCACTGGTGCTACCCGCCAACGCATCGTAATTGGGCAGCGCTATAACCACGATCGAGCTCGTGCATTGCTCTTACTTGAGTGTGTGTTGCACATTATATGGCATACACTTCGGACGCAACCATCGCAGCAGCTGCTTACCCAGGCAGAACATATCGCACGCGCACACGAGCGCATTACTGCCAATGCCAGCGTGCGGATTCAGCTGCTGGCATGTGGTATACTATAACTATGTATGGATTATTATTGGTAGCCTGCGCTGGCGCTTTTGCCTTGTGGCAGCAGCAATCAGTTGCCGAGACCACCTCACAATTACCAATGCGCCTCTCGGGTAAGCTTGATCGCCTGTGGGAGGTAGCTCAGGAGTCACTCCGCGATCGTCGTTATCTCCGCGCCGAGAAGGCACTGCTCACGATCCTGCGGGTGGATGAGCGTAATGCAACCGTCTATAACCGCCTCGGTATTTTATACGCCAAGCAGAAGGCATTTGATGATGCGATCGAGTGCTTTGAGATCGCTCAGAGTCTGGAGCCAAGTGCATCAAGCCTACACAACGTTGGCCTCATCTATTATGAAACCAAGCGCTACGACAAAGCTGCTCTCGCCTTTGAACAAGCACTGGCAATGGAGGACAAGCTGGCTGCGCGGCATATTGCCTATGCCAAGGTGCAGGAAAAGCTCGGCCATAGTAAGAAAATGTTGGAATCACTTGAGCGAGCTGCCAAGCTAGAGCCTGGTACCCAAACATATCAGCTCCTGGCTGAAGGCTACGAACGCGCTGGTAACCACAAAAAAGCCCAGCACATTCGGGCCAAGATGCAACCTCAGCCTACCTCTGCGCAATCACCGCAGCACCACCGAGCACAACCAGAACCTCACCAGCAACCCCAGCAACGCATTACTGTGCCATCTCAGCAGGTAGAGCAACAACCTTCACCGGCGTATTACCATCCACCAGCTGCATTGCCCGCTTCAGCAGCGCCAACGTATACTCAAGCACCTCCGCAGCCGCAGCCAAATGCCGCCTACAGTCGACAGTCATCCACTGTTCATCCACCAGCACGAGCACCAATGCCCGCTAACCGCATCCAGCGCAGCGCACCACGCCGCATTACGATGTAGCCGTGTTATAATTATAAAATGGCTAGGTACAATCAATAAGGCAGCAGTATGTATGCTGCCTTATTTACGTTCTCAGGGCGGAGTTTCTCGCTGCGTAAGCCCTTTTGCTATTGATGTATCGCTATATCATTACAAATACGTAGTTATAATTACCACGCCTCCAACATTGTTCTTTGTGCGCCAATTGCAGAGAGTGGAGAATAAGCTTTCACCAATTACAACCGGTACGTGACTGCAAAAACAAAAAAGACCTCCTCCTTAAGAAAGTCTTCGCTATATACGTATGGAGCCGCTTTACGGATTCGAACCGTAGACCTACTGTTTACAAAACAGTTGCTCTGACCAGCTGAGCTAAAGCGGCAGAAATGGTACCGGAGGTAGGACTCGAACCTACGAAGCTAAAAAGCGGGAGATTTACAGTCTCCTGTCATTGCCACTAGACGACTCCGGCAAATAAAATGAACTAACTGTGAATTAGTATAGCAAATTTTTTGCCAATGTCAAAGTGCGAATTTCTTCATTCGACAATTTTCGCTTTTTTGCACTTACATACCATTCAAGCCAATATCATAATTATATGAGAAAACATACAAACCGCAGCTTTTCCTCTGTTATTATCACATATTTTGTTTTATACTATCATCCATGACTCAAGAAAAACACTTCAACCACGTCCTGGTTGCTGCACTATTTACTGATGATGAACCCCGACATACGTCTGAGCTCTATCGAAATCATAACCATCCAACCTACGAGCACAAGCTGCAAGCATACCCACGTATGCCGCTCTTTCCCTCAATGGTCGTGCGCGAGAAATCAGAAGCAGACACAACGAAACGTGATGGGATTACAAAATATATCAAAGCTCTATCGGAGAAGTTTAAGCCGTTTACTGTACAACTCGGTGATGAGGTAGTGATTGGCGGATCAGTCGGTGACTCACAACGAATTAGAGAGGTTGCACCGAGTGAAGAAGTGTTACGCCTCCGATATGAAATTGGGTATATAGCCAGAAGATTATCAGTTGTATATGACGCCCGTGCTATGCGCGGTCTCGATACCATGGCATACGTCCAACACGACACTACCGACGCGATATTGCCTGGCGTACAAGAGATGGAAGTAACCGCTATCAGCGTGATTACAACTCACTCTGACAGTAAGAACACACCAACAAAAGCAATCACCCGCTGTGACTATCCACTTGGCCCTCAGCACGATACCACTGAGCCATCAGATGAGTTATTTAGTAAAGGTCAGAGTTATTATCCTATGAGCGATGGCACATGCCATGGTCTCACTGAATATTCTGAGCACAGATACCAGGTCAATCACGCGGTCGTCATTGTGTACCAGATGGAGAAGGTCGCGTATACCGGCTGCCACGTCACCGCCGGCCAGTCTAACCTCGTTGCTGATAGTGCGTGGCAGGGAATGGCGCTTCTCGTCGCATAACTTCAACAAGCGAAAAACATCCGCGTCATCGGTCAATAATAGAAATTACCCCGCCAACGATGGGGTAATCAACAAATTCAACCATGGAGCCACGATCGGGGCTTGAACCCGAGACCTCATCCTTACCATGGATGCGCTCTACCAACTGAGCTATCGCGGCATTACTTGGTATTCTACCATACGAGGTACGTACCAGCAAGCCTTACTGCTTTGGTTCTTGATGTGCTTGTTTTGCCAGCACACCTCTCTCTTTTTTCTGCTGCTTCGTCTATAGAGTGTGCCAGGTTCTACCAGCGGCCAGCCTACCTCATATAGCATCTATAACTTGGCTTTTTGCGCCATACTCAATATCACAATTGGGGAGGTTATGATACGTCTATACATAATTCTCCTAGAATCCATTGACAAATGGGGGCATTCGTGGCTACAATACATATTATCTATCGTTCAAGCAATCTCTTGTCGATAGAGTGTTTGTACGATAAAGTTTCGTGTTAGAATAAGGATAACCATTAAATAAAGAGGAGTCTATGGCAATGGCCGGTTTTGTACAGTGTATGGAAGTAATTGACAGGTATCGGTGGTGGGTCGGAGGGGTGATATTCCTCGTGATCGCCCTGAGTTGGTGGCTTCGCGCGGTAAGTGCTCGCAAGAACAAAACCTACACTGCAACTCTCCGCAAAAAATACGCAGTCTTAGTCGTTGCTGAGGATGAAGACCCTGAGGTCTTCGAGAGCTGCCTGGCTAGCATCAAAGAGCATAGCAAGCCAACGCAGCTACTCGTCTCGATTAACGACGCTTCGCACGCTCACCAATCTCTCCGAGCAATCGCCAAAGAATATGCAACAACAGTGGTCGAGCAGCCTGAGATGATGAGTTATGATGCGCAGCTTGCCTCGCTAATCAAAAAAGTGCGGCGTGTGAGCCTTGTGATTGTCACAACCCCGCGTGCGCGCTGGACAACATCGACAATTAACCTCCTCTTGCCCTTTGCCGAGCCAACTATTGGGCTCGTTAGTGGCCGTCAGCAATACACTGGTGGAGCGACGCTCTCTCAGCGAATTGGCAGTTGGCTCCTCGATATGCAGCAGCGTGTTATTTTGCCCATGCAGAGCCGCCGCGGCCAGGCTTATGCTATCACAAGTGATACCTTTGCTATCCGGCTTGAGCTACTCAAGCAATTTACTCAGAGCGATGCAACAGCGCAGCCATGTGCCGCGCATCATCCATCAAGCATCGCGCTGTCTCTGCCTGCACACTACCACGCAGCCTACCAGCACAGTGCTCTCACGCAGATCAACCATCCAGCAGAACTCTACCGGATTGCAAGCAGCTACACCCAGTTGAGTCGCGCTGCCTATTGGCAACTCTGGCATCAGCACGCGCGTATCCGGCAGGCGGGGCCACTTGTCTGGCTTACGCACATTGGCTTTTGCTTTGCGAGTTTGCTCTATCTTGGGGCGCTGATCGTGCTTAGTAGTACGCTCGTCAACAACCTATACAGCACTCTGACTGGAGCCGCGACTACCGCAACGCTCTGGAGCAGTGTAACGATCCTTGGGCTCGTGCTTGGCTGGCTTATATGGCAGGCGGTGCGCAATATTCCACACCTTAAGCATCACCCACGCGACCTATGGCTCCTGCCACTCTATCTTCCTATCGCTGGTAGCCTCGCGCTCACGAGCAAACTATGGGCGCTCGTTACACTCACTCGCCATCACGCACCTGCTCCATCGAGCGCACTTCGTCAATATGCAACTGGTCTCGCGGCAATTGTCCTGCTGCTCATTACAGTGCCACTCGCATATGTTGTGGCAATGATCCCAGCTCAGCAACCACAAGAAGCTCCGCACCGCCCTGCGCAAACTACTCCACAGTCACAGCAGCAACGTGATAATCGCGGCAATACAGACAAGAAGCAAGCTAATCGCCCAGCAACTACCTCTAGTCAATCGCAAGCGCAGCACGCTCCAGCTCATTCTGAGAAGAAGAACCAGGCTACCACATCAGAGCAAAAGCCAATTACGCTCACTGCCCAGGATGGCGACTCACAGTCGCTTTTGGCGCGGCGCTTCATCAAGAGTCATCATCAAGCTCAGCAGCTTAACCCTGCGCAGGCTGCATATGCCGAGAATCGCTTGGTAGCCTTGATGGGGCAGCGTGATGACATTGACAGTGGTGAGACCTTCACGGTGAGTAGTTCGCAGCTTGCTACGGTTGTTGCCGAGGCCCAAGCGCTCAGTGCTGACGAGCAGGCCAACTGGGAAGCCTACGCTGCTACTGAATAGCAAATCCTCATCGCCACTAGCATTACACCGTGGGCTATGCTATAATCAACCAAGATGTTTTATAAAATCTAACGAGTAAAGAAATGGCAAAGAAGAACAATACAAAGCGAAAGATTATTGCTCTTGTGAGCAATCTCACCAAACACCGTACCTACGTAACACGTAAGAACACGATGAACACTCCAGATAAGCTTGTTCTGCGTAAGTATGACCCAATTGCTCGCCGGCATGCTACTTACACAGAGACAAAGAAATCGCTCGGCCGTAACGAGGTTAAGCCGCGCAAAGGCTAGTCTTATCGCAATAATAATCAAAACAGCATTCACTCACGAATGCTGTTTTTTTGTGCCAGCAATCAATTGCGAGAGTTAGTATAGCGACCGGTACGATTCCATGATCGATTGTTTCCGTTTTACTATCTAAGTCTCTGTTTTGCATCAATTTCTTACTCACTATTTTATTTGGGTGACATAGCAAAGTCTTAATCATTAGCGTAAGTGACAAGCTTTAAGGAGCATTGCCGCTTACTGCGTCCTCAAAAAGCAGAAGCGGGGAAGGGGTATAGGAACTGTCAGTCCCAGTGTCTAAGACTATCTATGGCGATAACCCTGGTGGATGGTAGTATGGCGCTCAGCTTGCGCAGCGGCAAGCTGCTCGGCAAACACGTCAAATGTCGCTGCTAGCCAGAGACCATCAGACACCATCCGGTCAAGCAGCTCCATCGTCGGCGTTGCCATAGCAGCATAGACATAGAGGACACCACTCGAGATCTCAATACTAAGATCATCGAAATGCGATGCTATTACCATTGCTACATCAGGTGTGAGGTAGCGTTCTATCTCGACTGCTCGCCCAAGCTCGCCATACACTGTATATTTCTGCATAAATTCATCTGGCTGCGGCCCAAACATCCCGAGCCGGAGTGGTTGCAACTTGTAGCTGGGGTAGCTAGCAATCTTGCCCTGCCGGCCAATAAACATATACGGTACATCACGACGTGTGTACATATCCACCGCGGCAATTAGCCACTGTTGCGGCGAAGGCTTGGGGCTATTGGCAATCCGCACCATATCTCGCCGCGACACCAGCGTGACATTATAGCCGCGAATATTACCCACGCTATAGTGCCGGTCGCGATGAGTCGTCGACATAGTGTAGCCGCGGATTGGGTGGTAGTCATCGTCTCGCGGGTTGATCGTTCCGAAATAAATCAAGCCAGCTTGCTCGGCAAACTGCTGCACCATCTTGCGTGCAGCCGAACGCTCCGCAAAAGCTGCTGGCGAAACCTGCCGCACGACACGCGTAACGCGGTGGGTAATAGCATCATGGGCTGACATAACTCCAGTATATCACTCCTTTAGGCAAAAAATACCTCCGTCGGGGAGGTTGAATACTATTGTGGCAGGGGCATGAGGAATCGAACCTCAATCTACGGTTTTGGAGACCGTTATACTAGCCGTTGTACTATGCCCCTCTGTTACTATCTATTAGTATATCAAATCTATAGCCAAACCGGAAGAATTTTCTATTGCAAAGTAACTATTGATTCGTTTATGCTAAAAATCCCTCGCACCACGCGGAGTCTGCTATAATAAAATACATGCAACCAACGCCTCCAGTTCGGCCCTTTGCAATACTCATGGTTGGCTTGCCCGGTAGCGGCAAGACATTTTTTGCCGCTCAGTTTGCCAAGGCCTTTGGCTCACCCTTTATTGATATTAACGAGCTCTCGGGCTACTGCCAAGACGATACAGCCACAGCAGTAGTAGGGAAGACATTTCTGCAAGAGATCGCCAAGACCAAGCAGCCCTTCATATACGAGGGTGACAGCAACACTCGGGCTCGCCGAAGTGAATTTGTCCGCTGGGCACGGAGTGAAGGCTATCGACCAGTGATCATTTGGGTCCAAACAGATGTAACGACAGCCCGAAGCCGAAGCGTCAAGAACCAGCGGCTCTCACGTGAGGCATTTGATTACTACGTACGGCGCTTTAGTGAACCTACCGCTGGCGAGCTCTATTTTGTCATTAGCGGCAAGCACCCGTATTCATCACAGTCCCATGCCGCCCTTACCTTCCTGAAGCAAATCGATCAACAAACCGAGGACGAAGCTCTGCCGAGCAAAACACCAGCTACAGCTTCACCAGTAACAAAGCAGCGCACTCAAGTGCCACCACCGACACCAGCCAGTCACCCAATGCGCGCTATGTCAAGCGCCCCACGGCGAGGACAAATTCGCTCGACACGCTACATTGTACAATAAAATAACATCTTGGTTAAAAGGAGGGAGGCTTTTATCTATGTCTTCTACGCTCCACGACGATGAGTTTGGCGATATCGATATTAAGCGCAGCGCCAAGGCGCGTTCCATCACAATGCGTCTTACGCCAAATGGCCAGCTCCGTGCCAATGCCCCGCGGCACGCACCACTCTTTCTCATCCGTCACAGCATTGCAACCCATCGTCAAGCACTCCGCCAGCTCCTGCGCCAGCACGCGGTGCATGGTTATCAAGATGGAGAGGTAATTGGTAAACATCACTCGATCGCTATCATCCCCACACAGATGGTCGATCAGCCTACTGTGCGTATCGCAAGGCAAAAGCTACTCGTCTCTCTCCCACCAGAACACACCATAGATGAGCCAGCCGTTCAGCGTGCCATCCGACGAGAAGTTGCGACCATCTTGCGCCGCGAAGCCAAAGCCTACTTGCCACAGCGGCTCCACGAGCTTGCTGCACGCACCAACTCAACCTACCAGCGTATTCGCTTCAGCCATGCGAGCACTCGATGGGGGAGCTGCAGCAGCACAGGCACAATTAGCCTCAATATTGCGCTCATGAAGCTCCCCGATGAGCTGATTGATTATGTCTTGATCCACGAGCTCTGCCATACCCACCACATGAATCACTCGTCAGCCTTTTGGGGGCTGGTAGAGCAGTATGATCCTCACTACCGATCACATCGGCAGCGGCTTAAGCACGAAACACCGATGATATAGCATAAGCAAATGTTGCACAAAACGCTTGTGCCTACTACCATACTCCAGGTATACTAGAAGCGTGTCGCCATACGCTACCAATAGCCAAACTAGTACTGTCGTGCGAGTCAGCAGCGTTGTCTTTCCGCTCCTGCTTTTTGCGTATAGCAAACTCCTCGGTCTTGATGCAATGCAGCGCATTCCTGGGGCAGGTGAATGGTCTTTCTATGCAGCAGCCAGCACTTGGCTTGCTCTTGGTCTCTACACCTGTTTCCGTCCGTCGCAGACGAATAAGCAGCGAACGTGGCAGCTCGTCTTGTATCATGGTCTCGCTGCGAGCTATCTGCTCAGTATCTCTGGCGTAGCAGTGCCGTTTACCTGTGCGTGGTCGTTGTTTATGTTGGCGGCGTTTGCTTATGCTGGCTTCTCTGGGTGGCTGCTCAGTGCACTCGTGCTTTTTATTACAGCAGCACTTGATGCATTTTGGCTGACGCCACAAAGTATTGTTGATATTACTACAACAACATTGGTGGCCTTTATGCTTGGTGTCGTCATTGTTGCTCTTGCATATCGCCATAATCTCTACCGCTCGGCACTGCACACCAGCCGCGAGGCAATGACCTTGCAGCACGATCGGCTTCTAACGATTATTAACAATCTCGCGACCGCTATTATCGCAACCGATCAGCAAGGTATCATCCAGCTCTACAACGCCGCAACGCTCGATTTACTTGATACCAATACAAGCCCACATAGCAAACCAATCGATACCATCCTGCCACTGCGCGATAGCGCCAAACAGCCAGTCTATCTGACCCAGCTGCTTCACGCTGCAACCGTTACGCAAACACGCGATGATGTGTGGATGGAAGTATCGGGCGAGATGCTCCGCCTGAGCATCGTATTTTCACCAATTCGAGCAGTTAATACAGCGAGCGACTCAAGCGATGGCTACGTCCTCATCCTGCGCGACATCACGAAAGAAAAGTCGCTTGAAGAAGAGCGCGATGAGTTCATCAGTGTGGTGAGCCATGAGCTTCGCACTCCCTTGACGGCGGCCGAGGGGGCGCTGAGCAATATTCAGCTCATGCTCCACCGTCGCGATATGCCGCAGCACACGCTCAAAGATCATCTTGATGCAGCTCACGAGCAAGTCGTCTTCTTAGCAAAGATGGTTAATGACCTCAGTACTCTTGCGCAAGCCGAGCGTGGCGCTGCTGACATGCCGGAGCTGCTTAATGTCCGTGCGCTTATGGATGATCTTTACCATCAATATCGCCCCCAGGCTGCCAAGAAGCAGCTCGCTCTCACACTCGAGACGTCGCCGCGGCTAGGCTACGTCGTGGCGAGCTCACTATATGTGCGCGAGCTCATCCAAAATTTCCTCTCCAATGCTCTCAAATACACCAAAGAAGGAGAGATCCACCTCAGTGCGCGCAAGAAGGGTAATCGTATTATCATCGCTGTGCGCGACACTGGTATTGGTATTAGCAAGAGCGACCAAGCACATATCCTCGAACGCTTCTGGCGCAGCGAAGACTACCGCACGCGCGAGACTGGTGGCACTGGCCTTGGCCTCTACATTGCTGCCAAGTTGGCTCGCAAGCTCGGTACGCGCATCGAGTTTACCAGTCAGCTTAATCATGGCTCGACCTTCTTCTTTGCACTGCCAGCTGCGCAGCAGCCAACGCACGACAAACATACAAGCCCGCAGTAATACTCCTTTCAGAGCATCAACCGACCTGTATATGCCGCAAATCCATCATAAGCAGCAACAGAAGTTTGGCACACAACCACGTTCACCCTTGACAACCCTCGCTATAGCGCGCTACACTAGGGCTTGACAGCCTGCAAAGACAGGCTATTAAATTTGGGGAGTATGCTGTGGCGAAACCAAGCAAAAAATCATCAACCAACCGCGTGACGCGCATCACCGCGCAAGATACCACGCCCACCAAAACCAAAACGTCAAAAGAAAAGACAACCTCTGTGGCATCAGTCAAAACCGAGGCCAAAAAACCAAAAGTAACTAAGCCAAAGCGTCAGCGCCGTGGCCCATTCTCAGCGATTCGCAATTACTTTGCTGGAGCCTGGTACGAGCTCCGTATGGTGCGCTGGCCCGATCGCGCAACGACATGGAAAATGTCTGGTGCACTACTTGGCTTTATTGCAGTGTTTAGTGCGACGCTTTTGCTACTTGATGCTGCATTTAAATATCTATTTCAAATTATCCTGGGGAGGTAGACAATGACAAAAAAACGCTACGACAGCACACGGCAATGGTACGCTATCCACACCTACAGCGGCTATGAAGAAAAGGTAGCCGATAGTATCCGCCAGCGCATTCAGGCCGTTGATATGGCCGACAAAATCTTCGATGCGATCGTCCCTAAGGAGAAGCAGATCCAGATCAAAAATGGCAAGCGCAAAGTCGTTGAGGTTAAGATTTTCCAAGGCTATGTCTTGGTCGAGATGAAGCTCACCGACGAGACATGGTACATTGTACGCAATACGCCTGGTGTCACAGGCTTTGTGGGGAGCGGCACCGAGCCAACCCCTGTAAGCGAGGCTGAGATTAAGAAGATCAAGAAGCGCATGGGCGTGGAAGACCCCAAGCATCAGATTGACTTTAGCGAAGGGGAAGTAGTCAGTATCATTGATGGGCCATTCAAAGACTTTGATGGCACCGTGAGTGAGATCGACACCACCAAGGGCAAGCTCAAGGTGATGGTGAGCATGTTTGGCCGCGATACGCCAGTTGAACTTGATGCGCTGCAGGTCAAGAAGGTATAAGCCTCGCACGTAGTTTGCATTTGCATGAGCGATCCACTATAATAGCAACGTTACGCACTCAATACCAGTAGTAATTGAGTAAAAAGGAAATATAATGGCAAAAAAAGTTATCGGCAACCTGAAGCTTCGTATTCCAGCTGGCCGTGCCACCGCTGGGCCACCCGTTGGTAGCACACTTGGTCAGTGGGGCTTGAATATGATGGACTTCATCAACCCATTCAACGATGCCACTAAGGCAGATATGGGTAAGGATGTTATTGTTCATATCCAGGTGTTTGAGGACCGCACCTTTGCATGGCGCAGCCTCGGCCAGCCCGTTGATGATATGATCCGTGCTGCGATCGGCATCAAGAAGGGTAGTAGCAAGCCGCACAGCGACAAGGTTGGGACGATCACCCGAGCGCAGCTTGAGGAGATCGCTCAGGCAAAAATGGAGCAACTCAACGCCATCAGTCTCGAAGGAGCTATCAAGACGGTGGCGGGTACTGCTCGCAGCATGGGCGTGGAAGTCACTGACTAATCCGCTCGGCACACATCAAAATACCTCTGCAAGCAGAGGTATTTTTGGTATAAATTGACATATTTTGCAATAGTAGTTTACAATAACAGTATGCGTAAACTCCTCCTCGACAAAATCTCTATACCAATCCTTATCCTTGGTGTGTTCGTCGTTGCTGCGATTGGCTGGTGGCTGTATTATATGACGATCGGCAGCTTCACAACGACAATCTTCTATGGACGCTTCGATCACGATGCAATTCGCCATATGGATGTGAGTTATCAGTCGGGGTATGCCATAGACGGCTGGGATGGTAATAATGGTATGGTTATTGGCACTATCACCGACAAAGCGACGCGTGATCGCTTGCTGACTATCCAGCCCTTTACTGATTGCCCGCACGGTTGCTCGGGGTGGTACCATTACGGAGACAACCTCCCTCACCATGAGTCGGTATTTCGAGATACCGCTATCCTTGGTAATCATACTATTCCACCAAAGAAGTTTAGTGATCAAGCTCGAGCAGCCATCAGCAGTGACAACCGCTGCGTGGCACGCTATTCGTTGAGTCATCGCACCAACGATGTATTTTGTTTTTCACCAAGCAGCGGGGCGTTTGTCTATGAGTTTGCTGAAATGAGTGGAATGTAGATAAATAGTATGCTAGTGCCAGTGAGAAAGAAAGCGATACTGCGCCGCCTTCAAATTAAGAAGCTATTGTAGCACAAGAGGAACGATTATGAGTACAAGTACGTCATCCACCCACGTCCAGCAACCACAAAATATACCAGTGCGCCGCACTAAGCAGATGGTACGGCTATGGCTCATTTTTGTTATTGTTGCGCTGATATCAGAGGTGCTGTCATATATAGTCAATTACCCTACGACTCACTACACACGAATAGGTCCAATTTGGGCAGCTACCATAATCTTCGGTATGGATGCAACTTGCTTTGCGGCTGGCATGCTATGGCTTGGTCGTGGTAGGAGGCCTATTTCGCGCATTATCTATGGCTCAGCAGCGTTCTTAATGGGCGCATTTGCCTTCCAGGCTGGACGTGGATTCATTCCCGCCTCAATAACCATAGCACTGAGCTTCCTTGTCGCGACGCTTGCTACCATTCCTCGCTTTCACGTGCGTCGTCATTACAAGCAGGTAGAGATAGCTATAAGTATATCGATTATCGTTGGCGCACTTGGGCTAGCATGGGCGTTTCGTATTGTTAGTATGTATCACCCACCTCTGCAAATTCATTGAAAGATGGCAACGTATCGACCTAAGGGAAGAGCTGCAATCTATAAGCCCGCAGAAATCCTTTCACACTTATAGAATAAAACACCATCAAGACACACCATACCCCCAACCTACACGAACCATTCCAAGCGTTGAGAGTTAAGTAATTAGAAATTAGATTGAGTATTGCTCGGGCATGTCAAGGCCTTCTTCGTCGTAGCCACAGGACACCGGTCACCAGCACCATTAGCATGATGAACAGCCCGATCGCGAAACTGGTCACCATCCCCCAGTCGGTGGCACGGTGCACGACGTCGGCAAGAAGGCTGCGCCCGGCACCGGGAGCACTAGCCGTCGTACGCAGTCCCTGTCCTGAGCGCACGCTGCTGACAAGCTCCTGCGCACCCACCGGCCACTGATCACGCACCACGTGCTCGCTCGCACCACCGAACCCCACGCCGGAGACAGCCACGCCGAGCACCACGCCGATCTGCCTCATCGCAGCAGACAGCCCAGAGGCCGCACCTGCCTCATCACCCTCGAAGGAGGCGACCGCCAGCTCGTTGACCACGGTCCCGGCAGCGCCAACCGCAATGCCCGCCAGGATCAGGCCCTGTAGGCCTACCTGAATAATCTTCTCATCCAGTACCACGAGCTGTTGATCCACTCCTCGGCAGCGTTGAAGTCGGTCGTTAGTAATTCCTGTATTATATAATAGATGAAGGTCGTTTCTCGGCCATATTTCTATATAACCATAGAAGATATATCATGTAAAGGCTGTGAGATTGGGATATTGATGCAATCACTCCTACATACCATATATTTCTATGCTAACCAATAGACATAGCAACAGCAGTACGAACACAACGTCGGCAGTGATCTCAAGCAATTATTGACAGCATGAACCTCAACATGCAGCGGCTGCGGAAGCTGACAAGTAGCAACTGAACACCTTTGCGCGGGAAAGTGGTTTTGACCGATAATCTTGTGGCGAAGCTAACATAAATGAAAGTGGTTGGTGTCGCATTCGCGATAGGGCAGTTGGCTTGCTGAGATGCTACTTTGCTCTACCAATTACACCATAAACTATTCGATGGTATCTCCGACTGAGGCATCAACTATCAGCCACTCAACACTGATCAGCAAAAACTTTATGTCTCGCAATGGCAAGTAGTGCGACAGCTGGATAGCAGCCTGGAAGCCTCTGGAGACGACGAAGTCACATTGAGCCAGCCAAGTGACATCGTCGTCTCGGGGCCAGGAAGGCCAGGCTTGCACGGTCTGCCAGATGATGGCCTTCCTGCCCCAAAACCCAGCAAAAACAAGCAAAAACCCACGTCATGGGGCTTCCATGACGTGGGTTTGAGTGTTGACTCAATGGTCGGGGTGACAAGACTTGAACTTGCGACCTCACGGCCCCCAGCCGTACGCGCTACCAGCTGCGCCACACCCCGACAACACCCATCATTATAGCACAGTTGGTGACGCGTGCTCAAAATAACTACTCTGTTATTTTCGCATTGTACAAGTTTATTGTCTCATGCTGCGGGGTCATATGTGCTATACTAGAAAGGTTAATGAGTAATCGTGGGAGGCACCCAAGCCGCTTGCACCACAGAAAGGATACTATGGCAAAAAAAGCCGATCTGCTTGAAAAAGCAGCAGAGCTGAAACTCGATGTTTCAGAAAAAAATACCATTGCAGAGATTGAGGCAGCCATCGCTGCAGCAAACGACAAGGATGTCATTGCTCAGCGCGAAGCTACTGTTGCAAAGGCTGGTAAGCGTAGCCAAAAGGCTCTCGACGAGGCTGAGGCGAAAGCTGAGAAAGAAGCCCGCAAAGAGGCTGGCGATACAACCCCTCAGGGTGATGTCGATGCAGCTATCAAGAAGGGACCCGCGCCAAAGGTTCGCCCACTGATCGAGCGCCGTGGCAAGGCCTATCGTAAGCTAGCTGAGAAGGTTGAAAAAGATAAGGTGTACTCGCTAGACGAAGCACTCCAGCTTGCGACCGAGACCAACCCTGCTAAGTTTGATGCGAGTGTTGAGCTGCACGTCCGCCTTGGTGTTGATCCGCGCCAGGCTGATCAAAATATCCGTTCGACAGTAGTCTTGCCACACGGTACAGGTAAAACTGTCCGCGTTGCTGTCTTTGCGCCAGAAGCCGAGGTTGCAACTGCTACCAAAGCAGGGGCGGACATTGCTGGCGAGGAGGCTATCATCAAGCTGCTCGACAAGGGTATGTTAGACTTTGACGTTTTGATCGCCACCCCGCAGTACATGCCGAAGCTTGGTAAATACGCCCGTCTGCTTGGGCCAAAGGGTCTGATGCCTAACCCAAAGAGCGGTACTGTAACAACCGACATTGCAACTGCCGTCACTGAGGCAAAAGCTGGTAAGGTGGAGTACCGCGTAGACAAGCAAGCCGCGATTCACCTCAGTATCGGCAAGGTAAGCTTTGGTACAGAGAAGCTCCGCGCTAACGCCGATGCCTTCTTCGCCAGCTTGCAAGCTCAAAAGCCAAGCTCGCTTAAGGGTGTATATGTCAAATCCATCGCAGCTGCAACGACGATGGGGCCTGGCATCAAGGTTGAGCACAAACTCGACTAGTAATAAGAGTATAGCACTCACCATAATACTGCCAGTCGGGAAAGCTGGCAGTATTTATTTATGTGCCTACCTATGCATGGTATGATGGAATGAGTGGTGATACTCTCATACTACTCATTCATCACCACAGTAACGGAGGTGCTATATGAAAAAATATGTCTACTCGCTCTTTGGTAGTGTTGGTTATTTTGAGCGATTTTTGCAACCGCAGACACCAGAGCAGGCTGCACAAAAGGTGAGTGAGGCTATTGCCGACCCAACTATCCTTGATGGCAACCGCTGCTTTAGTATCTGCGTGTGGGCCTTGCCAGATGGTATTGACCATCCAAAGAATCTACCAAAGGATAGCTTGGCTGATGGCTACTATATGCAATGTGCTGGGTCGAATACCGGTATGACTATAGAAGTGCGCGTGCCAGATCCAGACAATCACACAGCCCAGTATCCATATATCCACTATGTGATTGCCCGAAAGCCAATTGCTGATAAAGAGCGATTTGTTCCACTCACCTGGCAGCGCGATGGCGAGCCATTTACGATACGTATTCATTCAGAAGAGGTATTTACGGGAGAAGAAGCTGGACATATCTTCACAGATTATATTACAAAGGGCACTATACCGTCTGAATCTGTTTTACGAAAAATTGATATATAGGGAGTGGGGTATTTTGCAATGAAAATAAGAGGTTATGTAAATGACTCAGCACCAAGGTAACTACATCGTCATTGAGGGGATTGATGGCACGGGAAAATCCACACAAGTGGAACTCCTCGCCGAACACTATCGAGCTCAGGGCCATTCAGTGACGGTTGTTGAGGAGCCAAGCAGCGACGACCTAGCCCAGACTACGCCAATTGCTCACTATCTCCGCACCGTTATCAAGAATGGCAATCTCCGTCGCGATCCAGAGATCAATCTTGCTCTGCTGAGTGCTGCCCGGCATGAACTATGGGAGCAGATCATCCAACCAGCACTAGAGCGTGGCGAGACCGTCCTTGCGTCGCGCAATTATTTTTCGACACTCGCATATCAGGGGTACGGCGAAGGTCTGAGTCAAGAACATATTCGGCACATTACCGGCTTATTTACCAGCCAGCGCTATCTTGCGCCTGATTATCTCATTATCCTCATGTTTAATAATGAGCAAGAGCGTATGCATCGCATCCAGCAGCGAGGTACGCCTACTACAGCTCCCGACACTTTCGAAACACAAGGGAAAGACTTCCAGCAGCGCGTCCACACAGGCTATCGTATGCTTGCAAAAGACTACCAGATGCCTATAATCCAGTGCATCAGTGATAATGGCGAACGTAAGTCTCCACACGAGATACAGCGTGAGATCCTTTCGATTGTTAATGCAAATTACAAGTAAAATACCCATGGGGGCTATTTTACACAGTAAAACCTTAGCGGATGTCATCATACGCACCCTTACACTTGCATAGCGCAAAGCTCTCTGATATTGCGCATTTACCCACTATCTATAACAGTATAGACATGCCCTTCAGGGGTTAACCCTTGTGATTTTTTGATAACTTTGCTACAGTTGTATGCACTGTGTTGAACCCAACAAAAGAACGTACAAACAGTCCAGCGAATAGTATTTCAGCGCACGAGACAGACGTGTGCTTTGATAAAGATCGATACAATCTATACGAAAAAGCGCTCAATCTCACTAACATACCAGAGTCTAAAACAAAGCGAATTGTATCGGGCTTGAGCCTCATGCGAGACTTTGCTGGAGAGCTATTTGCAAAATATAGCAATCACAGCGCATATACTGCGTACTTATTGTATACAGCAGGCAATCGTGATGAACTGCTCAAAACGGAGAACCTTGCCAGCCTCCGCCACAAGATGCTCGAAGATCATAAAAAACAGTGGGAAGTAGATGCATATAAAAAGTTTAACCAAATTGTTTCAATGCTGCAGGATACCAGCCAGCTGTCAAGCGCCTGGAGTAAATTTCTTAATACGCAGAAGATGCCCTCTAGCCCAGACACCGAGAACAAAGAGTCTCTATACACAGCCATTACGAAAGCTCGAAAACTCGAAAAATCAAAAGGAAGGATAAAGCCTTCCTCTGCGGAGAGTCAATATCTTACAGACGAACAAAAACAAAGTCAGCTTCTTGAGACTGCAACACACGACCGCATGCAAGCAGAGAACCTCATGCAAGAGCTGTGGCAGCAGCCAATGAATATGCTTAATCTTGATGACCTTTTGGACGCAGGGGATAGTGTTGGGCTTTCGACTATTTTTATGGAGGCTGTCAACACGCTCAATAAACTTAACAACACTCGCTATGATACATCGGAAGCGTATGAGCTAGCCTACAAGAGTGAGGCATTGCTTGCACCACTGTGTGAGATTATTGGCTTTGACGGGCTTGCAATGGCGCTGCGAAGCAAGGTGATATGCCTCCAACTGCGCAATACCGGCCAAGGGCATTTTGTGGATCTCGCTGAGCGTATACTGTCAGAATTTGGCGTGCTGGGTACTACCGATACTGACAACCCAGATCACGTCATCACTGCCGAAGAACGCAACCAAAACTATTGCAACATTACAGAAAAAATTCTGGCGCACATGATTGGCAAAACAGACAAAAGCGGAGGCGACAGCAAGCTTGTCCTTGGCCAAGAGTCAAACCATAATATAGTAGTGGGGAATGGTAACTGTAGTTATAAGTGGCACACTGAGCTCCGAGCGGTATGGCGGCTCAAGTCTGTTGGCTCTCTCGCGCGTAAGCTTGCAGAAGCAGCAAAAAAAGCAGAGAAACAAAAGAGAGAAGAATATCAAAAAATCCGCGCCTCTATCTCACCAGACATACTGCAAGCGTATGATGACAAGATGAATAGTGTAAAAGCTAAAGAGAAAGAACGCCAGGATGGGCGAGAATTCATACCATACGAAGACTTGCAAGCATACGACGAGAACACAATAAAGATTTTGGACGATTTAAAGGCTCAATACATCGACGAGCTCTGTGAGCAATTTGACGATATTACATCACAGACACTGCGCTCACTATCTCCACCAGAAAAAGACAGCTCGCTCGAAGTACCGTTCGATATTGATGGCATCACATTCATTACAGAGGATCGCGATGAACTGCTTGATGTGTTCTTGGATATGATCAACAATAACGATATTGTTACGCCACCACAAGATAAGGCTGTGCAAAATAACAAGACTTCAACCAATGAGGATGATGACTATATTATTACCCCATACGCTGCACCAGGCCGAGACAAGATACTCAAGGTAGAGGGAGACACTCAATTCATTAAGGATATTAAGGCTGCATTTGAGGCTCGTTATCCGGGTACTCGTGCTGAAGAGTATATTGATTTTAAGGAAGACAACAAGAAGGGCTTTCGCGTTGCTAAGATGACAGGCCTGTATGAGGATCAAGCCTCGGGTATTTTGCCCTTTGAAGTCCAGGTTCTCACCAAGGAGGATCGCGAGGCAACACGCCATGGCATAGCAGCACATATCTTATACAAGCTTGGTAAGCAGCTTGGCTATCAGCTCCAGCCGACAGAAGGGCAGCTCACGCGCATGAGCAATCTCAACAGGCGTAAGCAGGATTTTGGCAAAACAACCTTGCACCAACCAAGCCGAAGCCGTATCAACAATACGAATCGCAAAATCGACGCGATGCTTGCCCAGGCACAACTACACAGCTAAGCTACTTCCTCGCTCTGTTTACGCACTGGCACAAAGATTCCTCCACACCTTGCATCCACCTACCATCATCTGCTATAATCTCTCCCAGACATTGCCAAAGACCGTAGCGGGCTGTTATGCGCGACAAAGCAGTCGATAAGTATGCTACCGAGGGAATTTCGGATACGCCGTGGCCTCTTACGCCAGCGTTCTAATACGAAACTCGAGACTCGTCTTTGCAATCGTGCAGAGGCGATTTTTTGCGGCATATGTCGGACATTAACAATGCGGTCGGATACAACAACAAACCAGTAATACTGCACTCCTTCTCGGTGTGTATAGGTATTACAACTCCAAAGAAAGGATTTTATCTTATGGCAATTTCCAAAGATAAAAAACAAGCTTTGGTGGCTGAAATGAGCGAGCTTCTCGCAGAGGCAAAGGGCACTGCCGTCGCGACCTACCAAGGGACAAGTGTGGCAGATCTGCAGGCGTTGCGCCGCGAAGCTCGCGAAGCTGGTGTTGTCATTAAGGTGGTGAAGAACCGTCTCGTGCGTGTTGCCTTTGCGCAGCATGACACCTACAAAAATACCGACACTTCGGCCCTGGCTGGGCAGTTGCTGTATGCAATCTCGCCAGATGACGAAGTGATGGCAGCGAAGGTGTTGCACGAGTTTGCCAAGACGCATCCAACAGTTCAGTTGGTTGCTGGCTTTAGTGGCGAAGGTGAAGCTCTCAACACAGCCGACGTCACTGCACTGGCTGGCTTGCCGAGCAAGAATCAGCTGGTGGCCGAAGTGGTGGCACAGCTGCTCTCGCCAGTACACGACACTACCAACGCACTTTCGGGCAACCTTCATGCGCTGCTCGATGGCATCGAAGACGCCAAAGCAGCTGCGTAACCAAGCGCAGCATTGTACTAACGTTTGCACTATGCAGACAATAACTCGTGAGGTAATTCTACCGCACATTATCGAAAGGAATCCATCATGGCAGATGTGAAAAAACTGGCCGAAGAACTGGTTGCTTTGACCGTTCTGGAAGTCAACGAACTCAAAAATGTCCTCAAGGACGAATACGGCATTGAGCCAGCCGCTGCTGCAGTTGCTGTCGCTGGCCCAGCCGCCGACGCTGGTGCTGCTGAAGACGAGCAGACCGAATTCACCGTCACCCTCAAAGAAGTTGGTGGCCAAAAGGTTGCTGTCATCAAGGCTGTTAAGGAACTCACTGGCCTTGGCCTGGGTGAGGCAAAAGCTTTGGTCGACAACGCACCAAGCCCAATCAAGGAAAAGGTCAGCAAAGACGACGCTGAAGCTGCCAAGAAGACCTTGGAAGAGGCTGGCGCTACCGTCGAACTGGCGTAATCACCCTACCGACTGCATTGATACCATCAGCACACCCGCTTGGGTGTGTTTTTGGTTGGGTTTTGCATCTCCGAGGAAGGGAGAATATCATGAGTAGCATGACTGTCACTGCCATCGTTCTAGTAGTTGCCGCCGGTCCATTGCCGTGGTATTTTTTGCTGGTCATTACCAGCAGGGAGTTGCGATGGAAGGCACTAGATAAAGACAGAGCGATTATACGTCTCTGCCAGGTGATCTTTTCTGGCTACATAATTGAGATGATAGGTCTCATCGCTACTGTGTGCTATACCTTGCATATTAGTATCGTTGGGACGATCTGCTGGTCGATCGTTGGGTTACTGGGAATTACTCTCTCATATAGCAATATTCTGCAATGTTCACATCGACCAGTTGCTCAAGAAGGCCGTCTGCAGCTATGATAAGCTCCGCGGTTTCCCGTCAGAGATTAGCCAATGACGAAGCGTTCTAAGTATCTGACCATTTTTACAACGAACTACTGGCTACCCCTGTTATTGCTGTGGATAACCACCAAGTGCCTTGACAAGGCCCCACCCCATCGCTATATAATGGGTTGACAACTAAGAAAACAGACAAGGAATTGCGAGAAAATATGTCTGAACTACCAGAGAAACAGGTGAAGCGATTGCGATCGCTGATTCAAGAGGCAGAGACAAACCTAGCCGCTGCAAAGGAATTATTGATGAGTATTATTGGTGACGATGGCGAAGTCGTCGTGCCAAGCAATAGTCGTGAAGAAGTGTCAGGCAAAATAGTCGAAGGTATCTTTGACGGGCAGGTAATGGTCGATGCCGACGGTAAGAATTATCCCGTGCCAGCCAATTACGCCAGTAAGTCTAAGCTTGTTGAGGGTGACAAGCTCAAGCTGACAATTGCCGACGATGGTGGCTTTATCTACAAGCAAATCAAGCGAGTGGAGCGCAAGCAGATTATCGGCACGCTCACCCAACACGATGGCGCGTACTACGTGGAAGCACAGGGGAGAGAATACCGGATCCTGCTGGCAAGTGTGACATTCTTCCGGATTGAGATTGGCCATCAAGTTACCGTCATCATCCCTGAGGACAAACCCGACGCGACGTGGGCAGCGGTGGAAGCACCGTTATAGCAGGTATACCTGCTGAGGTATACACAGATCATGTTATGCCTCTACAGGTATATTATAAAAAGCAACAACCGCTACACACAGTAGCAGCTGTTGTTTTAAAGTGCAATTTTTTATACTTTCGTTTACTAAGCACATATAGTCAAAATAAATTGACTACTGTTTGATAGTTAATTACTTTAGTGATTTACCATTCATTGCTGCAGGAATCGCCTCATCAAGATACCATGTCCAAAATGCGCGACGAGCGTTAACATCAACATCTTCTGCAGCCTGCCAATTCAACCCGCGAGCAGCAGCAGCCGAGCAGGCGTAGCTCAAATCGAGGGAATCTGGCAGTAAATCATCATCCTTGAGATCGCTATCCATATCGACTTCGTAGTACAGATCTCGGTGGCAGGCTGACATCACAGCACTAGCTGCGGCATCGGCCACGAAGGTTGCTGGCTCGGTAATACTGTCGAGCTCCACATCGAAGAGGAGCTCTTCAAAGTAGCTGCGTGCACGCTCCTCTGCTTCTGCTGGATCAGCCTGTCCATCTGCAACATTCTGTGCGAGCGTGAGAAGATCTTCGACTCCAGAATCATCAGGGAAAGCACGATACCAAACATCTTGTACGTGGCGGACACACATCGTATTGAGTCGGAGACGAATGTGATATGAGAGGTCGGCGTCGTTCTCATCGATCATTGCTCGCCAGATCGCAATACGGCGCTGTAGTGAAAGGATTGCTTTGTCGTTTGCAGCGAGTTCTTCGCGGCCGAGTTGTAGTTGTTGGTTGAGGTTGTTCATATCGATCATCTACGAGACTCCTTGCTTACTAATTACAGACCACATACTACCATCCTGTGGCGGTTTTGTACAATTGCATGTATAGGATCAATGCAGAAGCTAACACTTCGATCGCATCTCCATCCATTCTGCGGTATAATATAGCAAATGAGCAGAGCACTATATCGGACGTATCGGAGTCGGTCGCTTGATGAGATTGTGGGGCAGTCGCATATCACGCGGATTTTGCAGCGGGCAATTGCTCATGGGCATATTGCCCATGCCTATCTCCTAACGGGGCCACGTGGGGTGGGTAAGACATCGATCGCGCGTATCTTGGCGCACGAGATCAACGGTCTGCCATACACCGATGAGTCAACCCATCTTGATATTATCGAGATCGACGCAGCAAGTAATAACTCGGTGGAGGATATCCGTGATTTGCGCGACAAGGTGCAAATTGCACCAACCAGCAGTCCAAAAAAGATCTACATCATTGATGAAGTTCATATGCTCAGCAAGTCGGCCTTTAACGCCTTGCTCAAGACGCTAGAAGAGCCACCCGAGCATGTCGTCTTCATTCTTGCGACCACCGACGCCGACAAGCTCCCCGCGACGATCCTCAGCCGGGTGCAACGCTTCAATTTCCGAGCAATTAGCCCGCGTGATGCAGCCAAGCATTTGGCGTTTATTGCTGAGCAAGAGAATATTGCCATTACACCCGATGCGCTCGAGCTGATTGCGGAGCAAGGGAAGGGAAGCTTCCGCGACAGCATTAGTTTGCTCGACCAACTGCGCTCACTGAGCGATGAGACAATCGACCGCGCGATGGTCACAGAAGTGCTGGGCCTTGCGCAGGATGAGCTAGTAGAGGAACTGCTGACTGCTTATGCCACGGCAGATATTGGCCGCGCCGCTCAACTGATCGATGAGGCTGAGGCGGCCGGCACACCAGCTGAACTTCTTGCCGAGCAGTTACTTGGTATCGCGCGTCAGCGCGTTGTAGAGGACGCAGCACTGTTGCCATTACTCGACAAACTACTGGCTGTACCGCGAGCCGGTTGGCCGCGCATTGCGCTGCTTACCGCTCTTGCAAGCCGGGCAGCGCCATCAGTCACAGCGCCTGCGCCTCATCGTCAGCCATCGCCCGCTACCGTCAGTGAGCCAGTTGCGCCATATACCCACTCACCAGCTGCATCATCATCGCAAACATCTCCTGTAGCTCCTTCTTCAGGCTCTCCTCGTCAGGAGACAGATGGTGCGGCAGCATCATCGGCTGGTCAATCTGGTGCTCCAGGTGCTTCCGCTGCTGATCATACACCAGCCAAGCAATCAACCGCTTCTCCAGCAAACGATGAAACGCCCGCAGCAAGTTCCATGCCAATCGACTTCCCATGGGAGCAGTTTCTCGATGCGGTCGGAGCAGTCGGAGCACGCACGTACCTCGCCAAGGCAGGGCACGCGTTTGACGGCCAGACACTAACGATCTACGCTGGCAAAAAATTCGCCAAAATGCAGATCGATCGCGCCCTCCCCACACTCAGCGCAGCACTGCACCGCCTTGGCATTACTGCAGAGATTGCCATCTTAGCTACCAGTAAGCCGCCCAAAGATCGCCAAAAAGCCGCCATTCTTGCTATGATGGGGGGAGGAGAAGAGATTACTATCGATGGCTGACCAATCACCTCAACCAAAAGGCAAAGTACCACCACAAAGTCTCGATGCTGAGATGAGTTTGCTTGGTGCGGTACTTATCGACGAAGAAGTTTTGGCCGATGCTAGCGAACACGTCGGCGCAGAAGACTTTTATGACAAGCGCCACGCGACGATCTTTGGGGCGATGATGCGCCTCTACGAGCGGCACAAGCCAGTTGACCTTCTTACCCTGACCGATGAATTACAAAAAAAAGACCAGCTTGCCGAGGTAGGCGGCTCGGCCTATCTGACCGAGCTTACCAACTATGTCCCCACTGCAGCGCACGCCAGTAGCTATGCCGAGATTGTCGCCCAAAAAGCAGTGCGGCGACGACTCATTAAAGCCAGTGCCGATATTAGCCAACTTGGCTTCGACGAAAACACCACCACCCAAGAGCTGCTCGAAAAGGCTGAGGCAGAGCTCTTTAGTGTGTCTGACCAATCACTCAAGCAAGACCTCGTTAGCCTGGAGAGTATTCTCACCGATAGCTTCGACCGTATTGAGGAGCTGCACCGCAACAAAGGGCAGCTGCGTGGCATCCGCACGGGCTACCGCGACCTCGACACGATGACGGCTGGCTTGCAACGCTCCGACCTTATTATCATTGCGGCTCGCCCCGCCATGGGTAAGACGACACTAGTGACAAACCTCGCCTACAATGTCGCAACGATCGAGAAAAAGCCCGTTCTCTTCTTTTCACTTGAGATGAGCAAGGAGCAGCTCACCGACCGCATGCTCGCTGATGCCAGTGGTGTAGATAGTTGGAATATCCGCACTGGTAACCTCAGTGATGATGACTGGGCTAAGCTCTCCGAGGCAATGGGTGAGATGGCCGAAGCGCCAATCTTCATCGATGATACGCCAGGCCTGAGCGTCCTCGAAATGCGTACCAAGGCACGGCGCGCCATGCACGACCAGCAGCTTGGACTAGTGATCGTTGACTACTTGCAGCTGATGCAGGCCAATGGCAACCACAATGGCAACCGTGTTCAAGAGGTGAGTGAGATATCGCGCGGGCTCAAGCTGATTGCCCGCGAGCTTAATGTACCGGTCATTGCTCTAAGCCAGCTAAGCCGCTCGGTGGAATCACGCACCCCGCCAGTGCCGCAATTGGCCGATCTGCGTGAATCGGGCTCGATTGAGCAAGACGCTGATATTGTCTCCTTCATCTACCGGCCTGGCTACTACGAGCCAGACAATCCCGAGTTCCAAAATATCACCGATCTCATCATTGCCAAGCACCGCAATGGCCCAGTGGGCAAAATCCAACTCTACTTCCATCCCGAGCGGCTGCGCTTTATGAGCCTCGACAGGCGACATGATTGATGCTATGCTATAGTTACTAAGCATAGGAGAACTACAGCGATGGCAACTCACACGACATCACCACGCACACAACCCACTAAAGAATCGTCTTCACCCTCACCGTCCTGCTCACCACTGGTTCGCTGTGCGATGGTTGGTGGAGCACTTGGCCTCCTTGGCACTGCTGGGTGGCTCATCTATCTTGGCTGGGCAGTAGCAGTCTCTGCCATTGGGCCGTTTGCGTTCCTGATTTGGATAGAATATATTGTTGTAGGCTTATTCTGGATACTCGGGATTGTCCTCATTATTGAGGCAATTGCGTTAATCCATGCTTACACCCGTCGCTCGGGGCAGCGTTACCACGAAGAAGGGTTTGGGCTCGGTGTTACACTGCTCTATCCACTGCTCGCGGGTGTCGAGATAGGATACAATGCGCTCATACATAGTCAATCACAGCAGGACATCATGGCATTTGCCAATCCTCTAGCGGTACTGATGGGTATTATCATGATCACACTCGGCGCGGTATACCTGTGGTATCAGTTGGGATGGTCAGCATCAATGCGGCAAGCGAATAATGAGGCGGTGTCGCTCACATAAATGCTATTTATGGTATCGAGTGGGTGCACCTATTATATAGAACTTGCTACAATACAACCATAAACACCGTAGTGCAATGAAGGAGATTCTATGGCCGTAGCTCAAGCAACAACCACAATGACTCAGACACCGCGCAGAATCATCGAGCGGCTCGCTATCATTCTTGTCTGCTGCGGTATTATCTTTAGTGGCGCCTTTTTCGCCTTTGTTGAAGCGATGGCTATTTACCGCGCGTCGACTGGCTTTGAGGGGACGCAGCCACAAGAGTATATCACCATGTTCATTATGTTTGTTTATGCAATCAACCTTGCTGGGCAAGCCGCCTATGTCATTATTCGCACGTTGCGTTCAGCGATTGCGCCGTACCGTCAGCAAGCAGCAGCGTTTGTGGCCATCCTTGGTTATTTTGTCGCATTAGCGGCCGTATATCTCTATCACCACTATTTTGTTCAAGATGGATTCGGTCCACACACTTTTCTCCAGACGACGGCTGGTGCTGCTCTTGGCCTGGCTATCTCTGGTCTTGGCTCGCTTTATCTGTGGTATGTGTTACTACGAACACGCAAAGGGTAGGCGATTCGCTCTTGAGCACCCCCGCAAACTCGGGTATAATAGGGCAATATGGCAAAGCAAGTTGTCGACTACCATTTGTACCGCTGGCGGTATAGCCTCGGCTATGGCTTTGTAGTGGTAGCAATTATTGCGGCAGTTGTGCTGGCTGGGCTGTTTATCCCTGGTGAGTTGCGGCAGGGTGAGCTCGATAGCGCGCTGCAAAGCAGCCAATTATCCTTCCAGAATCTTACTCCTGCTATGGTTATCAATGCGCCATATCATGGCTTGCAAAAATTAAGCTTTGCAGGGCTCGGCGTGGCACCACTGTCGGTGAAGCTACCATCTATGGCGATTGCTTTGATGACAGCGCTTGGGCTACTTCTTCTATTTCGCTCCTGGTTTTCCCGGAACATTGCGCTTATTACAACAATACTCGTGACGATGACGGCGCAGTTTCTTTTCTTGGCGCAAGATGGCACGCCAGCTATACTCTTTAGCTGTCTCACCGTGTGGCTGCTCTATGCCGCAACGCGCGCCATTCGGACGAAGAAGTTTCTCTCCACTCTCTGGAAAGTGACGGCCTGTGTGCTGGCGGCACTCCTGCTGTATGCGCCACTTGGTATCTATGTCGTTGTCGCACTTGGGATTCTGGGGGTATCTCATCCACACGCTCGTTATACAATTCTGCGCGTACAGCGCAGCCGCCTTGCTCTGGCAACCGTCATTGGCCTCGTGGCGATGCTGCCACTTATCTACGCAAGCATCACTAACCATGATGTACTCAAGCAGCTCTTTGGCTTGCCGCTCGAATCGATCAATGTGGGGGCGAACCTTCGCCACCTTGGCGTCACACTCTTTGGGCTCTTTACGTCAAACAAATCGTACCTCGTGCAGCCATTGTACTCGGTCGGTATGATTTTAATTATGCTGATTGGTCTTGCCTCGCTCCTGAGCCACTACTATACAGCACGCAGCTACGCAGCGCTTCTAGTGGGCTTGCCGTTGCTGGGCGTGGTGATTAGTAATCCACAGCTGGTGACCTCACTCTTTCCGGTGGTGGCGATCATCATTGCATTTGGCGTGGCATGGCTGATTAACCACTGGTATAAGATGTTTCCACGCAACCCCTACGCTCGGGTGGCTGGGCTGCTACCTATGGCTCTCTTGATTGGTGGACTCACCCTTACTGGCATCGGGCGCTATGCCGAGACCTATCGCTACAACCCAGAGGTTCTTGCCCACTACTCCAGCGACGTCAAACTTCTCAACGACCAACTCCAGGGTGATAATGTGCGGGTTGACCGCCCCATGACCCTTGCCGTGACCGAGACGGAGCAACCAATGTATGAAATGATTGCCCGCTATAACGACCGATTGCGCGTTGTTACTACTGTGCCTGAGCAGCAAACCGTCTTTACCGCAACGCGCGCTTACCGCCAGCAACATCGCGACCTCACGCGCCCGGCACATATTATCACCAATGCACGTGCACACGACAGCAACCGGTTCTATCATTATGAGCCACTGTAGGTATCGTAGGGTGTTTGCCAGTAGACCGCTCACCCTGGTTTAGAAAGTTTATTATTATTTCATCTGCATTGCTTGATACAGCTGCACCCACTGCCTAGGCTGGAGTTCTGATGGCTTACGCTCAGGGTTGATGCCAAGCTGGACTCGCGGCAGGGCAGTGAAGCGCCGCGGCTCGGCGTAGTGCTGCGCCACAAACTGGCTGTACGCTGCCTGCTGATCGCGGGGCAGCCAGGGCTCGGTGCGCGGCAAGAGCTCAAGCAGTACTGTATCGACGGCGGGTGGTGGCGTGAAATCTGTCCGGCGCAAGCGGTAGCGGATCCGCGCTTGCCACCACGGTGCCAGCTGAGCGCCCAGTGCTGCCGTAAAGTGGCGATCGCTCGGCACAAGCTTCGACGCAAATTGGCGCTGGACGATAAGATAGATCGCCTGTGGTGGGGTGGAGGCAGCGGTGAGCATCCGCACGATATCGGCACTGAGCGCAAAGGGGATATTGGCAAATACTTTATATGGCTCAGTAGGAAGCGTAAGCTGGCGGATATCGGCCGCGATAATGCGGACATGTGGTACGGCTGCAGTATGCCTGCGCAGAGCATCGAGCGCACGTGGCTCATTCTCGACTGCTACCACCTGTTGGCAGCGCCGCGCTAAGGCGCTCGTAATGACGCCGCTACCTGCCCCGAGGTCATAAACCGTATCGCGCCGGCGGATGGTACTATGGCCCAGTAAGATAGCCGCCACGCGGGGGCTACGCAAAAAATGTTGGCCATGGCTAGCAACACGTCGTTTCATACTGCTAGTGTAGCAAACAAGCCTATGCGTCGTAAACGCGCATAATCTCGCTTCGGCCTATTCCGTCAGCAAGCACAAGCGTGTATACTAGAAGCAATGGATACGAATGGTGGGATGACGATGCGCTACCGGCAAGCGGCCTATTATACTGTGCTAGCACAGCATGCACTCTGGCGCACACTGCCAGCTGGTCAGCCGTTACAGCCAAGCGATATAAAGCAGCTTTACTCGGATGAGCTCCGGGCAGCACTTGCGGCAGACTTCGCGCTGAGCTTTAGCTTGGCTCAGATTGCGGAGTATGCTCAGTCGGATGGCGCAGCGCCGCTCATTATTACCGATCGCGAGCGATGGGCGGCAGCACGCGCTCATGCGCTCGTCTATGATATGTTACAACCTGGCTGCGATATTACTCGCTCACAAGCGGGGATTGATGTGCTCTGCACGTTAATACACAACCCGCAAACTTCATTGTCTGACGCAATACATCTCTGTGACGCTCGTCTTGGTGGTGCACTCGCTCAGGCAAGCGGCAGGGCACTTGGCCAACCAGAGCAAATGATCTACTGCTTGGTTGATAGCGCGGTCGCCCAAGACGATACCCCGTGGCACCTGGCAAAGCTCCTTAGCCCAGCAGCTGACGGCACGATTATCCCGATCATCCAGCTGCGGCCCAAGACACTGCTCGCTACGCTTTCCACCTACGAGCTGCTTGCACTTTTCATTGGCTATGGGTATGAGCCACGAATCGTTGACTGCACCACAGCCGACCCGCGCCAGCCAGACGCAGACTATACTGCTGCGCTCGCCTGGGCAACTGAGCGCACTACTGCTTTGCGCCAGCCAGCCCAGCTACGCCCGCACAAAGTCCGCCGACCACTGTTGCTTGTGCGTACTCCAGAACAGCTTGAGGCGTTACTCGCTGAGCACGAAGCACAAGAGAACGCGCCCGCTCCAGCCGAGCATGATAGTGGCGATGTTCAGCCATCAAGCATTGCCCGGGCACAGGCAGCGCTTGCTCACCGCAAAGCAGATGGTACTGACTCGAGCCAGGCGCGCACGCAGGCATGGCTTGCTCACGTGCTTGCATGGTGTGAGCCAGAGAATCTGTTTGACGCAGCAGGCAATCTCACCTTCGTCGAGACGAAGGCTCTGCCGCACACGGCTGCAGCTCATGCTGATAATGACTCCTCCTCACGCACCGCTCAGCTCACCGCTACGCAGCCCGCTCTGTCGGCTACGTTACTGCGCCGGCCGGCTATTGAGCCCTATGCAGTCGTCGCGACGCCACCTGGCACGCAGCGCAGCAATACACTCTCCGGTGTTAGCTCGTATCTGGCCGATCTTGCCAAGGATGCAGCGCCAGATAGCTTTCGGCTTTTTATAAGTCCGTCGCTGCAGAGTGGTACGCTCGCTCAGCGTTTTGCATCAAACCCGCGAGCCTGGCAGTGGGGCAGCCAGCCCAGCGTAGCACCACACGCGCCAGATGGCCATATGATGAGCTACCCAGCAGCACATGCGTTACGCGGTATGCAGCTTGGCTATCTGGAGCAGGGGAGGCAAAGTGTCTTCGTTGGAGCGTCCCTGCATGAGGACATGAGCGCGGCAAGTCGCTCGTATACCGCAGCTCTGTCGAGCCAGCCAAGCAATGTGCCACTACCGAGCCTCAACACCATCCTCTCGCACCAGAGTGCCGAGCAGATAACCAATGCGCTTGATCAGCGAGACGCCCCCACAACGGTCTACTTCCCAGCCGATAGCAACTGCGCGGTGGTGACGCTCGATATGATGCTGTCGAGCACGCAGGCGATCAATATATTGCATGCCAGCGATACCACGCAGCCTACCTGGCTCACCACCAAGGCGGCTCGAGCCCAAATGCACGCGGGTCTTGCCACGTGGAACTTCGCCAGCCACGCCAACCCAGATATTGTGCTTGCCGCGTGTGGCGACGTTGCTACCACAGAGGTACTGGCCGCTATTGAGCTCATCGCTCATTCTTGCCCAGCTGTCCGGGTGCGCTGCGTCAATATCTCGAGTCTCACGCCGCGTGGCTTTGGCACGCTTGCTCAGCCTGTCTCGCAGCGAACGCTCGCGCGCACGGTGACGACAACCAAGCCGGTGATTATCGCCTACCCGGGCGAAGAGCGCTCCCTTGCGGCAACGCTCTTTGCTTATGGGGTCGATGGTCGGCAGTTTGATATCCATAGCTTTGGCCTGACACCGTGCGGCGACACGCTCATGACGAGCCTCATTAACCAGCAGGCTAGCCGCTATGATCTTGCTATTGCCGCCGCAACATGCCTTAGCGCAACAGGCGTTATCTCTCCAGACGATGCCCAGCGTCTCATGGAGCATTGCCACGCAGCGATTGAGCAGTGCCTCGCCCACGCACGCGAGCGCCACACCGACCACCCGATAGTCACCACCTGGCAGTGGCAGCAAGGCAAATAGAGAAGCTCCACACAACACTCATCGACGCCGCCATCACCTCGCGACACATGGTATACTAGACTATAATGAGAAAACCAACATTCGCAACAATCCAGCTCGAAAAGATCGTCGGTGGTGGGCAAGCCCTTGGCACACTTGATGATGGCCGCAAAGCCTTCGTCTGGGGTGGGTTACCGGGCGAGACCGTCACTATCCGCATCACCAAGAAGAAGTCGCACTTCGTTGAAGGAGTGGTGGCTGAAGTGCTGACCGCTTCGCCCGAGCGTATCACGCCGCGCGACCCCGAGAGTTACCTCAGCACCAGCCCATGGCAAATTATGCCGCTGGCGAGCGAGCAGCATTATAAGGCAGCGCTAATCGAGGAGGCCTTTGAGTTGCACGATATTGTCTTGCCAGAGCCAATTGACGTTTTTTGCGATGATGTACCCTATGGCTACCGCAATAAAGTTGAGCTCAGTTGGTATAGCGACAGTGCACCAGATGGTACCGAGACGCTTGACCTCGCGTTCTTTCGGCGGGGAAGCAAGGGTAAGATTGTCGTTGACGGGACGAGCTTAGCTCGGCCAGAGATCAACCAACTCGCCCGGCAGGTGCGCGACCTGCTGCGCACCAAGCAGGTGACGGCGCGCCAGCTCAAGACGCTGCTCATCCGTTGCGACCAAGCGGGCAACTGCGTATGGCAACTTTATACCAAAGACCGCCTGAGGGATGTTATCAGCCCAGACGAAGCCGCCGCTTTGCCAGCTCAGGGCGGCGAGATTATCTACTCCGACCCCCGTTCACCGGCCAGTCGGATCACCGAGCGCTTGGCATGCTTTGGCGATCCTGTCTTACAAGATACCATTCTTAGCGTGCCATTTCGCTACGCCACCGAAGGGTTCTTCCAGGTTAATCTACCAGTCTACGAGCAAGCACTGCGTGACATGCAGCGATTCGTCCAAGTGCAGGATGGCACGTCCCGGCCCACGCTTGACCTCTATGCCGGGGTGGGGACGATTGGCCTGACGATCGGTAGTGATAACGTCACCCTAGTGGAGATCAACGCCGATGCAGTGCGCGAAATGCAGCGCAACATCTGTCAGCTGGGCCGCACAGGCCAGGCGCAGGCCATTCTCGCACCCAGCGAGCAAGCGCTGGAGTATATTACTAGTGATGCGCTTATCATCCTCGACCCACCACGCGCCGGTCTTCACACCGATGTCATTACCAAACTCCTCGCCACCCAGCCGCAGCGCATCCTCTACCTCAGTTGCAACCCCGTCACTCAGGCGCGCGACGTGGCGCTTCTTGCCACGCACTACGGCATTGCCTATCACCGAGGCTACAACTTTTTCCCTCGCACGCCGCACAGTGAGCATTTGGTGGTGCTTGACCGGCTTACGTAGTGGCTTTATATCGCTCTTATAAAAAAGTGATTCTTCACGATTCAGACATTGAGAAAGGAAATACAAAAATGAGCGCATTCATGATACAAATGCAGGTTATCTATACAGCTCTTATGGCTGGGATGATGCTTATGTATACTATTACTTTAGGACGCTATTTTGATTATATTTTAAAACACAAGATACCTGGCGCATCTCAAAATTGGGCACTGTTTCATAATAATACTCGAGTGCAGATCTACCACACAGCTGTATTGGTTGGCCACGCAATGTTGTCGATAATTTCTCTCGCTACCAACTATACGAGAGGGCCGGCTCCACTCGTGGTTGCAGCGGCTGTTCCATTTCTCATGCTTACCACTCATGTGGTAACTGGCTTTGCCAAGGCGGAATTTTTTGTCAATGGTGCGCAGCGATTGGATGATGAGAAGACAGTAAAAACATATCTTGCATGGAATATGCCACTCCATATCACATACACTCTCCTCTATGCTGTATCGGCCGCTCTTTTGCTTACATTGCTATAGGTCTCAATCGTCAAGGATCACGAGGAAATGAGAGAGCGTTTATCTTAATTGGCATAGCCAGGTAATAAGGTTATAATAAGTTTTATGCGACACTCTACTCGAAGAAAGATTATTATCGTTGGGGTTCTCCTTATGACGTACAGTGCTATTACGTACGGGCTTCCCTATCTGCTTTTGGATGCACCGTTCGCACGGGTTAATGCAACTGAGACGCTTAAGCAGCGCTTTTCTCGCGAGTATACGCAATCGCTCGATGTCAAATATAGCAAAGGGTCGCCTCAGCTCAGCCGCGAAAGCCCAAGTGGCACAGTGCTTGGCTACGTCACAGACACGAAGACACGCCAGAAGCTGCTCCAAGCTCAGCCTTTTGCCGATTGCTCTGGTGGCTGCTCGTCGTGGCAGCCGTATAGTGAGTACGGCAACATATCGCCACTGCTTAGTATCGGGCAAAATTCATCACCCGACTCGCGCAACATTCTTCGCGCAGCAATGGGAGAGGGAGGTCAGTGTGTTGCTCGCTACCACCCAAAGTCGCACGGTGATATATTCTGCTTGTCGCCTTTGACAGGGGCGTTTGCGTATGGGTATGATGGTGCATCGTAGGGGCGTGACACTCTGATTTCCATTAACTCCCGCCTCACTCTATATTAGGGGACTACGACAACTTGTTCAGTATCTCCAAACTTACGACCATATAGCCATGTAGGACCGCCATGCTGCTGAAGTTCAGCAATGATAGAAGGTGAGGTAATAGTGTCTCTTGTCGTTTGAAGATACTCTTGCTCACTCATGCCCTGTTGGATGTGATGTTTTCTCTGAACAATGCCATGCTCGTAGACTCTCTGCATAATTTCGTCGAGATTGTCTGGAATGTAGCGATCTGGCGCCTCTTCCTTCGCATTATCTGGAGAAGGATTTGCTTGACCGTCAGAAGAATTGGCATTCAAGGAGGTTCACCGTCTTTGCATTGTGGCCTAATCAGTTATCGAGCTCTTGGTGGCATGCGTAAGTGATCCTGTCGCTCAAGTTGTTGATTGTCTGTCGATCTGCAACACCCATCACCTCTTGTAGCCATTCCCATCCTTTTATGTCAGGCGCATAGTCGCCCATCGTAAGCTCATCGATTGCCCCAGTGAGATCAAACCATTCTTTCGCGGTAAAGGTGATGGTGACTGGTTTGTCGTAGTCGTATTTTTTGCCTGAACTCGACGTTGGGTTAATGGATGACATATATACTCCTTTATTACATTAATGCTATATCAAACATATCTCGACTTGCATTTTAAATCAAGTGTGACTGTTGTGGGTAGATGAATTTAGAGTGTGGTGATCGTATTTGCTACTGTTTGAAGATAGTCTTGTTCACTTAATCCCTGTTCAGCATGGTACTTTCTTTCAATAACGCCATACTCGTAGATTCGCTGCATAATTTCGTCGAAGTTGTCCGTAAAGCGATCTGGCATGTCGTTGATGGGATCGCGTGGGGGTGGTGTACTTTTCCGTTCTTCCGCACGCCCCTGCGGTTCCATGAATTGCTACCCGAGCCAGATAGTCGTCAAAGTTATCAGGGATAAGGCTATCGGGGACGTTGTCGAGGCCAATGTCATGATCTCTGTCGTCCGACTGCTTAAATTCAACCATTGACACTCGTCTCGCTAGGTTGTCTGAAAATAGTTATATCCGGAGCGGATGTGCGTCAGAATGAACGTAAATTATGATTAGGTGACATATCTTCACGGACGCCTTCGGAATAATCTGATTAGAGAACGATTGCCATTGTATGAATGCCTGAATCAGAGGTTGTCGTTTTCGCCTTTTGTCTGAGGGTCGCCGTCTGCGACAGAAGCGTCTAGAAACCTTCCCAACTTTTTAGAAATATTTAAGTAATAATCAGCCGAGGGAAGACCATGCACATTTTCCATCTGTTTCCACTCTTCCTCAGTGGGAGAATAGGGGCCAAGTGTCAGCTCACTGATGAACAACATCAGCTTACTAACTTCTTCATTCGTTGCACAAGCGTCACAGGCTCGTCTAACATTCTGCGTATAATCTTATCGTATCTATCCGTATTATTCGACATAATAGCCACTCCTTCCCGAGGGTTAGTTTATTGTGTTAATTCTAAAAATACTATAATACCCTGTTAATGCAAGTATGTCAAACTAATTACTTTGCGCTACTCAGCATGAGACACCACCGCAAAGCGCCGGCTCACACGCCACGCCCACCACCACTGCAGCATGGTTACTGGAATAATAATGGCAATGCTGGGCCAGAGGAGGAGTAGGTTTGGCGGGGTGAAGTCGAAGAATTGGCGGAGTGGGATGATGCCAAAGCTCACCACTGTTACGAGCAATACCGCGAGCATGTAGAGCGTGCGAGCAAGGTGGGCCCGCTTGTCGAGCTGGATGCCAAGCATGCGGCCAGCCAAAAATACCAGATACACGCCGTAGAAGGTTGCTACCAGCACTGTCATCGTTGCTACCTCGCCAAGGCGATCTGGGTAGAGTGTGCGGCCAAGCCAATACACACTAGCGACCGCTACTCCCGTGAGCACTGCAATTGGTGCCACCGCCAGCAGGGTATCGTGCCAGAAGCGCCGGGGGTCAATCCGGTGCCGCGGTGAGGGTGGGAAGAGCGTCCACATAATGGTCGGCATTGTCACGAGGAAGATATTCATAAAGGTAAGATGGCGCGGCGCATATGGGTACATAATGCCGAGGGTGAGGGTAATGGCCAGTAGCACGACACCATAGATAATCTTATGGAAGAAGAGCACGCCGATAAGCTCAATGGCCTGCATGATGCGATTGCCTAGCTCCATTCCGAGGGGTAGAGACGTAAAGGAGTTGTTGAGCAGGATAATATCGGCAACGCGCCGGCTGGCCGGTGCACCAGCATACATTGCCACGCCAAGGTCGGCTCGCTTGAGCGCCAAGGCATCATTAACGCCATCGCCCACCATGCCAGTGAACCGCCCTTGCTCTGAGAAGTGAGCGATGAGCCGCTCCTTTTGCTCGGGTAAGACGCGGGCAAAGATTGTGTGGGTATCGGCTGCCTGAGCAAAGGCTGCATCATCGAGCTGGGCAAGCTCCGCCCCGGTGATAGCTGCCTCAGGCTGATGGATCCCCGCTGCCTTCGCGATATAGCTGACCGTCCGTGGGTTATCTCCACTAATGACGCGAATCGTCACTCCTTGGCCCTGTAAAAATCGCACGGTATCGACTACGCCATGACGCAGACTGTTACGCAAGACAATTGCTCCCAGCGGCTGACCCGAGCCTGCGGTGAGCTGCTTAAGTGGCACGCTGCTGTCGGCAAAGCGGGCGAGCAGGAGAACACGCAGGCCGTCATTTGCCCAGGCGTCGATTTGAGCTTGCTGGGCTGATGAGAGTGGGGCAAGCCGCGCCACAAACTCTGGTGCGCCTAGCATCAGCGTCTGTACTGAGCCAGCAATCTCGGCCCGCACCCCCGCCATTTTCCGGCTCGATGAGAACGCCATCACCTCTTGGACGTGGGCGGCGGGAGCCTGGTGCGCGGCAAGAATTGCCTGGCCAGTCGCATTGCCACCACTAGTTTCGTGCGCAACCAGGGCAGCGTAGTGGGCGAGTTGTTCATCACTGGTCGATGCGTCGAACGACGCAGCGTGCTCGAAGATAACGTCATCACTTGTCAAGGTACCCGTCTTATCCACGCAGAGCACGCCAAGCAGTGCCATTGCTTCAATCGCTGAAAGCTTCTGAGGCAAGACCTTAGCCTGAGCCAGGCGCAGTGAGCCAAAGGCAAGCAAGAGCGAGCTTGCCAGGAGCAGCCCCTCTGGCACGACTGTGATTGCCGCGGTGATAATCGTCTTGAGGATACTGACCGCCTGCAACCCCGCAATATGGTAGCGCGCGAAGATAAGCAGTGCCAGCACCACTGCCCCATAGGTCAGGACGGTAATAGCCCGCTGGATAGCCCGCTGGAGCGGCGTGGGCTGCGGTGCATACTGCTTGAGCACGGTGCTGATTGCACCGGCTTTGGTGGCACTACCAACCGCCGTGACGCGAGCATGTGCTGTGCCCGCTACTACTGTTGTGGCTGCATAGATGGTATCACCGGGTGCTTTGTCTACCGCGGCAGATTCACCCGTGAGCATGCTCTCATTTACTTCGAGACCTTTTGCATCGAGCACGACACCATCGGCGGGTAGCTCATCGCCAGTGTGTAGCACAAGAGTATCGCCAACCTGCAGTGCATCGTAAAGCACCTCGATTACGGTACCATCGGCCTGGACAACGCGGGCGCGTGGGGCGCTCATGAGCTCGAGCTTGCGCAGAGCGCGCTTAGCCCGAATCTCTTGCACGGCACCAATCAGCGAATTGACCATGATCACGAATGATATAAACCACGCATCGCGATACTCCTGCACATAGAGCAACGCCATAGCAAGGAGCAAAATCGCCAGCACGATGGGCGAGACAAAGTTGCGCCGGATGATTGCTAGATAATCCTTCATATCGTTATTTTACCTCTCCTCGATGATATTGACACTTCGCGGCAACCCGCCAACCACTGCGCGCATCGCTGTCTGCTTGGTAAATGTGGCCATCCTTCACTTCATCAACGAGGATGAGGGCTGGATTATATGGCGCAAGGGTGCGATAGTACATGATGTCGCGATCGGTGATGCGCCCAAAGCCGGGGAAGATCTCACGAAACTTCTGCCGGCCAAATTCGTCAAAATACTCTGGCTGACCGCGGGGCGGGAAGAATGTCTCAGCGCGCAGGCCAATTCGCACAGCGATCTTCTTAACATCGCCAAGGAGCAGGCGCGATGGCCCATAGACCAAGCAATAGAGCTGCCCATCTGTCGCAAAAAACACCGATGCCTTGGCGGCAAGCCCTGCGGCAATATTGCGTGCCACCACGCGGTCGATCACTAGCTGCACGCCAAAGCGTGCGGCGAGAGCCTTTTGCACATATGCGACATCCATGTGGTTGCCAAAGTCCATGATAGTTATTATACCGGAATCTCAGCCTGGCCGCTAGAGTCGAGGCGGTGAGTGTGCGATAATGGAGATATGTCTGAACACGAATTTTCGACTCGATACACGCACCTCAATAGCCAGCAGCGCGCTGCTGTCGATACGATTGATGGGCCGCTGCTCGTCGTGGCTGGTCCCGGTACTGGCAAAACAGAGCTACTCAGCATGCGCGCCGCCAACATCCTGCGCCAGACAGATGTGCTGCCTGAGAATATTCTCTGTCTTACCTTTACCGACAGTGGAGCAGCGGCGATGCGCCAGCGGCTGCGCAGTATCATTGGGGCAGATGCCTACCGCGTCGCTATCCATACCTTCCATAGCTTTGGCAGTGAGGCGATTAATCACCACCGAGAATATTTCTATCACGGTGCATCGCTGAAGCCTACGGACGAGCTTGGCAGTTACGAGATTTTGCGTAGTATCCTGAGCCAGCTCGATCATCATAACCCGTTGAGCAGCAAGCAAAATGGTGAGTTTACCTACCTGCAAGACATCAGCCGCAGCATTAGCCAGCTCAAGCAGGCTGGCCTGAGTAGCGCAGAGCTTCGGCAGGTTATTGATGCAGATGAGGCGCTCATAGCGGCCGTCGAACCACGCCTCAGTGAGGTCTTTGCCGCCGGGCGAATAAGCAAACCAATGGCCGGCAAGCTCGCCCCGCTGGCGGGTGAGGCAGCTCAGCTGCCACTGCCGCCGTTGCCGCCCACCATTCCACCACTAGCCGATAGCTTTTCACTGAGCCTGGCTCGAGCGATCGACGAGACGCTTGATAGCGGCAAGACCACACCACTCACCGCCTGGCGCAACCACTGGTGCGAGAAGGATGCTACTGGAAGCTATGTCTTAAAAGATCGCAAGCGCCTGGGTAAGCTGCGCGCCCTTGCTGAGGTCTATGATGCATATCTTACTGAGCTGAGCGCGGCTGGTCTATATGACTACGATGATATGATTCTCCAGCTTGCTCAGGCGCTCGATGCCCAGCCTGAGCTGCGCGCTAACCTCGAGGAGCAGTACCAATACATCATGGTGGATGAATTCCAAGATACCAACCTCGCGCAGCTGCGTATTCTCTTTTCGCTGACGAGTAGTCCAGTCCACGAGGGTCGCCCCAATATTATGGCAGTGGGGGATGACGACCAAGCAATCTACAGCTTCCAGGGGGCAGATGTGAGCAATATTCATCGCTTCCGCAGCCATTACCGTGATGTGCAGCTGATCGTCTTGACGGATAACTACCGCTCGAGTCGCGCCATTCTCACACCAGCCCGGGCTGTTATTACTCAGGGGAGCGACCGGTTAGAGGCGGTGCTTCCCGAGCTCGATAAGACGCTCACGGCCCATCACCAGCCAGCCCAGACTGCCGTCAGTCTGGCCGAGCTGCCCACCAGCCTAGCCGAGCGCCAATGGCTGGCGCAGCAGATCCGCCAGCAGATCGACAGTGGCACGCCGCCCGAGGAGATTGCCGTCCTGGCTCGGCGCCACCGCGAGCTGGTGGCGCTGGTGCCACACCTTCAGGCGGCAGGTATTGCCATCAATTACGAGCGGCGCGACAATATTCTTGATAATCCTGTCATTCAGGTGCTCGAGCTGCTCGCGCGGGCAATCGAGGCCATAGCAGCAGGGGAGTTTCCTATGGCCGATAGCTTGCTCTCAGAGCTGGTGGCGCACCCGGCCTTTGGTTTTGCCAGCCAGGATATTTGGCAGCTCAGCCTCCAGGCGTGGCGCAACCACCAAACGTGGGGCGAGACAATGATGGCGAGCCCGACCTTCCAACCCCTGATGGTGTGGCTCATCCATATGGCGTGGCAGGCGCAGCATCAGCCGCTTGAGATGGTGCTCGATGATTTGCTTGGTGTCCCGCAGCCAGCTGATAGCCAAAAGACTCAGGCCGCCATAGCCAGCGCGATTACCGACTATATGACGCAGCAGATGGCCCAATTCGACCAGCCAATTAGCCTCTCTACCGAAGCGGCCGCTGCTATGCCCACCGTACATTACCGCTCACCACTGTACGATTATTATTTCTCGCGCGAGAAGCTTGCCGAGCAGCCCGACGCATATCTTGCCTGCCTTGAGGCCTTGCGGACTCTGCGCAGCCGCGCCCAGGAATATCGCGGTGATGATGAGACGCTCCGGCTTGCCGATATGCTCGATCTCCTCGGTATGCACCGGCAGTTTAAGACGCCGATCACCACTATCCGCCAGCGTACCGAGGCGCATACTGGCCGCATTAACCTCATGACAGCACACAAGGCCAAGGGACTAGAGTTTGGCCATGTCTATATCATTGGCGCGGTTGATAGCACTTGGGGACGGCGTGTACGCTCACCCGTGTCGCTCATCACCTACCCAGATAACCTCGCCATTGCCCCCGCCGGCAATACGTACGACGAGCGCCTCCGCCTCTTTTTTGTCGCCATGACGCGGGCGCGCGACCACCTGACTATCAGCTACAGCACCCAAGATGATGCTGGCAAAGCAACGCTGCCAGCCAGCTTCCTCGACGGCGTCGATCTCACTGCAACTACTGTCGACATGCCCAATGATGTGCCAAGCCTCACCACCCAGCTCACTACCGATTGGCAGCGCCGCCTTGCGGCAGTTGGCACGCCCGAGCCCGATTTGCAGCAGCTCCTCCAGCCTATGCTCGAGCAGTATAAGCTCTCTAGCACCCACCTTACTGCCTTCTTAGATGTATCGCGGGGTGGGCCCACAGCCTTCTTGACCAACTACTTGCTGCGCTTTCCGCAGGCACCGAGCCCGCATGCCATCTATGGTAATGCTATCCACCACGTGTTGCAGCGTGCTCACACTCATCTTACCGCCACTGGCAAGGTGCGACCGGTCGAAGATATCCTCGGCGACTTTGAGCAAGAGCTGAATCGCCAGCCACTAGGGCCAGAGGACTTCGCGTACTTTAGCCGCAAGGGGCTTGATTCACTAAGCGCCTTCTTGCAGGCCGAGACGCAGACCTTCCGCCCCGAGCAAAAGACCGAGCTAAGCTTTGCCGGCCAAGGAGTCGTGCTTGGTGATGCTCGCCTTACTGGCACGCTTGACCTTGTCGATATTGACCACACCGCCAATACCATCGCCGTTACAGACTACAAGACGGGCAAGCCCGCCCGCAGCTGGCAGGGCCGCACCGATGCCGAGAAGATCAAGCTGCACAAATACCGCCAGCAGCTGATGTTCTACGAGCTTCTCGTGCGCCACTCGCGCGACTATGCTCGCTACGACTTTGCCGGAGCCACGCTGCAGTTTGTCGAGCCAGATAAGGATACGGGCGCTATCCACCAGCTTAGCACCAGCTTTTCTCAAGCCGAGCTGGATGAGTTTGCCCAGCTCATTGCCGCCGTGTGGCGCTGCATTACCCAGCTCCAGCTGCCTGATACTAGCCACTACCCAGCCACCTACAAAGGCATTCTTGCCTTTGAGGAGGATCTGCTGCGGCGTATGCAGGAGCGAGAATAGCCGCTAAGCGCGAGCACTTGTGACGCGATGGTCGTGTTCATACGCCCTTGCTGCAACGCGCTGCAGGAGAGAATGGAGTGGCTAATAGCTAAGCAGATGGCATGGGCAAGCTTTTTTTACTACTCTGGTCAGGACATTTTGGTGTAGTATATACGGCATTCTTAGCTCTCGCGCTGACGAATGGGTTTATCTCTGCTTATTTTTACCTAATTCCTACAGCGTGAGCGTAAGACTTTCTGAGTGCAATAAATCTACGTCGTCTGTCATTTGTTGCAAATAGTACATAGAATGAAACAGAACGTAAGAACAAAACGAGAATCTCTGCAAGACATGCGCATATTGATTGACAGGCTCGCTGTATATTGGTATATATAATAACAGCTCAGCTGAGTGGACCCCGTTTTGGCATCAGATATGCCAAAACTCGAGACGCTCAGCACGAGAGCGTCCTTGAAAAAGGGTTCACCGACAATCCTGCCGAGACTTCGGCAGAGAGGAGGTGAATACCTCATGAGCGTACATGACGCTTCACGGGCGGCAGCGGCTATTCCGCCGTCGCAGCGAACGTCAAAAGACTGGTCGGCCATTAATATGGGTGACCAGGCTACGCGCAATGCCGACGCAGAAGCGCGTAGAACTGAGAAGATACACGGTAAAAAGAAATAGTCTTAATTTCTTTTTATTATGTGTCTGACGGTCAGCCTCACGTGCGAGGCTGAGAGAGTAGGTACTAAGTATAGCAGAATAAGGCTATACACCTATCCGTTATAGGAGATAAGGAGTCAGGCTCCTAACAACGACGTTGCAGGTTCGATTCCTGCTATCTCCGCTATATAACAATGCTCCGCTTTCCCGCGTTGAGCACTGCTATAGCAACCGCCGCAGGTTTGCCTTTGTCGGACAACAAAGAGGGGCAAGGCGGTATCGTTGCCACTTGGGAGGCAACGATCGAGAAGTCTCATGCTGCGTTTTATACCGCGCACCGTGCACCTGCCACGGAGGCTTCTTTAAAACACACGAGACTCGCGAGATTCACTCGCGCCTTGGCTACCGGCCAGGACGAGCAGAACCGCTTGTAGTCTCTCCCGAGCTCCTGCATCCGCATCATGCGTTGAGGCAGGAGCTTCTTCCTTTTCTTGAGAACATATAATTGCACGTGTGCAAAGCTGATTGAGTATACCATCACAAGGGGAATGGAGCACACCAACGCAAGACTGCGATACGCCAGCCAGCTTTAGTGAGCTACCACTTGACAGCCTCGCCCAAGTAGATTACAATTATCTCTACCCTTGCAAAGAACTCGCCGGCGCTGCTCCGGCTTGAGTTTTTGTGAGGAAAGTCGGTCGATGGTGACCGACCTGGGATGGCCCGCGTGGTTGCGGGGTACGAGAGGCTTGCTTGTCAATGGAGACAAGCATTCGTGGGAACTCTCGTAGCAGGTTCGACTCCTGCCATCCCAGCTGTGAGTAAGTATACCCTCCAAGGAAATGCCTTGGAGGAGCCGACCCCAGAAAGGGGGTGATCTATAATAGATCATGCTCACACCCATCCCCCCACGCTCGCGCCTATCTACGCATGCGGGCGTGGGGGCTCTCCCCTGATCAATTGTGTTATAATAGCTTGATATGACGTCGTTTTGGAATGATTTGCCGCAGCCGTTTTTTGTTTTGGCACCGATGGAGGCGGTGACGGATGTGGTGTTTCGCCATGTGGTGGAGCGGGCTGGTGCGCCCGATGTGTTTTTTACTGAGTTTGCTAATGCGACGGGCTGGGTACACGCTGGTGACAGGGCAATTGCTGGCCGGCTCATTAAGACGGACGACGAGTACCCCCTGGTGGCGCAGATTTGGGGCGGCGAGCCGGGCGATATGGAGCAGTTTGCCCAGCACTGCGCGCGCCTGGGCTTTGCAGGGATCGATATCAACATGGGCTGCCCCGCCAAGAGCGCTATCAAGAGTGGAGGCGCGGCGCTAATTCGCAATCCAGACGTTGCCGTAGCGGCTATTGCGGCCGCCAAGACGGCTGGCTTGCCAGTCAGCGTCAAGACCCGCCTTGGCTACAGCACTGTGGATGAATGGCGGGCATGGCTCACGACACTGCTCCAGCAAGATATCGTCAATCTGACTATCCACCTGCGTACCAAGAAGGAGATGAGCAAGGTGGCGGCGCACTATGAGCTGATTGATGATATCGTTGCGCTGCGCGATGCGATCGCACCGCAGACGCTGCTCACTATCAATGGCGACATTCGCGATCGGGCGCATGGCATGGCACTGGTGGCAGCCCACCCAGGCGTTAATGGTGTGATGATTGGCCGTGGGGTGTTTGCCAATCCATTTTGCTTTGCGCCGCACGCCGACGATACAGTGCAGAGTGCTGGCTCTCTGGCGCAGCGCAACTTTGCGCTCCTTCGCTACCACCTCGATCTCTTCGACCACTGGCAGCCACAGCTCGGCCGGCCATACGAAACACTCAAACGCTTCTACAAGATCTACATCCGCGATTTCGACGGTGCGAAGGAGCTGCGCGACCAGCTGATGCACACCACCAGTACGGATGAAGCGCGGCAGATTATCCATCAGTGGCACGAAGCGATGTCTGCGTCTGAGTAGCTGGCGTTCTGGTGTTCTTGCTATACTTAATCCTCTAGTCTTGTCATGGGGAAACCACTAGAGCAATGGTTTCTCCATCGGTATGAGTAGGGTAGTGATGCTTGCGATGTCTTTATCTGCGAAGAAAGAAACGCTTATTATAATTACTGTTGCCACGCAAGAAAAAGAGGTAATAAGAAGAGGCCTCTTAACTAACCCAAGGGGTTAGTTTAATTTACTTGTTGTTTACTTTTGTGCGCTCCTTTAGAGACTATGTAAGCACGGTCACCGTCATGCGTGGGCCACACAGTGCCATAATAGCAGCGAGGTTGTAGTAGAGCATGGCAGTGGTAGCATACTGCTGGGCGGTTGGATCGCCTGGGTAGAGTGCTTCGGCTGAGGGTGCAAAGGCCCATGTATCGATATTGAAGGCCTGGTACTGTTGATCAAACTCCTGCACTAAGGCCCGGCGGTCGAGCGTTGTCCCCGTGCGCCGGTTCATTACCACTGCGACCTCATGGTGGTTGCCGTGCAATATATCGGTATGAGCACCAGTAGGCTCATCAGTATCATCAGTGTTCTTTGCTAGCTGCGCGTCAACCATTGTCACAAGTTTGTCGCCACTAGCCATAACAAGCTTAGACTCATCTGCTGCATGGTGAATGATCTGCCGGTGCGCTTCGTCGCTACTATCACTACCAAGACCAAGCTCGGTGGCTAGGCTCCGCAATTGCTCACCATACTGAGCAATGATAGTAAAGATCGCACCCACTTTGTCGGCTGCTGCGCAGCCAGCGTCTTCGCCATGAGCATGGTCATCCCGATGGACGTGCACTGTCGCGGGTATCTGGCCAATCTGCCCCAGAACGCGCGCATTCGCTTCATCAATATCATCACTATTACCACGCACCAGTCGATCCGTCACTAGGTAGAGCAAGCCACCGCCTGCACCATTTGGCACTGCTTCTGCTGTGCTGCCGGGCCGACCATCCATGCATGCACCAATGATGTTCTGCGCTGCTGGCACGTAGTGTTCGCCAAGCTCCTGAATAAATTCTGCCGCGTGAGGGCACTCTGGCGTATCAAGCTTGCCAAGGCCATACTCGTTACCTAATTGATAAGACACAACAGACTGCTCATAGCAATTACTTGTCGTCTTCTTATTATCTCGATAATCATATGTCTCCTCTGGTAATGATAGATGGGGAGGATAAAATTCCGTCATTATATGCCTGTCTCTCTGCCTTATCTCTGTTACCCTAATATTTATACGCGGTGCTTGTTGTGGCGTCGGCGCAGGCCAGCCACCTTGAGGCGCACGGCATGGCGGTCGACCAGCTGGTGAGCCTTCTCGAGCTCTACCTGAGTACTGGCGTTATCGCGCTGCTTGAGAGCGCGCTCAAGGGCGGCTTTACTCTCAGCCTCAATGATATCGTCGCCATGCTCAGCTTCGTCGACCAAGATGCGTACCTTTGTTTGGCTAATCTCGACCACCCCACCAGAGATGGCAAAGTACTCTAGCTGGTCGTCACTGTCGTCCTTGGCGCGACGTACCGCTACAACACCTGGCACTGCCAGAGTTACGAGTGGTTCGTGCCCTGGGAAGACCGCAATCTGCCCATCCGGCGTCGGCAGCATCACCTCATACACAGTCTCGTGTAGCTTGCTACCAGTCAGTGTCACAAGTTCTAAATCCATAGCCTTACTATAGCAGAGTAGCAGAGAAAAAGCGAGGTAGAAGACGAGGTGATTTTACTCCAAGCGAGAGAAAAGGGCGGGGAGCAGCAAGCCACATGACGCTGCTCAACCCGCCCTTGATGGATGAGGGACGACCTAGGAAGGTTAGAGCGCTAACCCCCAGGCGAGGAGGGAGATAAAAATCCCTCCAATAGCGGCTACGGCAATGAGCAGTAGCCCCAGCGTCTTTGGCAGGCGCTGGCCTGCCAGGATGGCCCCTCCAAAGAGGAGCCATCCAATATACATCACGAGCCAGGGTAGCTCGTGACTACCAAATGCCGTCCCACCGAAGTGAAACAGCAGGATGTAACTCCCGAGCGGTACACCCGCCCAGGAGAATACACCAATCAGCCAGAACGGCGCAATGTTGCGCGCCTTTCTGGCTTCCTCGCGCATGGAACGGCTGTCCCATGCATTCTTCCTTCTTTGCATGGCATATCTCCTTCCATGCGTCTTTCTTGAGGCGCTGGTCGCCCCACCACCCTCAAGTGTGCCATATTTGATCGGGTAAGTCAAAGTGTCCGCCTGGCATAAAGAAGTCAGCCAAGCTCCTCATATTCTTATCTTGTCATACTCTTCTCTCTAAGTAGTAGCCACTCATCTCGCATTGGTGCTTAATTATTCATCGCCACAATACACACTTTATGCGACGTTTTTGCACCCACGTATCTTACGATATCTTATCAAGACAGGCTCGTGTCATTTTGTTTTATAATCTGGCTTTCTTACACCCAGCGGTGCACTTCTTTTTTATACAAAAAATAGAAAGAATAATTGTTGCAACAGAGAAAACAGAGGCAACACAGCGGATTACGTAACTCACCCTCTTTTATGAAAATACAAGAAAACAGCAGCCAACACGGAGAGAATATCTCGGTTGGCTGCTGCTGTGTAAGGATGTGCAGAGCGTGCTAGTCTTGCTTCTCACTCAGTGGCACTGGCGACATGTAGAACCAATTCTCTGGCTTGTCGTCGTACTTGCCACTCAGGATATCCTTGGCATCGCGGATGGTGTCAGCAAGCTTGAAGTAGCTTCCGGGGTTGCCGGTAAATTGCTCGGCAACGTGGAATGGCTGGGCCAAGAAACGTTGCAGGCGGCGGGCTCGGGCGACGATCTGCTTCTGATCGTCGCTGAGCTCTTCCATACCCAGGATAGCAATGATGTCCTGTAGCTCCTTGTACTGCTGCAAGACGCGCTGCACTTCGCGGGCCACTTGGTAGTGTTCCTCGCCAACCACCTCTGGGTCGAGCGAGTTCGAGCTCGAGTCGAGCACGTCCACCGCTGGATAAATACCAATCTCTGTCAGGGCGCGGTTCATCACGATGGTAGCATCAAGGTGAGCAAAGGTAGTAGCTGGCGCTGGGTCGGTCAGGTCGTCGGCTGGCACATACACCGCCTGAACAGAGGTAATCGAGCCCTTCTTGGTGCTGGTAATGCGCTCTTGCAGGGCACCCATCTCCTGCTGCAGGTTGGGCTGGTAGCCCACCGCACTTGGCAAACGGCCCAGCAAGGCAGACACCTCAGCACCAGCCTGTGTAAAGCGGAAGATATTGTCGACGAAGAGCAGCACATCCTTACCTTCATCACGGAAGGCTTCGGCCATTGCTAGGCCAGCCAGTGCCACACGCAAACGTGCCCCCGGTGGTTCGTTCATCTGGCCAAAGACAAGTGACGTCTTATCCAGCACGCCAGCATCCTTCATCTCGTGGTAGAGGTCGTTACCCTCACGGGTGCGCTCACCCACACCAGCAAAGACAGAGTTACCACTGTGGAACTTCGCGATGTTATTGATCAACTCCTGGATGAGCACGGTCTTACCCACACCAGCACCAGCAAAGAGCCCCGCCTTACCACCCTTGGTGAGCGGCGCAATGAGGTCGATCACCTTGATACCAGTCTCGAGGATCTCGGTCTTGTTGGACTGCTCGGTGAGGGCAGGGGGCTCAGCATGGATGGGCGCACGCTGCGCATCATCGGCTACTGGCTCGCCGTCAATAGGCTCGCCCACCACATTAAACATCCGCCCCTGCGTTGCTTCGCCCACAGGCACACGGATCGGCGCACCAGTTGCAATTACTGACTGGCCACGCTTCAGGCCGTCGGTCGATTGCAGGCTGATGGTTCGCACCGTTTGCTCATCAAGGTGCTGTGCCACTTCAAGTGTCAGCGTTTGGCCATCACGCTCGACGTGCAGGGCGTCGTAGATAGCTGGCAACTCCACCTCGCGGTCGAACTCGACATCCACCACCACACCCATGATCTGGATGATTTTTCCTTGGTTTTTACTCATTCATTTCTCCTCTCGATCATTTCATTATACTTTCTTTGCTTGCAGATTATTATGACTATCTGGCGTCTTGGCACGATGTTTCTGTATATACCGCATAGCATCACGGGCTGCAATACCACAGTAAGCTAGCAACACCACAATTGGCACATATGGTAAGAGGCTACTCACAGCTGGCAGCTCGGCAAACGCCATAATAGGCTGAGCCGGCCAGGCCAGGCGAGCCACATCATTGGCCTGCGTCTCCACACCATGCACAGCAAAGGACGCAAGAAAGCCTGCAATATATGAGCCAAGGCCAGCAAGGATCACAACTAATAGGCCAGTCGTGACACTTACAAAACTCGCACTGTGCCGCTGGCCATACCGCCAATACCACAGTCCACCGAGAGCAAACGGCAACATCAGCGCAAGGCCAAAGAGTAACCCCTCACCCTGGCTAGCAGACAGCATCTGAGCACCGCCCACAAGAAGCAACACCACACACACAAGCGCATACATGGCAAGTGCAGCCACCACAATACGCCCGTAGTGTTTCATCCCATTGCCTCCACACCAGCGCTGATCTCGGTCAGCTCTTGCGTGATGGCGCCTTGGCGCTGTTTGTTCATCTCGAGTGTTAGGTCATCGACAAGGCTGGTAGCGTTATCGGTAGCATTCTTCATGGCAAGCATGCGCTGGCTGTGTTCACTCGCCCGAGCATCAAGCAGGGCTTGGTAGAGCCGGGCACTCACCATGCGCGCAGCGATGGTGTCGAGTACTGCTTGTGGGCTTGGCTCAAAGAGTGCTTCATCATCTGGGATTGCCTCATCGTCATCCACCGCATCGAGCTGCTCGGCATCAAGGCCAGCGGGCAAGAGGTGGATTGTGTCAGGGTGCTGCGTCATACTGCTATAAAAGCGAGTGAATACGACGTCGACCGCATCGACCTGCTTGCTCACAAACATATCGTGCGCGGTGTCGAGAATTGCCCGGAAGGCTGGCCCAGTTGGGCGATCTGGCACATCCTCATACACCCCAACCACCTGCGTATCTTTAAGGCGAGCAACAAACTGCGCCGCCTTGCGCCCCACCGCAATGGTAGTATTTTCGATCCCGGCTGCATCGTCATCGCGCAGGAGCTGGACATAGCGCTTCAGGACATTGCTGTTGTAGGCACCAGCCAATCCTTTATCGGCGGCAATGACGATGATCAAGCGGCGCTTGACTGCACGCTGAGCAAACAGTGGGTGATCGTCGGTCGCACCCTGGCGCGAGAGGTAGCGCAAGAGGCCACGTGCTGCCGTGGTATATGGTGCAGTGGTGCGACTTGCATCTTGGGCGCGGCGCATCTTGCTCGCTGCCACCATTTGCATTGCCTTGGTGATCTGCTTGGTACTCTTAACCGAGCGAATCCGTGCTTTGAGCTGTTGCGTATTGGGCATAGCGACCTCCGTTGCTTACTCCGCAAATTCCTTGGCAATTTCGCCCGCGGTTGATTCTATCAAGTGGGTGAGTTTCTCATCAGCGCCGAACTTCTGGTCGCCCTTATTAAGGGTGCGCATTTGTTCCTTAGCCTCGGCCCAGAGACGGCTCAGCAGAGCATCTTGCGCGGCTTTGATCTTCGTGGCTGGCACGGTATCAAAGTAGCCTTGGCTCACCGCCACAATACTTACTACCTGCTCCCAAACACTCATTGGCTGGTACTGTGGCTGCTTGAGGAGCTCTGTCAGGCGCTGACCACGGCCAATCTGTGCCTTGGTCTCAGCATCAAGGTCGCTTCCAAACTGAGCAAAGCTTGCCAACTCGCGGAACTGACTCAACCCAAGCTTGAGGTTACCGCTAACACTCTTGAGCGCCTTGGTCTGCGCGGCACCACCAACACGCGACACCGAGAGACCAGCACTAATGGCCGGGCGAATACCTTGGTAGAAGAGATCTGTCTCCATAAAGATCTGCCCGTCGGTGATGGAAATTACGTTGGTGGGGATGTAAGCGGAAATATCGCCCGCCTGGGTCTCAATGATCGGCAGGGCAGTAAGTGAACCCGCCCCAAGCTCATCACTCAGCTTGGCACTGCGCTCCAGCAGGCGGCTGTGCAAATAGAACACATCACCGGGGAAGGCCTCACGCCCTGGTGGGCGACGCAGCAGCAGACTCATCTGGCGGTAGGCGACAGCGTGCTTGGTGAGGTCGTCGTAGATCATCAAAGCATGACCACCGTTGTCACGGAAGTACTCACCCATGGCGGTACCAGCATATGGCGCAAGATAGAGCAGGGAAGCTGGGTCGCTTGGGCTCGTTGCTACCACGATAGTCTGATCCATCACACCTTCTTCTTTGAGGCGCTCAACCAGGCGAGCAATCTTACTCAGCTTCTGCCCAACGGCAACGTAGACATTCACCACGCCAGTCTTTTGGCGGGCTTGGTTGATCATCGTGTCGAGTGCGATTGCCGTCTTACCGGTCTGGCGATCGCCAATGATGAGCTCGCGCTGGCCACGGCCAATTGGGAACATCGCATCGATGCTCATAATACCAGTCATCAGTGGCTCGTGCACGCTCTTGCGGCCCATCACGCCAATCGCCTCACGCTCTACGAGGCCGCGCTGCGTGGTAGTAATAGCTGGGCCACCATCAAGTGGCTCACCGAGTGGGTTCACCACGCGGCCAAGCAACTCCTCGCCAACCGGCACACTCAGGACCTCGCCCTTGAGCTTAACGCGGTCGCCAGCAGCCACACCTTGGTCGCTGCCAAGTAGTACGGCACCAATTTCATCTTCCATCAGGTTGAGGGCAAATGCCTCAACGACACCTGTTTTGGTCTCGATCTCGAGCACCTCGCTATAGCCAGCGTGGCGCAAGCCATGTACCCAGGCCACACCATCACCCACTCGGGTCACGATACCGACCTGCTCTAGTCCTTCAGAGGCTTCCAGGCCTGCGATCGCTTGCCGCAAGCTCTCGGACAACTCTGTAACCGTTGTTTCAGCCATGTATAATTCCTCTTATTTCGTGCCCGCAAGGGCGGTTAATTTGTGTTGGATAGTGCCATCATAGTGCTGGCCTGGCAGAGCAATCTTCACGCCACCAATCACCGACGGATCGACAACCTGGCGGAGCTGCACTGACGTAACTGGCGCAGTGCCACTCTGCTCAGCAAGTGCTGTGACCTCTGTTGTGAGCTGCTTCTGCAAGGCAGCCGACAGCGCATGTGCCGTCGTAACCTCAGCGACAACGATGCCGCGCTCAGCTAGCGCTTCCTCAATCGTTGCTGCCACCACATCGACATCACGCGTTGCACGGGTGTCAATAAGATAGGCGGCAACTTGCCGCAGCACGGCAGACACCTCAGCACCAGCAGCAATCTGCTCAGCGACATACGCAGCGAGGCGGCGGCGCGAAAAACCGGCCGCCATCAGCGCTGCTCCTTATCAAGTTTAGTCAGATGTTTCTCGATCAGCTGGCGGTCTTTCGACGCGTCGACAGTCTCAGCGGTCACTGCACGCGTTGCCTCGACGACCATGTCGACCATCTCACGGCGCAGCGCCCGCTTGGCCTCGGCTAGCTCCGTCTGTGTCTGGGTGCGAGCCGATTCTAAGATGCGCTCGGCCTGCGTGTGGGCGTCGTCTTTGGCGTCGTTCACCATGCTCGCTGCCTCAGTTTTGGCAGCGGTCACAATTTCTTGCGACTCGTGGCGGGCTTTCTTGAGCATTGCAGCAGTGCGCTCCTCGGTCTCGTCAGCTGCCTTTTGCGCTTTCTCAGCTGCTTTGAGGCCATCGCGAATCTTCGCATCGCGCTGATCGAGCATGTCGAGCAGCGGTGGATAGACCCACTTCTTCAAGACCAAGAGCAGCACCACAAATGCCACCATTTGCAGGACAAACAGCTGCCAATCAAGACCAAGCGACGAGAACAAATCGCCACCACCCGCCTCTGTCGATGCAAAATAGTGCAGGGTATTCACGAGTGCGAACTCCTTACATCACCTTGCCGACGATCGCGGCCACAAAACCAATGATAGCCAAAGCATCGATAAACGAGATACCAAGGATCATCATGGTGCGTAGGTCATTGATCTTCTCTGGGTTGCGGCCAGCCGCCTTCATAGCGCTGGCGCCGATCCAGCCACATCCAATCGCGGCAAACGCCCCTGGGATAGCATACGTCAGGGTAAATGCGATGTCTTTCATAATTATTTCTCCTTATTTAGTTGTTACCAATGTTATTTTGCTCCTTCGGTCACGAGGTTCGCGTCTGAAGAAGTCGAAGTGCTTGAGTGCGTATCTTTTTCCTCATCACCGCCGTGATGCGCCAATCCGAGTGAAATAAACACGGTTGAAAGCATAAAGAATATATAGGCCTGAATGCCACCAACAAATAGTTCAAAGATATAGAACGGCTGGAGCACCGCTGGCATTGCCACTTGAGTGAGGTAGGCGATCATCGCGATCAAAATCTCACCCGCGAGCACATTACCAAACAGACGGAAGGACAGGCTCAGTAAGCGCGAGAACTCTGCCACAATCTCGAGAATCCCGACAAAGGACATGATCGGATCGCGCAGTGGATTAACAAAATATCGCTTGAGGTTGCCCACAAAGCCAAGCTCGCGTGCTGCGTATACCTGTGCCATAACGATCGTAACGGCCGCAAGGGCGAAGGTCATATTAAGATCGGCATTTTGGCCACGAAACAGTGGTGTATGGCCAACCATCACTGGCCCAACAACTGGCAACAGCCCCAGCCAATATTGCGCGGCGATAAAGAAGAACATCGTAATAACAAGGGGAGCGACGCGACGCGTCCATTTCTTGCTGGGGATAACCTGCCCAACGGTATTGTACAGCCCCTCAAAGCACCAGACAGTCAAGCGAGTCGCAAAGTTCGCCTTCTTCTTACCTAGCACCGCTGCCCGCGTGCGAAACATCAGCCAAGCCAAGACGATGAGGCCCAGCAGACCAACGAGATTGGCATTAGTAATTGGCCAGCCAGCGATCGAAAACACCTCGTCTGCCTTGACCGAGATGTGTGGCACTGCCGCAAAAAACATCATGTGCGATGACCTCCCTTAATTTGGTGCGTAATGAGCCCCGCTGCAAGAGCGATACCGACCACCAAGCCAGCAAACATCAGCCATGGCTTGGTTGCAAACTGCCGGTCTGCCCAGACTCCGAGCAAAAACAACCCAACAGTTGGCACCGCCATTCGCCAGGTCGTCCCTAGTGCAGCACGCCACAGAACACTAACCACTTGGCTACCGTGCGAGCGGGCATTCTCACGAGACTCCGTACTCATATGGCCTTATTGTACCAGGAGGCCCCGCAGACGTAAAGAGGGAAGCGGCAGTTGGGTATTACATTAACTTTTATAACCCTTCCTCAAGAAGCGTGCGTGTAAAGCAACTGGCGTCGCATCGCAAAGCCGCGTATACTAGAGCTATGCCACGCCGCAATAAAACGCCTAAGCATCAGCCTTACCGCCCACCGCGCAGCGAAGCAGCTAAGAAGCGCTATCCGAGCCGAGCCGCCGCCTTGCGCGCCATCGCCGAGCTCCGCAAATACCAGCTGGATGTGCAGTTACGCGCGTATCAATCACCGCACGATGGCGGCTGGTATCTGACGAGTCAATACACTACGGAGGATTAGCCTCCCCACACTCATAGAGCTAATGCTGAGAAAGAAGCCGTGCGCCGTACGCCTAGTACGCTTGCCAACTCCACCTCCACCCATGCTATACTAGCAAGAGCGAAAGGGGAATAATATGAGTACAACACCATCAGTCATAGTATATAGCGCAGAGTGGTGCGCCTATTGCAAAACAGAGAAGCAATATCTCGACAAGCTCGGCGTGAGTTATACCGTGAAGGACATCGAGAAAACGCCTGGTGCTCAGGATGAGCTCGCTGCCAAAACTGGCGGCAAAGCCCAGGGTATCCCAGTCACAGACATTGCTGGTGAGATCGTCTATGGCTTCGACCGAGCTCGAATTGACGAGCTCCTCCAGGCAAATGAACTATTACCAGAAGCATAGTTCGACTATACCATCACATTATCAACTCACTGCTTGGGAAGGGGAGTGAGTTTTGTTATTAGCTGCTCGCATACGAGGGAAATGGAGGGGCATGGGTAATATACATATATTGTTCATGCTTTTTTGTTTGACTCAATTAAGAGAATCCTGGACAATCATACATATTACTGATTTATTGTCTCTAACAGGCGTTACTCTATTTTATTCTTACTTGTAGATACTCATCATGTGATTCTGACACTCAAAAGATATTGACTAGAGATGAGACCTCTCACCCACATCGCTATTTTGTGCATATATAAGCCTCTCGTACTAGCAATCGGTAGATGTTGTACCTCTCGCAGCCATGCCCTGCCTAGTAGAACTTCACGTGGCGCTGGGCATTTGTGTTTTTGTTGGCACGGGGCGTTGGGTTGGTGGTGGTTGTATCATCGCCCAGCTGGCCGTTGGAGTTGTTGCCTACCGTAAAGACCTTGCGATTGTTAGTATAGACCACCGTTGTGCCATAGCCCGAGCGCACATATGATGCTAAGTTGCCCTGCGTGCCAAGGACGAGCATTTGCTGCGGAGTGGGGTAGATGCCATTAGTGCCGCCACCAATATGCCCAATACCTAGCTGGCCTGTCACATTGCTGCCTGCCCCAAAGACACGGCCATCGCTGGTGACAACAAAGGTGTTAGCATTCTTGGGGTTAAGCCCATTGGAGGTTGTCCACGACGAAACTGCCTTAGCCCCCGGGGGAAGGATGAACTTGACTGGGGTTGGGTTATACACGTGGCGTTTGTAAGCATCTAGATTGGATGTGTCGACATAGACACCATTGCCCAGTGCACCGTTATTGAGGCCAAAGGTCTTAACCTCGCCGTTAGCATAGACCATAGTGGTAAAGTACTGGTCAGTCGTGATGTCTACTACTCCAGACGGCGCGACACGCTCGAGTGTTGGATTATATGGCAAGAATGTTCTGTCTGCATAGTACTCACACGAATTCATCCTCGTCTCGCCACCAGTCGCGATATTGACTTCAGCAACACATAGGCCTCGGCCACCAATGTCGGTGCTATTGCTAAGGTAGACATGGCTCCATGCACCTGCTGGGTAGCGAAAGTCAAAGCGCTTGCCGCCAGACCACCAAGCGCACCACCGCATACGCGTCTCTTCATTATTATGGCCAGTTGCTTCGACGCAGCGGTTTTGGCCTCCACCTGGGTTTGACTCGACTTGCAGGGCGTTATTCGTCCGGTCGAAGTGCCACTTTTGGTTTGCAGCAGCACCCGAGCACTTTTCTGTCCTGAGGTTTGCCCCCATCGCCGCCAAGCAACGGTCTGACACCCCCGCACGCAGCCGGAAGGTCGGTACGCCCGCTTGGCCATAGTTTGTCTTGCCCGCCGAGTAGACTGCCCCTGCACTATCGCGAATATAGACCGTATCGCCGTCAAAGGCGAGCTGCACCGCCTTGGTCTTGCCAGGCTTGCCAAAGTCGCCCAAGCGGACGGGTGCTCGCCGCTCATTGATATCGCCCTGAGCGAGCTGGCCAAACTCATTATTGCCCCAGCCATAGACCGCGCCGCTCTCACCAATCGCATAGGCTGTTTTGCTGTCGACTGCCCAGGAGTGAGCATCGGCCCGAATCTTCTCAGGGAAGGGTATTTTGGTTGGCGTCTTTACTGTCGGAGCAGTTGAGCTAATGCCGGCAACACCTTTGTCGTTGGAGCCAGCTACATAGACATTCCCCTGAGATGTCACGACAAAGGTGACAATCCCCAGCGGCGAAACAAAGGTCGCAACATTGTCATTGCCAGGCAGTACAAACTGGACGGGGTTTGTTACCCATGCAATAATTTGGCTCGGGTTGCCAATCTGCCCAAAGTTATGCAGCCCCGCACCCCATACCTCGCCATTCTCCGTGAGGGCAAACAGGTTACGGCCATGAGAGAGGAAGTTGGTGTAGGTACGCACGACGCGCTTGTTAGCAGGGATGTTGAATTGCTTGAGCGTGAGAGTATCGGTAGTTGAGCCAACACCGAGCTGGCCAAAACCATTGAACCCTGCTGAGCGTGGTCGCCCAAACTCGTCGATGACGGTAAAGAACGCACCATTGAGTGTAAAGCCGCCGCCAGCCGCATAACCAAACGAGACACTATCGAGCAGTGCGCTCAGGCCCGCTTGGCCCGCCAGGCGATACTCGTAACTCTTCCACACTGTGCCATCCGTCGTGCGGATAAGCTCCGTCCGGCCCACCGCTGTAATGCGCTGAATACTCCCTTCGCGGCGCTCTGGCTCACCCACTTCAAAGGTCGTGCGCACATTGCCATCCTGCTGAACATACTGGGTGCGACCAGCGACTATTGTACCTTTGCAATCGGTATTAGGCCGCAATTTTGCAGCATCTGACCACTGCGCGAGGTCATTATTGAGCTCAAGGCATTTACTGGCAAGCACAACGCCACTTTCTGCTGCCTCACGGGCTAAGCGCCGGTAGTGCTGGGCGTAGAGCCCCTCGCGAATCGCCGTCGACGCAGACGCCGCCACGAGGAGTAGCATCATTGCCACCACCGATGCCACGATCACTGTTGGCAGAGCAAACCCCGCGCTTGATCTATTTTTGTTCACTAGCATTGCTTCTACAATAGCGTAGATTGCAACCGTAAGCAATATGCTGGTACAAAATTATGCACAGTATAGTGTGCATATGATAAGCTCTCATGTCCGAAGCTTACATAATCCTAAAATTAATCAATACACACTCCACCGATGTGAAGTAGTAGATAGAAGGGTACAGAGCAGAGAAGTGGAGACTTGTTGTAATGCTCACGTTTACCGCTATGAGAGGTAAGTCTACCAAGTATGCGAGCTCTCATGATACTGAAAGATATGTACTTGAGAGAAGAGGCGTGGAAGCAGTTGATACTTTACAACAAGACTCTCTTACTGCGCCCCAATCTGCACCACCTCACCACCCAACTTTTGCCGGAAGTAATTGTCGTGGCTGACGTAGAGGATGGCGCCGGTGTAGCGCTCTAGCGCCGCCTCGAGCTCTTCGATGCTGGGCAAGTCGAGGTGGTTGGTGGGCTCATCGAGAATGAGCAGCTGCGGCTCATTAGCTAGCATGCTAATAATCTGGAAACGCGCTTTCTGCCCACCACTGAGGCGAGCGAGCGGCACATCGCTATCCGTCTTGGCAAAGAGGTAGTCGCTCATCAGTTGGCGGAGCTTGGTCTGGCCAATTGGCAACCCACGGTCGAGGTGCATCTGCTCAATGGCTTGGGCTAGTGTGAGACCAAGATATGTCGGGGCAATCTCCTGCTCGTATACGCCAATCCGAATATGGCTATCGAGCTGCAGCGAACCACTATAGATAATAGGCGTATCGCTACCTCTGTCCTGTGCTAGATTTTGCGCGGCGAGTAGTTCTCGAATAAGCGTCGTCTTGCCCGCACCATTACGACCACGCAGCTCCACAGCTTCACCCTCACGCAGATCGATATTCACCCCCTCAAACAAGATCCGTTCGCCATAGCCCAGCGCCAAGTCTCGCACCGCCACCAGTGTGCGCTGGCTTCGCATTGCGCCATCGCGCATACTGAGGCGAATTGTTCGCGCCTTAAACTTCTGGTAGCGATCAGCCATTTTATACTCTAGTTGTGCCACGTTGTCGCGATCAATCCAAAACGTCGGCTTCTCAATCTGCTCAAGCTCCTCAAGCTCGGCCATAGCCTGCTGCTCACGCTGCTTAAACTGTTTGATAGTACCAGGGTCACGCGCTCGCTCCTTCATCCGGCGAAATTGCACTACCTTATCCTTCACATTAGCAATCCGCCGCTCGACCTGCTCATACTCGTGCATCGCGTTGCCCGTCGCCGAGGCGTTTTGACGGAGATAGGCATCGTAGTTGCCTCGGTAGCTGAGGGCTGTGTCATCTTTTATCTCAACGATCCGGTCCATCTCTGCGAGCACATCTCGGTCGTGGGTAATGACGAGCATTGCTTGCTTCGCGCCCTTGAGCCAATCGATAAACTGCTTCTTGGCGACATAATCCATATGGTTGGTTGGCTCATCGATCAGCGCAAGGTCGGCCTGGGCGTGCATGATCTTTACCACCTCCACTAGGCGCTTCTGCCCACCACTCAGGCTCGCCAGATGTCGCTCACCATAGCCTGCCATTTGGAAGTTCTTTAGCTCCTCCGCCACCAGCTCCTCGATCTGGTAGAAGCCCTTCTGGCCAAAGCGCTCTAGCGCTGCGGTATATGCCTCGATTTTGGCCATGTCGTCACCCATCATCTCGGGGTAGGTAGTGATAATATGGCGCAGGCGCGCATATTCCGGCAGACCACGCAAGATATATTCGAGCACTGTGATATCGCCGCTGTCGTGGTGCTCTTGGGCCGTTGCCACCACCACACTGCCACGCTTGAAAATAATCGAGCCACTATAGTCATCATCTACCCCTGTTAGCATACCAAACAGTGTCGACTTGCCCACGCCATTGCGCCCCACTAGACCCACCTTCTCGCCATCATTTATACTAAATTTCACATCCGTCATCAGCGTCTTCGCCCCAAACGACTTCTCAGTAATAGCAATGTCGGCAATCATAGGGGATATTATAGCATGGCAAAGTATAACAATAGGGGAAGGTTACCTCCATACGCCCCTTTCGGACACAAAAAGCCAAGGAAATTTCATCAGTCTTGTTGTATGATGCTAATATTACAACATATTTTTATGAGCTATATTTTTGACATTTTGTTAACACTCTGTTAGGCATCCTAGTAGGCAAATTTTGTAAATAAAACAGAGGTAGAAGCCCGGCAATCAACACCATACTGTATATCAGAATGATATGCAGTATATGTGCTATACCATCATGCATTGCCATTACGGCAGCATTCCCCACTTGACTAGCCTCTCATATATTGATATATATATTAACTTTTCGCTCAAGGCGTTCCTTGGGGCGGAGAGTCGTCCCTCGCTTTGAGCTCGCCTTTGAAAGGAGGTGAGAAAGATGTACGGACAGGACCGAGCCCTGGGGCTCGGCTGGTGTGTATGTGCATCCGTAATTCCCGGGGTTATCGTCGGGTATGTGATGTATTACATCATCGGCATCTCTCAAGCTCTATCCACAGTGGCAGGTGCAGCAATCGCAATACCTAGCGCGATTGCCACGTACGTCGTCCTCATGCGCATTATGCGTAAATGGGACGAAGACATGGGGCGTTAAGCCCACCAAACATAGCTCACCAAACCATGCTTCAATCTGATCGTAGTGCTCTATAAGCGCACTCTCGGATTGAGCAATTAATCCGGTTCAGTTTGAGCATGGTTGGTGGGCTATGTTTTTTGTTAAAGGAAATTAGTTGAACCCTTCACATTATTATTCTGTTATTTTTACGACATTTTTTCCATACATTTAGCGGTATAATGGTCTGCAGACACGCTAGAAAATGACAGAAAGGATTATTAATATTATGAGCGAGCAACTCGCTTTTATTAAAAGTGACGACATTACGCTAACAGGTAGTAATAATACTGCCATCACCCATGGCCTCCAGACGGCACTCTTCCCGCGCAATATCCCCTCGCGCGAGATAGCGCGGCATTCGCCAGATGAGCTGCAATCTATGGCAACGAACGAAATGCTTGAGGCCAATATTCATTTTACGCAAGAAGAGCAAGCGATACTATCCAAATTCATCGATCCGATTGCTGATGTTGATAAACTTATGGCAAGTGAACTTACTCAAGAATGCTTGCTTATCAAAGGGGGGCACGGGACACTGAGTGACATGATTCAGCTCATCGAGGCAAGTCTTACAGCAGATAGCAAAGCCGACGCTAATATCTACACAACAGAGTAATCAGCAGACCTCTCATATGCACAATCAGACATAGCAAGAAACTTCAGAGGCTACAATATCTATCGCATCTGCTACAATAGAAGAGACATATGAGCAAATCCCATTCTACCAAGCCGCCAGTATCAGCTATTGTCAACCGCCGTGCGCGGTTTGATTATGAGCTGAGTGACGACATAGTGGTTGGTATGAACCTGACTGGCCTAGAGGTCCGCGCCGCGCGCGAGGGCCACGTGCAACTCAAGGGGGCATATGTGACGATTCGCAATAGCGAGCTGTGGCTCAATAACGCCAGCTTCTCGCTGCGGCACAACGAGCAGGGTCAACCAAACGCTCGGACAGTCAGCACCGGCGCACGTAAGCTTCTGGCGAAGCGACGCCAGATCGAGCAACTCGCTGCTCGCAAGAAGGACGGCTATACCATCGTCCCCACGAAGCTCCTTACTAGTGGCCGTTACATTAAGCTCGTCATTGCCCTCGGTAAGGGCAAAAAACGCTACGACAAGCGCGAAACCATCAAACGCCGCGATGTGGAGCGAGAGCAGCGACGAGCAGTGCGGCAGTATCGCTAGTGGAATCTTGAGAGAGCCTAGGCTAGGTTTTTAAAACCTCGATGCTCGGATTATTACAATCATACACACTAAAGAGAAAACAAAAAACTCACTACATGATCAGTAGTGAGTTTTTGATAGGCACCATCTACTCTTCTTCGAGCGCATTATGGCTGGCAATGAGCGACTCATACAGCGCTACAACTTTCTTTGCCATCGTCACAGAATCAAACTGGCGCGCTACCCTCAGTGAACCACAAGACAATTGCTCGAGCTTATCAGAGTGAGTAAAGAGATCGTTGAAGACCTTGGCAAAGTCTTCGCCCTCAATCCCATCGGTCAAAATTGCATTTTTCTTGGTCAAGCCCTCAGTCATACGTTCATCGCAGTAGACGATCGGCAGGCCACTTGACGCTGCCTCGAGGAAGGTCATTGGTTGGTTGTCAAAGTGGTACGATGCCAGTGAGAAAACATCGGCTTGCTTCAGCAGCGCAGCTACTGCATCGCTGGGTTGCATACCCGTAAAGATCACCCGCTCTGCCACGCCAAGCCGCTCGGCACAGGCGCGCAGCTCTGCCTCGTATGGGCCACCACCAACTAGCACGAGCTTCACGTTCTCATCTGGAATATGCGGCAGAGCTTCGACAAGTGCCTGCTGGCGCTTCTCAGGGCTCAAGCGCGCTACTGAGATAATAAATTTATCGTTCGGGCCTTTCGTGATAGGCGAATCTGCCGCCAAAGCATCGTGATAACGCTGGGTGTTGATACCATTCGGGAAGACATGGCACGGCGTCGTGAGACCACCATCCTCCACCAATATCTTGGCCAGGTGCTGCGACGGCGAGATGCAAGCATCGCACTGGTTGGCAAAGGCTGCTGTGAGGCGCCACCCCTGACGAGACAGCATATCGCGGATGGCACTCTTGCCCATACCATGGAGCTGCTCGCGCGAGGTAATTGGCAAGATCGGCTTCGTCCGGAAGACAACAGGGAAGGCGACCGAGAGCGCAATCACCCCAGCCGTTACCATAAATGGATAGTCGTCGATCAGCTCGCTATAGAGCGTGTGGATCGTCGTAACATGGGGAATCCGCTGCCGCTTGGCTACACTGTGGGCCAGCACACCCATATAGAATTGCATTTGGCTGTGGACAATGTCGAATTGATAATCGTCCAGTTTCTTGGCTAGGCCAGGGTAGATGACAGCTGTCTCGCGCTTGTCGAAGACATAGTTTTTGGCCGATGGTAGGCGAATGACGTGGTCGTCATGATCGTCATAGCCTTCGCACTTTGGCGCAACAATATAGACCTCATGACCCAGCGCCTCAAGCGCCTGCCTCAAATTAACCGTGGACGTCGCCACGCCATGAACTGATGGCAAGTAGTCATCAATAAAGATTCCGATTTTCATACTACCGATTATAGCATATTTCTCTGTTATTTGCGGCCAAGCTCGAGAATCTTACCAAAGTAGGCTGGGTTGCCAGCTACTACATTGTGTGCACTATCGCCAATTTCTGCCACGCGCAAATCAGCCTTAGGATAGAGCTCGCTGACTGATCGCATCAGGTTTGCTGCGTCACCTTTGCGATTCATCCGGCTCAGCTCTGGCGAAACCAGCGTGACTGGCGTATCTTCAGGCAATGAACCGACTGCAGAGAGCAGATCGAGATTAAAGCCCGTGGTCTGTGCCATCGCCGAGATATCTTTTAGCTGCACCGCCAGAGGTGGTCGGGCAATCTCCGGTGCGTCTTTGACATGATCCCAGGCCTCACGGGCAGCAGTATCGTATGAATTCTTGATATAGCGCTGCATATTGACAGCTTCAATACCCTGAGCTACAGCAATGCCTAGCTTGCCAAGTGACCAGCAACTACTTGGTGGATCCTCGAGAACAAGCTCAGTAATCTTCTGACGTTCTGCAAGCGCAGCTGGCATTGCCGCACCCAGGCGTGCTCCATACGAGTTACCAAGCACAACAATCTCATCGCTATCAGCTGCCACTCTATCGACACCTGGTGCCACCTCTTCGGCCAACGCCGCAAAGCTGCCCTCTCTCGCTATCTTGTGTGCAATTGGCTCGCGCAAAGCGCTGGTTGGCACAGTGACAATATTAGGCATTTTGCCGTCTTTGTCTCGCAGTGTATGGGCAATTTCTGCCATTTCTTGCTGCGCTACCTCTGTATACGCATTACCACCCCAGCCCATACTATATATAACGGTCAAGCTGCTTGATGCCTCGCCCATCTGCGTCAGGACAAGCGCACCCTTACCAAGGTTATTGGGCAGCTCGCGCTGTTTCAGCGTCTCAAGTAGTCTAGCACGCCCCCCCCAGGTTGGTTGGAGGTTCATCGTCCCGTCTTCTTGGCGAACAAGCTTGCCATTGTGATATGTATTGTGTGTGATTGGCAGATCCTGCCCAGTGTAGTTTGGCTTTCTCATAGGTATTACACTCCTTTGTATTAGTTGTACTACACTATGTAGAATACGTCAAGTAGAGTACCATAATTATATTAGTGAGCGACATCTGGGTAGCTCTCAACTGCCTCGAACTGTAGTAAATGGCCAGCTTGCGGGGCGCATATGAAATCTGCCTCGGGCAGAAGCTCATGCATGATATCAAGCGTCTTCGATGTGATAATATTGTCCTTGCCACCAACAATGACGGTTATATTGCGCTGACATTCTTGTGGTATGCGATGTGCATAGGGGCTTTGATTATAAAGAAGTGTAGTAAGGACCGCCGAGTCTCTGAGTGTTAGAGAGTTCTTTTTGTAGGTTTCGGATTCGCGCAGCCACTGCCGAGCATCACGGCGCTGCGTCTTGAGGCCAGCCGCTACCCGTATATATTGAGCAACTTTAAGGTTGTAGGCGTCCCAGCCCACTTTTTCTGGCACTTTGCTAGACAGCTTTTGTAAAATATCTGCCAGTTTCGTCGTATCCGGGGTAGGGCAGGCTAAGATAATCTTCGTCTGGGGCGAGATAATGCCAGTACTCATTGCATAATACACTACAGAGGCCGAAAAAGACGTACCAATCACCACATCTGGTGTGCGGCCAATCTGCGCCACAACATGTGTAAACCACTGGCCGAGATCTTGGTAGTCCTGAAGCTCGGGTTGTACCGAGCCACCGTGCCCAGGCAAGTCAACGGCATAGACCGCATAGCCAAAGCTCACATATCGCTCAGCCAGCGGCATCATATCAATTTTGCCGCCTGTCACTCCGTGAAAGATAAGCACGGCTTTGTCCGCCGTGGTATTGCATTCGTACCAGCACACCCCCTGAGCTGTCTTTTCTTGGCAACCAAGTGTCTGGCGCAGCTCTTGCAATGTTGGGATAGTTTGATACTTCATAACGACCCTTTATTATAGGTTATTCCTCAGCTTGGTACAACTATCTGCTATACTATATACTACTATGCGTACAAATCATCTCTCTGTTGCTATTGTCTTGGACGATAAATTCCCCTCCGCCAGCGGCGTGAGTCGGTCAATTCAGACCCAGATCGAGGAGCTCACCCAGCTTGGCCACCATGTCACGCTCATTGCACCCCAGACCGATCTTGAGGCGCCAGAGCATGCTACAGTTGTGCCTGTTGCTTCATTTCGGTTTCCTGGATTACCACTCCATACACGTATTATTTATGCCTCTCGTCAGGTAGCACGAGCAATAAGCCAAGAGCATCATTTTGACATCATCCACAGTCAAACCGACACTGGTGCACTACTGCTTGCAGCCAAAATAGCCCAAGTTCAGCGCATCCCACACATCCATACCTTTCACACCAACATGGCTGGCTCACACACAATGCCAGTGCCCACATTCTTTGCAAGCCTTGGGTTTCGGCTCTGTGCACTGCTGACTGCTCGGATTCATCAGCGCCATTTACACGGCCAGCACGCAGCCGCCCCACAGCTTACTAGCGAGAGCCGGATTGGCCGATTTGATTGGCACACTCAGGCAATCATCGCTCGCGCCGTCGATGCTTCCACTACGCCATCGCACTATATGTCTGCCTATATTCGCGCTGCCGCACATGGCGTAGACCTGCCTGGCGCAATTATACCAACAGGCTATAACCGTACGTTTGAGGCCTATGCCCAGGCCACTCAGCGCCAACGACAGAACGACGACGGTAAAATTCGCTTTATCACCATTAGTCGCCTCGTCAAAGAAAAGCGCCTCGATGTTATCATTCAAGCCTTCCAGCAAGCAGCCATCCCACAGAGCGAGCTCTATATTGTTGGTGATGGGGCAGAATCCAAAAGACTAGCTCGGCTTGCGCAAGGTTCTCCCAATATCATATTTACTGGCCATGTTGGTGGCCGCAAGGCGATCGTCCAGCTCTTGCGCGACGCTGATGTATTTGTGCTTGCCTCGTATCGTTTTGATAATCAGCCGATTGTTATCCCTGAGTCTCTCGTCGTTGGCGTTCCTATTCTCTACTGCGATGACCGGCTCGACGTTGGTCTTAATCAGGGCAATAGCCTCCTCGTCCAGCCCGACACTGCCAGCCTCGCAGCAGGCATGCAGCAGATTGCCGAGCCAGCTTATCATCAGCAACTTGTTGATGGCACAAAGAGCGTTTTGACCGAGCTATCACCCCAGGCCACTGCTGCTGCTTATGCGCAGCTATATCAGCAGGTAATTGAGCAATACCACAAAAGATAACTCACTCGCCACATAGTCATGCCATCTGCTATACTACCCCTATGACTAGCTTATACTCGTGGAACGTCAACGGTATTCGTGCGGTGATAAACAAGGGCGAATTTGCCCGCTTTATGGCGGCGCATAACCCCGATATCCTGTGCCTGCAAGAGACGAAAGCGCAGCGCCAGCAGGTGGAGCTCGACCTGCCGGGCTACCACGAGCACTTTTATAGTGCGGCCAAGAAGGGCTATAGCGGCACGGCGATTTTTAGCAAAACCGCACCGCTGCAGTGGCGCGATGGCCTGCCGGCTGAGTTGGTAGAGCAGTTCCAGCTGGCGGCCGATAGCTACGGCAGCCCGAATGATGAAGGCCGCGTCATCACAGCGGAGTTTGCTAGCTTTTGGCTCGTGACGTGCTACACACCCAATAGCAAGGGCGACCTGAGCCGGCTGACCCTGCGCGCCAAGGCCTGGGACCCGTGCATGCTGATGTACCTACAGGGGCTGGAGGCCGGCCAGTACGGCTTGGCTAAGCCCGTACTCTACTGCGGCGATATGAACGTCGCCCACCAGCCAATAGACCTTGCCAACCCACGCGCCAACCGGGGCAAGCATGGCTTTACAGACGAAGAGCGCGCTGGCTTCCAGCATTACTTGGATGTTGGCTTTGTAGATACATTCCGCGCCGCTCACCCCGGCCAAACCGATGCCTACACCTGGTGGACACACTGGGCCAACGCCCGGGCTCGCAACGTAGGCTGGCGGATCGACTACTGGCTAGCCTCGGCGGCAATCGCCCCGCGCATCACCAGCGCCCACATCCACGCCAGCCAAATGGGCAGCGACCACTGCCCGGTTAGCATTACGCTGGATGAAGCGGTAGCGTAGGCTAAGGTTATAACTAAGGACGCGATAAACACGCAAACCTTGACGTACCCCTCATATATTGATATATATATATTAGCTTCTCGCAATCCGACGAGAGGCGAGTCTAAAAAGGAGGGGAGGTGACAGTCATGAGCTTCTTCCTCGGTGGAAGTGGATCCTGACGATATGGCAGAGGGTGCGCAGGCACACGTTTGCGCACCCTCTGCACCCCAACCTCCTATCTCCTTCTTACCCAACCTAGTCGTCAGCACTACTCTTACTAGAGTATGGAGAGCTCCTAGGTTGGGCTTTTTCTTTTTCGCGTTTTTCACTCACCGCAGGCTGTGCTCGTCATCCATCCCAATTATAGGCCGCTCAATCCATCCCACTGCTCGGCAGCAGGGGAGATACTAGCAGATAGCATGCACTCCCACTTCGCGGTATAATAGCTCTATGCTGAGTATTTTCTCCCTGTATTGTCTCCACCCATCAAAGCGAGGCGACTGCGCATGAACATCCCCTACTGGCAGCAGCAAACGCCAGCCAAACCGCTCTACCCAGACATCGCCTGGAACAAGCCTCAGCAGCGGGCGCAAGCGGGCAAGCTGGGTATTATTGGCGGCAATCGGCTGAGCTTTCGCGCTATCGAGCACAGTTATACCACTGCGCTCACTACAGGAGTAGGGCAGGCACGCGTGGTGCTGCCAGATGCCTTGCGTGGCACTATTCCTGCCAGCGTGACGGATACGATTTTTGCCGCAAGCAACAGCAGTGGCAGCCTGGGCAACGAAGCCTGGCCAGAGCTGCAAGCCCTCACTGGCTGGGCCGACGCACTCCTCCTCATTGGCGACGCAGGCCGCAACAGCCAGACCGCCATTGTCTACGAAAAGCTCGTGAGCCACACCACCACACCACTCATTATCAGCCGCGACGCGGTCGACTTGCTTATACCAAGCGCCCCACAACTTGCCAGCCAGTCAAACATCCTTATCATTGCATCATTCTCACAAGTCCAAAAGTTCCTCCGCGCCCTGTACTACCCCAAGATCCTCACCTTCCGGATGCCACTCCTCCAGCTGGTCGAGACGCTGCACAAGTTCACCATCACCTATCCACTGACCCTCGCCACCTTCCACGCCGACACCATCCTCATCGCTCAGCACGGCATTGTCACATCAACACCATGGTCGCAGCCAATAGCCCTCTGGCAGGGCACTGTGCCAACACGCATTGCCGCCTACACCATGTGGAATCCAGCGACACCCCTCCAGGCAGCAACAGCTAGCTTGCTAGATGGGAAGGAGTAGGTATTAGGCATCGGCTCCGGAACTTTTGTTATAGCTATTTGTATTTTCTTCTCCATCTCTTTGGCTAGTGAAGGGAAGTATAAAAGTCGCTCAAGCCCTAGAGCACGAGCAATATTTCTATGATCTGCTTTTTGCTTGAATGACAAACGACAGGCATCTTCAAGCATAATAAATACACCGATGGGACCATCTCAAGTAGTGGGATTTTATCCTACCCAAATCAAAGCCGAAAGGGAAGGGCGAGAAAAGAGATTTGCACGCGATGTGCAGCGGCATTATTATGTTGTTCGTTTTTTGTGTTCAGATCATACGAAGCACAAATCATGAACAAATGTTTGCGTCACATGAGTCCACGACCTCTGTTATTCTGCTGGACAAAAAAGTAGCACAAGCATAAAACATCGCCTAATACTATACCAAACTCTCTTATTGCATGGTGTGCTATATTTGCATGAATGTCGGTATTATATATCTTATTTATAGAACGGAAATAGCACGTTTCTACCGGAAATCAAGTACTTATATCATGTTTTGCTGTAATATTTAGCATATCGGTCATAGCAGATCGCCTATTTTCTCTTGCACTATAGAGTAAAAAGCAGATGAGTATTATATTTGTTCGCCCTAGTTTGTGCGCTCCGTCAACCATGATACATGAGTAATGAGCGTGTTCAGTGCATCCTTATACTACTAATACTACTAGTCAAAGAGTAGGTTAGCATGCCACTACACAGTCTCATCACTTGCCTTATTCAGCAAGCAGAAGCCACCACCTCAGCCTGTATAAAGGTCCATACCGCGCAGGAGGTATCTCCGGCTAGGAGCATAGTGGGATAGAATAGGGGAGGTGTAGATGGAATATCTTGAGGAGATCTTGGACACCGTCATCTTTGACTAAACTATGTCTGCAGAAGCTAACTACGGCCTATATTAAGCCTCTATTGAGGAGAAGTGAACCGATCAAACTACTCGTGCTACCATCCAGAAGCCACGATGTAAAATACATATTTTATACCGCCTTTCTCTATTATTCCAGCAAAATATATCCTACCACTGACTAGCATAGAGCACCACCAGTACAGACAGATTACACTTACACATGCGCGGCCAGCCTTCTCTTACAGCCTAGGAGCGGGTGAGAGGAAGAGACAGAGAAACTTATTAGTACTTCTCACCGGAGTAACTCGTAACTCACTCCACAATCCCACAGATGAGACCAATCAAAAAGAAAAGAGGACGCGCAGCTTATATTGGGTCAATCGGTTACCTTCGAAAACCAAACCAATAAAAATCACCCGTCCATGCAAAACGGGTGATTTTTGGGTTATCCGCAAACGGTTATTTATTTGCGGTGGCGGCTTACGTAGTAAGCGGCACCTGCAGCAGTGAGGCTACCAATACCAGCCAGCGGCAGGAGGGTACCGCCCAAGCCGGTGTGTGGCAACTCAGCTACTGGAGTTGGAGGAGTTTGCTCACACTTCGACATGTCGGTGGTGTAGTCATTGCTTACTTCGTTGCGGCGAACTTCGACGATCTTCTTGTCAGAGATGCGGCAGACCTTGACCTTGTCGCAGTCAGCGGTGTTCTTTGAGTGCTTCTTCTCGTCGAATTCTTTTTCCTTGATGGTGACAATAGCACCAGTCTTCAGCTCACAGACCTTCATCTTGTCGCAGTCTTTGACGTTCTTTGAGTGCTTGGTAGCGTCAAATTCGCTTTCTTTGATGGTGATGATGGTGCTGCTGCTCAGCTCACATACCTGGATGGTTGGCTGAGGTGTAACCTTGATGGTCACTTGGCAGTCTTTGCTTGTCTTCTCGACGTTGGTGCTGCCACCTTCGCTACCGACCACAGTCATCTTAACAGTGTATGTGCCTTCCTTGGCGTAAGTGTGGCGAACGGTTGCGCCGCCGGTGGCAGTCTTGCCGTCGCCAAAGTCGTACTTGTAAGTAGCGACCTTTGCACCTTCCTTAGCAGTTGCCTTGGCGGTGAACTGGTATTCGTTGCGCGAAATCTGGGTAGCTTGCAACGCGTCGCAGGTCAGGCTTGGCTTGGCTGGTGGGGGAGTTGGGGTGCCCCAGATAGGGTTACCACAATCCTTAATAACACCAGCGATAAACTTACCGTTGTTGTCGAACCATGCATAAACGCTAAAGGTTGTCTTGCCCAAGATGAAGCTATCACCGGTTGGGTACTGGTAGTAGGTGTGGCCACCAGCGGTGCGCTGACCTTCTGGCTGCTTTTGCTTTGTACCAGCTTTGGCCTGCAGGGTGCGGGCACCAGTAGCGACAACACGACCACCAACAGTCACGTTGCCGTTCGCATCAACTGTACCTTCTTGCATGTTGGCACCGTTGATCATCTGCTCGGTAATACCGAACTGGCTGTACAGCTGACGGATCTCTGTACGCTTCGTGTAAGTGCTGCGCAGGGTTTGTACGTCCTTTGTGCCGCACTCTACGACATTAAAGTTGCTACAACCTGCTGAGATCGCTGCCGATGCTGGCTGCGCTACCCACAGGCCACCGATTGCTGCGCCAGCGACTACGCCAAGTGCAACAAACGATTTTGCTAGTTTGTTCATTTGTTTTCCTCCTCGTCATTATTAGACGTTATGTGTTGAGATTATCATGTCCTTTATTTTTTGTCAACATTACTTTTTCATATATTGTGCTTATGCTTAAATCCATATTTTGTGGCTGCTGTTCTACCACAAAATTATGATCGTAGCCACCGTTATATCGTGGTTGCGTGCAAGCGATGTTCGATGGTGTTGTACTTATCAAACATACATCGCACGCTCAGTGCTTTCGCCTGTTGCGCAGCTATGTGATGTTGCTCGGCTTTTTTGCCATATTTTTTCTTGATCGTTCATGGCTGGTTATCCAGTAGCTTAGGATGGGCGAGCGGTCGTGTTGAATGAATAGAGCGACCGGCTTAGGTATATCTCCGTAGAGCCCTGCACGAGAGGCTAGCCAAGGACAGCGCAATCTGCTATACTGACAAAAGTTGCAGGGTAGGGCTGCAGCAGGTCATACTTTACGCCGCGGTGGTGGAATTGGTAGACACGTCAGACTCAAAATCTGATGTCCACTCGGACGTGCCGGTTCAAGTCCGGCCCGCGGTACCAGTGTTTATTCAACTGTTTTCCGAAAAATAAGCCGCAATGTCGGCTTATTTTTTATTGATGGCTCTTGCTGTCTGTTTATGCCTGTCTCGAGAGTGTGGGCACGGGCAAGCAGTCTCTTATCCAAAAATAGGCCTTGAAACGCAAGCGATATATTGGTATATCAAAGCTAATATTGTATACTGGAAGTAGTTATGCAGCCACAAGATCCGTCACGCACAACATCACGAGGGAACTCATCATCGCAGAGCCGCGATGCACGGCTTAGTGAGGTGCGTGGGCAAATCGATGCACTGTACAATACGTCAAGCAGCGGTGGCAACACAAACCGCCCAACCATGCAGCCCATCATTGGCAGTACACCGACTCGCCAGCCAGCGCCCAGCACAAGCGCCAAGGCAGTTACCTTCTCAGTTCCAAACCTCGCGAGCAAGCCAGCCAGCCATGCACCAGTGGTGCGACACGCAGTAGGCGGCGTCCAGCACAGCCAGACAGCTTACCGCCCAGGTGCTCAAGCATGGCGCCAGAACCAAGCAGCTGCAGCGTCAAACGCTCACTCAGCACCTGTCACCCGTGAGCGCGACATTTCGTCCATAACGCCGCGCAGCCGCCCACAGGCACACTATATTGGCACATCAGCCCAAGTGACACAATCACCACAGCCCAAGCTCACGCCAACCCGCACAGCCGCTTCATCAACAGCTCATGCGCAGCAGCCCTCATCTCAAGACAACCACACCGAGCAGCCAGCAGCGAGCGCGCATCAGCCGCAGCAACCAGACAGCCAGCGCCCTGCCGGTGCACCACGCCAGCCCACCGCCAACCAAAAGGCCGCTTGGCAGCAATATCACAGTGCTTGGCAAAACTACTATCAGCAGTATTATGAGCGCTACTACTTAGGCCAAGTCAAGAAGGCTGAGGAGCGCCTCGCTGAGCAAGCCAAAGCTCACGACGCCGATACACCTAACGCTACCGCAGCCACCACTGATGAGCCAGAGGAGCTCACCCAAAGCCAAGCAATGGGCGATCTGCGCTCGCGCTTACTGAGTTCTATTCGCAACGGCGCAAGCAAAGTCCGCTATAGCCGCCACTTCATCCCCGCGGTAGCTGGTATTTCCGTCATGGTGTTATTCTTGGCATTGCAGTACAACCGGGTCTTTTTCTCATACGTTGCTGCCTACACCTCACCAGGCGACCTCGATGCTCAGAGCTATATCATCAGCCCATACGACTCGACCAACGTTGGCCCAGATCCCAAGCTTATCATTCCTAAGATCGCGGTAGACGTACCTATCGTGTGGGATGCCAACGCTGCTAGCCAAGCCTCGCTTAATGCCGCTATGGATAAGGGTGTGGTATGGTTCAATATCCCTGGCGCCAATGCGAAGCCTGGTGAGGTAGGGAACTTCGTCGTCTCAGGCCACTCGAGCAACGACTGGCTCGATAATGGTAAGTACAAGTTCATCTTCGCGCGGCTCGAGCAAATGCAAAAGGGTGACAATATCTACGTCAATTACAACGGCAAGCGCTACACCTATACTGTCACTGGCTCGCAAGTCGTCAAACCGACCGATGTGCACGCGCTGCAAACCAACGCCACCAAGCCAACTATGACGCTTATCACCTGTGTGCCACTTGGTACCGACCTCAACCGTCTACTCGTCACAGCCGAGCAAGTTAGCCCCGACCCAGCCTCCGCCAAAAAAGAAGCATCTCAAACCACCACTACCAACAGTAGCAGCAACAGCAAGAGCGCCATGCCAGGTAACTCACCAACCTTTGTCCAACGGGTCGGCAACCTGTTTTCAGGGCGGTAAGTTAGTTTTATAACGGGCGTGGTATCTACGCTTGAGGTGCGATATCTCTCACTGGTCGCTCTGGTGGTTCGTATAGCAGTATAAAGATAAGGACAGAGAAAAGTGCGCTATCGCGAAGAGATATGCGGATATGAGAGTGCATTGCCAAACTATTTCGCCGCTTAGCAACGAGAAAAGTATGTAGAAATAACAACGATTACTGACTAGTAGTTCTGCTAGCGACCTCTGTTATTTTGATGAATATCTCGTGTATCTTGCGACTATTGCTTCTTGGAGCTTTCCTCGACACTTGACGGAGCGCTCATATATTGATATATACATCAGCTTTTCGCTCAAGGTCTGTCTTGGAGCGAAAAGTCGCTCCTGGCTTTGAGCTTACCTCTAGGGAGATGAGAAAAATGGCAACACTGATCGCATGGCGTTGTGGGGCTCGCCCTACTATATACTTCCACACATATGAAAGAGAGTAGTAGCAAGAGTACGCTGAAGTGGTATGGTGCAGCGAATGCTGCTGTTGCACTTGCAATACTTAGTGCACTATGCCTATTTAGCTCTCATGATACATCCACTGGTCATCGCTGGCATCATCATGTTCTCTGCATGTGCCACGGCAGCTATTGGATCAATACGCGCTTACACCCAGCGTCGTCGTCAGGGCGAATAGGCCACCAAACATAGCTCACTAAACCATGTCTCAATCTGATCGTAGTGCATGTCTTGCACTCTCGGGTTGAGATATATCCGGGTTCAGTTTGAGCATGGTTGGTGGGCTATGTTTTTTGGTTTTGTTAATTACTTTGCCGATTATACACACCATTCAACAATAAGTTTATCGCTGATGTTATCAAGGGGTGTGGTAACGCTTAGTTATCGTTCACGATTTTCGTTTGGCGTAGTGCCACGCCATCCTTCGTCTTGACGAAGCTGTAGAGATAGCGCTGGTTTTGTGAGAGGACAACAGGGAGGTCGAGCGCTGAGGTGGTGATGCGCTGCTGGTTAGCACCATCAAAGTCGTAGAGGTGTACACCGCCGTGTGTGAAGGTGAAGTGGTAGCCATCAATCCAGTTGATATCGCGCGTCAGTGGCTGAGGGAGCTTGATGGTGGAGGACTTAAGTAGCTCGAGGTCGTATGTCATGAGGCTCGTGTCGTTATACACACAGGCGAAGCGATGTCCACCACGCGAGAAATCGACATGGCTAATACCACCTGGCATGCTGAGGCTGGCGACAGACTTGAGGCTGCTTGCCGTACGCGAATCACTCGCGGCATGCGAGGTACTACTAAGAATCTCCGCCGTCTCACCATAGGCGATCACGTAATATACTTTGTCGTAATATTTCTCGATACGGAAGTGCAGTGGAGCCACACCATCATCGGCATAGCTACGGACGGTGCGAGGCTTGGTGGTGCCAATAGTGAGGTAGCCAGCGGTGCGCTGCTTGCTGGTGTGGTCAAGCTTGGTCGTGTAGGTGATGGTGGTGTCGCTGTAGAGCGCAAACTCAGCCACGTTACTAACGAGTGGGCCTGTGATCGTCGTGTCACCGAGACTTGCTTGGCGCAGATCTCCCTCGCCAGTGAGGACAAAGAGCTTGCGGCTGTCGCCCTGCGAGAATTTAGCAGCATCAACATCCACACCAAGCTGCCGTGTGACATTCTCGAGCTTGTGGTTACCCTGCGTGTCGAGGACGAGCCACTCGGTTTTGTCGCCATTATAGGTGTGCTTGATCGTCACATAGCGGTTATCCTTGTCCCACGAGTCGAGGGTGAAGGTTTGGTGCTCGGCACTGTCTGGCGCGGTGTAGTGCGCGCTGTCGAGTGTGATATTCGTCGTCTGTGGGTTGTCGCCACTGAGATCGGCCAGAGTAACGATGGGCTTGTGTGCAGCAGGAGTGAAGACGAGGTAGCGATTATTACCTGAAGCAATGGCACTCGACGCACCACTAGCAGTTGCGACATTCTTGTGGCTGGGGTTGCTAGAGATAAGCCGGGCGTAGTCGAGCCACAGCACACTACCAGGCTTCACATCCACCGTCTTGTGCCAATCGTGGTAACCTTCACGTTGGATGGTAATATTGCGCTGACCAGCTGAGAGAGTAAGCTTGCTAGGCGTCTCGTTGCTGAGGCGGGTTTGGTCTACCGTCACTTGGGCACCATCAGGGTGAGTGTCAAACTGCACCAGGCCACCCTGCACGACCTTACCACTCGACCAATTGAGCCGGTACCCCTGTATTGCATAAGCAAAAATCACGACAGTGAAGAGAACGGTCAGCACCATCATGCTATAAATCAATGTCAGATGGACGCGTTGGCGTCGCTTTCGTTGCTTCGTATCCATGACAACATTATACCATGGCTGGAGGGAAGTAGGATGTGTTACCTATCAAGCTTAACCTCGCAGCGGGCTCATGTATTTTATTTTGTCCCGAGGATTTTATACAAAACAGCTCCCACCTCTTGCAAAATCCCTTATGCTTAGAGTATTATACGATCAAAGAGGGAACAAGGGGGTATACTATTATGCGTCATGCGACGATCACACGTGGTGGACAAGTGTCTAAACAGGCAGCTGGGCAGGCTGCCGTTCGTCAAGATATACAGAGGCCAAGGCAGCATCGTACGAGCAAATCAGAGCGGCAACCTGTGCTATACGGGCCTGAGCTAAAGATCATTCATACCCCGCGCGCTTGCTCTACAGCGGTCAAGGCAACTCAGAAGCATATCTCAGAAATCATCCCGGCAACCAAGGCGGTGCAGACAACTCAGGCGGCCACAGCGACACCGCAATCACCCGTAAAGAACCAGCCACGGGTAGCTACAGGAGCCACTCAAACCACTCCGCCGCGCCCTGCGCACCAGCTGGCCACGCTTCACGCGGCCGCGCCGCAGAAAACAACGGCACCACATCGCGCCGCAGCACCAACTGCGCACATCACCAAACATCATCGGCCAGTGGCGGTGCAGCCTATTGTGTCGTCTCGGCCCAGCATACCGCGCCAGCTACAGAAGCGGCAGCCAGTGACGATCTCGCCACTCTCAGTTCAGCCAGCAACACCCTCATCGCCCCGTGCGCAAACCCCACACCGCACTGCTCAGCATACGTCCGCCCAGCCTGGCGCGCCACGCAGTATGGATTTTGTCTTTGTACCATCAGAGGTAGAACCACCCAGTGCCGCCAAGCGCCATAGCACGCCGCCACCATCACAACTGGCCCGCGTGCTTGCCACCGAGCAAGCCGAGCAGACACAAACCCAGGCAACGCAGCCAACCCTACCGATTGGCCTGCCCACACTCAATCTCGCCGAGCTTGCCGCCCAACCACTGGTAGCGCAGCCTTCTGGAGTGCCCCAGGGTGAGGTGTGGTGGCCACCAGCCGAGCCAGAGCTCACCACTACAGAGAATATCCCCGTTGGCACACTGCCGCGCAGCGTCCTCACCGAGCAGAGCAAGAAGCCGGCGGCCGCGCCCAGATCCAAACATCGCAAGCTCTTCGCTAGTAAACGCCGCACCGACGAAACCACCACCAGCGTCGCACCACCACCAACTCGGCAGCCAGCGGCGCGCCACTGGGGTCGGCATCTCAGCGTTGCTGGGGCGATGGTGGCACTGCTTGCCTTTGGCGGCTATCTGACATACCACAACATGCCTGCCATTGCTACTCGTATGGCCGCCGCTCAGGCTGGCATTAATGCATCGTTCCCGTCATATCAGCCGAGTGGCTATAGCTTGGCGGGCGGCATATCACAGCAGCAGGGGAGTGTCTTGATGAAGTTCGCCGCCAACGCTGGCCCAGGCACCTTTACTCTCACGCAGAGCCGGTCAGATTGGGATTCCAGCGCTGTCCTGGCCAACTACGTTTTGCCCAGCTTTGGCCGCAACTTCGCCACTACCACCAGCCGTGGCCTCACTATCTATAGCACCCACAATGCCGCCGCGTGGGTCAATGGCGGCATCCTCTACACCATCAAGGGCAATGCACCTCTGTCGAGCGAGCAGGTGGAGCGGATTGCAGCGAGTATGTGAATCTCATTTGAGAATATCATCTTCTTGCACCCCATCGCTTCCTCCTCAGGAACGCTACAAGAGGTCGATATTCCCCAAATATCGACCTCTTGCTGCTAGGGCTGCAAACAGATTATTGCAATCTGTTTTCACACTCCATCGGATGAAGTGATGGGGAGGGCGCAAGATACCGCCAAAATCATCCTGTTCTTTGTCATGTGGTTCATCTGCTATACTTATCCATATGAGTAACGACACATCATCTGATACACCATCTTCGCATGCCACTACCATTCGCACCCGCTTTGCACCAAGCCCCACGGGGTATATCCATGTGGGTAATGTGCGCGCAGCGCTCTTTCCGTGGCTACTAACACGTCAGCAGGGTGGAAAATTCGTCTTGCGCATTGAGGATACCGACCGCGCTCGCTTTGTACCTGGGGCGGAGGATCTGATTCTCGACACACTCGACTGGCTTGGGCTAGACTGGGACGAAGGCCCACGCGTTGGCGGTGAGGCTGGGCCGTACCATCAGTCGGAGCGCCTTGCCATCTACCACCGCTGGGCACAAAAGCTCATCGACAAAGGGCTCGCCTATGCCGATCCCTACACCCCAGAGGAAGTCCAAGGTTTTCGCGAGGAAGCTCGGGCTGCCAAAAAGGCCTTTTTATACCGCGACTATCGCCCCACCAATCCACCAGAGTGGGATGGCACCCAGCCACTGCGCTTTAAGGTAGCCGAGCCCCAACGCTACACCTGGCACGACCCCGTGATGGATGAGCTCTCTGCTGGGCCAGAAGCGCTCGATGACTTCATCCTCATCAAGGCCGATGGCTACCCAACATACAACTTCGCTCACATTGTCGACGATGCCGAGATGGGCATTACCCACGTCATCCGCGGACTAGAATATATCTCCAGCATTCCACGCTACCTCAGCCTATACGATGCGCTAGAGCTTGAGCCACCAGTACTGGCCTGCCTGCCACACATCATGGCACCCGATGGCAAGAAAAAGCTTGGCAAGCGTGATGGTGCCAAGAGTGTCACCGACTACCGCACCGATGGTATTTTGCCCGAGGCAATGCTCAACTTCCTCGCCTCGCTGGGCTGGAATGATGGCACCGAGCAAGAGATCTTTAGCAAGGAGGAACTGATCGAGAAATTCAGCCTCGAGCGTGTCCAGCGCAGTGGTGCCCGCTTCGACGAAAAGCGCCTCCTCTGGATGAATGGCCAATGGATCCGCCGCCTATCACTCGATGACCTCTACGGCCGGGTCGAGCACTACTGGCCCACCAGCGCCGCCACCGCCAGCGAAGCATACAAAAAGCAGGTGCTTGCTCTGGTGCAAGACCGCCTCAAGACTCTCGCCGAGCTGCCAATGCTGAGCCGCTACTTCTTCGAAGAGCCCACCATCAACGAAGAGCTCATTACCACCAACAAGCCACTACGCAAGCTGACGGACGAGCAGCGCCGAGAGCTCCTTGCCACAGCCCACACCGCCCTGGCTCAGCAGCATACGTGGACGCCAAGCACCATTCAAGACACTCTCAACCAGCTTCTCGAGGCCACTGGCCACAAGCCGGGCGTGCTCTTTAGCCTCATCCGCATCGCCACCACCTGGGCACCCTTTAGCCCCCAGCTGAATGACACGCTGGCGCTGCTCGGCAAGGAGCGGACGCTGGCGCGAATCGAGCAGTATCTTGGGTAATAACGCGCTACGCATCACACAAAAAACCGGCTCTCCCAGCCGGTTTTTGCTTGAACAAATAATTGCGTCATGAGCAAAAAATAATAGCAATAACAGGGGTAAGGGAGCTGCCCGCGAATACACGATGGTACTCAAGCGGGCAGCTCCGGTGGATAGAGGGGCCATGCCTATGTTATTTCATAGGCCGGCGTGGAGCTTGAGAGATCAAGCCTTTTTTGGTTCCTTGCGATCGGTAGCACAAGTCGAGTCACTATCTGCCTCCAGCATCGCCTGAGACAGCGAGCCCCAGGCGATGACCTCATCCTCGGACTCACCAAGGATGAAGGGGAGGGACGACACCCGTGAAGCGCGGTCGGCCTCGGCAGCTACTAAGGCCTCACGCTCCTCACGTGAGTGGCGCAGCGACTCCTCGGTCTCCTTGCGCTCAGCCTCTACACGGCGCTGCTCTTCAGCAGCAACGCGATCGGCCTCGAGGCGGTTGATCTCATCCTGTATGTAACCATACAGGACATCGAAGGCACGACGTCGATACTCATCAGGCGAGGGGAGCTTGGCGCCGTACTCTTTGCTGATGAACTCGATCAGCTCTGGGTTGCGACGAACAACCCGAGTGACGGACTCATGACTGATACTAACTACCTTGGTGTTGATCCTGCCGACAGATACCCCAGCCCCAGCCTCCAAACTCTTACGAGCATTCTGAGAGAGACCAGATTGAAGCAGCAAGCGTATATAGCGGATGACACTGTAATCAAACTCCACTGCATTCAACTCACCAGAGCGGAAACGCCGATACAGCTGCTTACGTTCTTGCCATCCACCCACTAGGACGATGCCAGTAATGCCAGTCAGGAGTGCGGAGGGAATAGCCAATAGTAGCCACCATAATGACCAAGCGTACGACGCAAAGCAGCTACTGATAGCAACTGACCCTACCACAATGCCGCAACGAGCAAAGAATGTCAGTAGAACTCGCTCTTGGTACGCATGTTGACTTTGCTCGCTTTCATTCCAAGCCCAATGGTAGATCCCAGGGCACTCCCATGGCTGAGACACCTCCTCTCGTGTGACACCCTCAACCCAAAGGGATCGAGAGATAGACCTATCCCACTTACTGTAGTCAACTTGCTCTCCGTCTACGTAGAGTACACCACAGCGAATCTCAAGGAACATATTCTCTTCTCCTTTCTATCTGTAGAGAGAATATGAAAGAAATTATATATATATATATATATATATCTGTCAAGGCCTTATTGCTGCGCTATTTACAACGATACAGAGGCGGCAGCTTACTGTTACCTCAAAATATCATGCTATTTGCTGGTATGGTAGTAGCCTGGCTGCGGTGGGTACGTTGCTATCCTTGCCAAGCGATGCTCGTGCCACGAGAGAGGGGATGCCGCGCAATTACTCCGCCGAAGGTATGTCGCCCAGCCAGACCGATGGCACCTGCTCCATACCGCTCACGGAGTCCGCGCCATTAATTATCTTGCGCGCAACAGGGGAGGCGAATATTTCAACACCCTGCGGGCCCGAGCCAATCCCTAGCCCTCCGAGGGCGGCATCTGTCATAGCTCTCATGACATTAGCCGATGGTTGGCGCACCTCTTCTCGCACCTGCCCCACGCGCCAATCTCCGCCGCTCGCTTGTTGTGGCGATTGACATTGTGATGGTGGTATAGCGCTGCTGTCTCTACCATTACTTATACTGTCGCTCTCTCGTCGTGTCATATTTCCTCACCCAAATTATCGTTAATGGTTATTCATTGTAGGCTATTTTTGCGGATTTGCCAAGGGGTTTGTTGGGTAATTGATCGCATTGCACTTCTTGTGGCGAAACTGTTGGTGCCTCCTCGTTACTTCACTTTAGGCGATATGCAAAGGCTCACTCTCCGAATCTGAATGTCAAAACCTTCCTTCTTCACGTTCAGCTCGCACCGCCTCCTATACTTCATCCGATGGAGTATGAAAATCCGCTGCAATAACGGATTGACAGCCCTGGCGTCAAGAAGTCGATGCCAGGGAGATATCGACCCTTACAGCGATCTATCGGTGGGAGCGATAGGGCAATGGAGCGTGAGGAATGATACAGGTTTTGGGATGTAGGTATTCCGAAGGTGCACCACCTACACATCAAGACAAAATTCCTCATTCATCGCTATCCGCTCATGGTATAATGGCCATAAGATGAGTTCACCACAGAATACACCACCGGCAGCTTTTGGCGGTCGGGCGCAGCGTCGGCGTTTGCGGCGGCATGGACGGCACTTTATGGGGCTGCGGCATTTTGTGGGGCAGCACCGCATGCCCGTGATGGTGATTGGTGGGGCATTGGTGGTATTTGCTGGAGCAATGGCGTCATTTTCTCTGCTCAATAAGCCTCGCCAGGCTAAGCCCGCTCCTGTTGTGGCAACGCAGAAAGCCCCAGAGGTGTATTATTCGCCCTTGACTGGCCTCAAGGTCGCCGACCAAGCGGCCACCACCAAGCCCGTTACTGCAGTGATGCTCGAGAATAGCCCCAGTGCTCGCCCTCAGTCAGGCATCAAGCAGGCTGAGGTGGTGTACGAGGCAATTGCCGAGGCAGGTATCACTCGCTTTCTCGCGCTGTACCAGCAAAACAAACCAACAATGATTGGCCCAGTGCGCAGCCTGCGGCCATACTACATCGACTGGCTGGCGCCATACCAGCCCAGCGTAGCTCATGTGGGAGGTAGCTCGCACGCTTTGCAGGAGATCCGCAACGGTACCTACCGCGATATCGACCAATTCTTTCATGAGCGCAGCTATTGGCGCGCCACCGACCGCCGTGCCCCACACAACGTCTACACCAGCTCCGAGCGGCTGGATGACCTCAATAGCAGCAAAGACTACAAGCAGTCTGTTGTCAAGATCGCACTTGCCCGGGCCGATGGCAAGCCAGCCAACCCTGCGACCGCCACCGTGGCCGTCATCAACTTTGGCAAATCCGCCCGCTACAACACGCGCTACCAATACGATGCCAGCACCAACACCTACCAGCGTAGTATCGGCGGCGAGGCTAGCTTAGACCGTGAGGAAGGGCAGATCGCGCCCAGCGTTGTGGTGGCACTGACCGTCCAGCAGACCACCGTGCAAGAGGACGGCATTCGCGAGAATATCATCACCACTGGCCAAGGCAAAGCAACTATCTTCCAAAACGGCAGTGTGGTGGAGGGAATATGGCGCAAGACCGACCGTACTAGCCCCCTTGAGCTACGTGATACCAATGGCAAGGCAATCGCTCTCACCCGCGGCCAGACATGGATCGCGGCAGTACCTGGTGGCACAGGGAGCGTGTCGTGGCAGCAATAGGCCCAGCCCGGCCGTTGCCACCCCATCGTCCACCCACCCTTATTAAACAGTATTGGCCTCACTATAGCCGCCGTGCTATTGGTGCGAGCGTGCTCATGCAGTGTACTATTGCTGGGCTCGTGGCGAGTACGCTGTGGATGATTGGCCTAAGCCCTAGTCAGCTGCAGTTTTGGCTGGTTATTATGGTTGTAGTATTGGCGAGTATCCCACTTAATATTTTCCTGCTCATGCAGCTGCTCACCCCGCTCAAAGACCTCACGCATGCCCTCAGCCACGTGGCAGGCGAGCCCAGCACCATCACACCACCCAACCCCAATGCAGCACACTTCGAGTGCGATGGCTTCAAACCACTGTTGCAATATATCTACTACACTGCCGCACTAGCTGGCCAAAACCCGCCGAGCCAGGCTCAAGCACAAGCTGCCCAGATCGAGGCCGCGCTTGATCAAACCAGTGCTGGCATTGCCATTCTCACTAGCCAGGGGCAGGTACGCTACCACAACCGCCACACCCCACTGCGCCAGAGCCATGATGGCGCGGCCGAGCTCGAGCTACTATTCGAACCAGGCGATGGTCTGACGGAGTGGCTCGCACACTGCCGTCGCAGCGCTGTTCATGCTGAGAAGACCTGGCTGCGCGTTGCAAACAAGTTGGTGGGTGAGCCTGGGCGGCGTATCTTCGACATTACGGCCAATTATGAGAAGGGGAGCAGTGCCGAGGTTATACTAGTGCTACACGATCGCACCACCCTCTACCAGCCCGAGGATGATGACCTCGATTTCATCGCCTTTGCCGCTCACGAGCTGCGCGGGCCCATCACCGTTATTCGTGGCTATCTGGATGTCCTCACTGAGGAGGTTGGCCCAGCGCTGGCCGGCGACCAACAAGAGCTACTAGGGCGGCTCGTTGTCTCGGCCAATCGCCTCAGCGGCTACGTCAACAACATCCTCAATGCTAGCAAGTTCGACCGCCGCCACCTCCGCGTTCACCTAGCAGAAGAGTCGGTTAGCAGCATCTACAATACTATCCGCGACGACATGCAGCTGCGCGCCACCACCCAAGGTCGCCAGCTCACGGTGGATATCCCCACCACGCTGCCCACTATTGCGGCCGATCGTTCCAGTCTGTCTGAGGTGCTGAGCAATATCATCGACAACGCGCTCAAATACAGCAACGAAGGCGGGCTCGTAGCCGTCTCGGCCGTGCAAGATGGTGCATTTGTTGCTATCAAGGTGCAAGACCATGGCATCGGCATCCCCGCCAATGTCATGGGCAATCTCTTTCACAAGTTCTACCGCTCGCACCGCAGCCGCGAGACCGTAGCCGGCACGGGTATTGGGCTCTATATTAGCAAGGCGATCGTCGAGTCACACGGTGGGCAGATTGGCGTGGTAAGCCGCGAAGGGGAGGGCTCTACCTTCACCATCACCATCCCCACCTACGCCAGCGTAGCAGACAAAATCACTGATGGCAGCAATAGTCAGCTCATCACCAGCGGCAGCGGCTGGATAAAAAACCACACGATGTATAAGGGATAACAGAGGTAGTAGGAGAGAAATTATGGCAATTCAAACGATTCTCGTCATCGAAGACGATCGCTTCATCGGCGAAATGTACGTGCGTAGCCTCCGCAAAGCAGGCTATACGGTAGACTGGCTGATCGACGGGGCAGACGGCCTCGTGGCGGCACGCAACAATCACTACGACCTCATCCTGCTCGACATCATGCTCCCCGAAAAACGCGGCAGTGAGATCCTCGAAGCGCTGCGCGCCGAGCCGCAACACATCGCCGGCACGAAGATCGTCATCATGACCAACTTCGACCAAGACGAATCCACTCGCCTTGCTCTCCAGACCAGTGTGGACGGCTATCTCATCAAAGCCGAGATAACCCCACGGCGATTGCTGGAGATTATTGCGGGGATGGAGAAGAGCTAGTGGCTCTCCCTGGTGTATATACCTCTTAATCCGGCATCATCGAGCGCCTTTATACTACGGTCGAAAGTGATATAGCGAATATTTGCCAATATGCCACTACCTCCATATTTCTTATTTGGTCAGTCCGTTATATACAGTGGTGAAGTTTTGAAGCTTTAGCTCATGCTATGTATCTCAAAATAATACCGCAAATAAAAACACCTCGCCGAGGCAAGGTATCATAATGTAGCTATGTTGGTGACCTCACCGGGAATCGAACCCGGATTGCCAGGATGAAAACCTGGTGTCCTAACCGTTAGACGATGAGGCCGTACGAGCGCACATAACAGTGCTGTGTGCCATTATACGAAAAACTCGCTGGTTTGTCCACCATAATACCGCTCTATTGCCGCGCGAGCCGAGAATCATGCTCTGGCTGCGGCGATATCTGCTATACTAATGACACAATATTGTGTAATACAACGAAGCTACTTATGGATATTTCGCCTGTTCCGACATCTGTGCTGGGAGAGCACCCGCCACAACGCCCTGCCAAACGGCGGCATAGCACACTCATGCTATGGGTAATGCTTGCGGCGGCCATCACTGTGGTGCTCTCGGCCATTGCTGCGGTAGTAACCCTTCTCTCCTCGCCGCAGCGCATGCAAGCAGCGGCAGTGTCGGCCACGCCATCGCGCACCGATATGTTTCTGGCTAATGGTTATGGAGCAGGCCAGCGCGCAGTGCGATTTGCGGCGGGGCAGGGTGGCTTGAGCTTCTTGGGTGACACAGCCGACCACTCGCGGCTTGCCATTGCAGGGCAGGGTGCGCAGGATACCACACCAGTGCTCCGGATTTGGGATACTGGGCGCAAGCAGGCAGTCGCTACTTGGCCGGCCAGTACCTGCAGCAGTGTGACGCCGCGTGGAGTAGTATATTGCGCCAGCCAACAGCGGGGGCGCTCGGTCATTACGGCGGTGGAGCTTGCTACCGCCAAGGTTCTCTATACTACCCCTGTAGCTACCCAGCCTACTACGCTTACATATTACGGCACAGATAGCCAACAGCAAGACATTATTGGCGAGAGCGCCACCGCCACCTTCTACGCCGCTGCAGGGAATCTGCGCCCCATCACCAGTGGCGATTTTCAGAACCCCAACGCTACCTGCATTATAGCGGGCGGCAGCAAACTCCTCTGTCGCCGCAATAGTGAGAAAGACCATGGCGCTAAGCCATCCCAGAAGTCACCCAGTAAGCGTGCTACCTCACGTACCACCACCGGTGTCGTCATCACAAATGAGCGCCAAGCGACCACTGCAGACCAATCGACGACCACCATCACCGTATATGATATCGCCAGCGGCACACGCGAAGTGCAGCGCACAGCTAGCTCCAGCAACGTCACCTTGGCAAGCGATGGCTGGCTGGAGGGCAGTGCTGGCAGTAACACCGTCCAATCAAGCGGGCAAGAGACCTTCGAGAGCTATGGCATTGATGGCAAGCCACGCGGCCGCAGCACTGTTAATAGCGCGTACAAGCTCAGCCCAGCCGCCAGCTCCTTCACCAACCCCGTTGGTACTACTGCGCCAACGTACCCCCGAGAAGCTCTCACTACAGATATGCCGCGCGTCGTTGTGGATGGGCAGGGTAGAGAGTTCCTGCGTATTGCCAGCCAAAACACGCAAGACTTCGCTCTAAGCCAGGCCACCTACAGCCGCACCAGCGGTGGCACACTCACCCTGGCTGACGGTGGTAATATCGTCTCCGCCAGCCTGGATGGCTCACTCCTCCTCACCAGTAATCTCCACTCCGCCGGCATCCAAGCCAGCGGTAGTAAAGGCATCAAGATTGTCAAAGTCGCTGACGGTACGACCCTCCTCACCATCAAAGCCACCGACATGCGCAGCCTCACTATTCGCAGCAATCTCATCGCTAGCACCAGCAAGGACGGCACACTTGTGGTGTATGTGCCAGGCAGGTAGTGCTGCGCTTTAGGTCTCGGTGCATAGCACACCCATTTCCTCTACATAGCCACAGCTTTATAGCAAAATAACCCGCCAATTGTGAGCGGGTTATTTGTAAGAGTAAGTAGTAGAGCAGGACTCTACCGGCTTGCTGCGTGGTTAAGCACATAGGCACTGAGGCAGGCCAAGCCAACGCTGAGCATAACGATGGCGGTGTGCGGGTCGATGCTGTGCGAGATACTCAGTACCACTACGATAACGCTGAGCACCAGGCAAGCTGCGATGAGCAGGATGTCGAGCATTTGCTTGGGTGTCTTTTTGTGGGTGGTCGATACTGTGACCTTTGTTTTTGTGGTAGTTGTTGCTGGTGCGGCTGCTTTGGCCGCTGCTTTGGTTGATTTTTTTGCCATATGGCCTCCTTTGTTTTCTGGCACTATTGTAGCACATTGTAGAGAAAAATGGGCGAATAAATTACTACTAGGATCATAAGAAGTGACTGACAGCGAGCGTGGCTATCTCGACCAGCACTCCATTGCTATCACTCGAGCTATCCGCTATAATACACACAAAGCATAAGGGGGATAACTAATGGGGGTGCAACAAATCAGCCGGTTTTGGCACCGGCGCTTGTGCGAGGCAAGTATGCTCTATGCCGTCATCATCGTGGCGCTGTGGGCATGGCGGCACTTTGGCGGGGTGGATCAATACAACCTCGTGCTTGGCATGCCACTCATTGCCGTCATCTTGGCCGGTATAACAGGGGTCGTGGCAGCGGTGCTTCACATCTGGCCACCGCAGCAACGGCTTGGGCAGGCGAGCCTCGTGGTGTATCTCTGCGCCGTTGCCACAACGGGCGCGCTCATCGTTGGCACTGGCGGGCTGAGCTCACCCTTTATTGCAGCCTGGCTTTTGGTAGCAGTCTTTGCAATGTTCTTTGGCTGGGTAGGGCTAGCGCTCGTCTTGCTGCTGGTCAATGCCTACCTCAGTTGGGGAGTGCTAGCGGGGCATATTACAAGTACAATGATCCCCAGCGCTATGCTGACGGGTGAGCTCCCCATCTTAGTAGGGTGCTTGCTCTGGGGGCCGGATGATCGCGCTGCCGAGGCCCACACCACCTCATACCGCGAGCTTGCCGCCACACTAAGCCGGGTAGCAGGCAAGTCGGACATTGTGCTCAATGCGATTGGCGATGGCGTGATGGCGCTGGATGCAGATGGGATGATAGAGCTCATCAATCCAGCAGCCCAACGTCTCGTGGGTTGGGGTGACGAAGATGCTCTGGGCCTCAGCTACCAATCCGTTCTCAAGCTCATCGATGCCAAGAATGACCCCATTACCAATGATACCGACCCTATCGCCGCCGTCCTGGCGGACAACCAGCCCCTTACCACCGACCGCCTACGCCTCGTGACGAGCTCTGGCAAGACACCGATCATCTCACTCGTCATTTCGCCCGTCAGCAGCGAGCCAGGCAGTGGGGTTATCGTCGTCTTTCGTGATGTGACGAAGGAAAAGGCCGAGGAACGCCAAAAAGCCGAGTTCATTAGCACTGCCAGCCACGAGATGCGTACCCCTGTGGCGTCAATCGAGGGCTACCTTGGCCTCACACTGAACCCCGCCACCGCCACCATCGACCAGCGCGCCCGCGACTTCATTACTAAAGCCCACCGTTCGGCTGAGCACCTCGGCCGGCTCTTTCAAGACCTGCTAGACGTGAGCAAAGCCGACGATGGCCGCTTGCAGAGCAACCCCGAGGCGATCGACCTCATCCCCTTTGTCAGCGACATTGTGGAGGGGCTGCGCCACAAGGCCGAGGACAAAAAACTCCAGCTTATCTTCAAGCCACGCCCTGGCACACCTGGCGGCGAGCACAGCGCTACCTTTACGAGCCGGACGCTCAGCCCTGCCTTTTATATCTATGTCGACCCAGACCAGCTGCGTGAGGTGCTTGATAACCTGGTAGAGAATGCTATCAAGTACACTCCCAGCGGGCGTGTAACGGTGGATGTAACTGGTGGTAGTGGGCGCGTGACGATCGCCATTGCCGATACTGGCATTGGCATACCAGTGGAAGATCAGTCACACCTCTTCCAGAAGTTCTACCGGGTGGATAATTCGGACACGCGCGAGATTGGCGGCACTGGCCTGGGGCTCTACCTCAGTCGCCGCCTCACAGAGGTGATGGGTGGCCGCTTGTGGGTGGAGAGTGCGTACCGGCAGGGAAGTACTTTCTTCCTTGAGCTCCCACGCCTGAGCGAGCACGATGCTCAAACCGCCCTCGCTGCCAAAGCCAAGGCAGTAGCACAAGCCGCCAAGGCAACTCCGCCTCGCCCAGTGCCAACTTTTGCCACAGCCACACTCCAGAGCCAAGGCTTTTTGCCACAGCCAAGCTCAGCTACTCGCACCCAGCGCTCAGCCCAAAAGAGCAGCCATACAGCTGCGCCACCCGCAGCAAAAAACGCGCAATCTACCACTGTTACCGTTGCTCAGGCTGCTCCTGCCACTCCCTCAAGCGCCACACCGCCATCTGCGCCAAGTACGTCGCCCACGGCGCACATCATTGCCACCAGCCAGCCCCGGCGCAACCCCACTCGTGTCCGCGATGTCCTCACCACGCCACGCTCTGCTGCACCACCACGGGCGGTGCGATAGCTCTTATCTCGCTGACAATAAGCTACAGAGGCCGATATCTCCACGATACCGACCTCTGTTGATACTACAACGTGCGCCAGTGCCTCTCCTGCGGCAAAAAGCGAGAAGAGGAGTGAGCCCTACCAAATACTGATGATAAAACTCTTGTCCATCACACATTTATGGCTGAGCCTTCTTGCGTGAAGATCTGTGCGCTTGCTCATTGAGCAGACATAGCGTAATAGAGCTAAGGGCCATCGCTTCAGTACCACACGCTACCCCATGCATCACCGCTTCTTCCATCTGGCGATGCTCGAGCCCATCGATGTTTGAGAACCCCTCGGCAGCAGCAATCTCCTCATCTGTCGTCCTCACGTGCTCAGCGACTGGATTAAGCAGGTTACCCACCGGCTCCATATTGCCACTGTCATGATAGAGACTAATACCTGTTGCGGCTGTTAGAGTCGCACCAATGGTGGCCAGCATCCCCAATGCTCGCGCAACTTTCTCACGCCGCGAGGATCGCTCGGGCGATTGTAATTTTTCTGCAAAACGCGTGACCCAGCTTGGCTTCTCGCTTTTGTATCGCGCCCCGGCATGTCGCATTTGTCGTATTGTTGTCATATTCATATTCCTCTGTTAGGGAGTAGTATGGTACCACAGTATATATTTATAGTCAATAGCTACCCCTCAGTAGCCCTATCAAACCTAGCATACGCTAGCCAGAATATAGAGCAAAGCTCTTTTCTTTGGCTTGGTCGCGAGTTTATCGATGTTTTCTTGTAGTGGGGTTACTACGAAGAGCAGGGGAATGTTTTGCAATTTCAGGTATGTGCGCCTATTTGCAAATCACTACCAGCGCTCTGTCAATCTCTTCACACAAAGCCAACCGTGCGCCAGACCCATCACCAGAGCAGCACTTTATATTAATTCCTCTCAAAAAAACCACAAGCACTATGGTATTTTTGCTGATAATTGCGTACAATAGAGGGTGATATGACAAAGGTTAAGATTCTGCTTGTCGAAGACGACAAAAGCCTGCGCGAAATATACGGAGTACGCCTGTTGGCCGAGGGGTATGACATCGTGTCGGCTGGCGATGGGGAAGAAGCACTCGCCATGGCTATCAAAGAACGTCCGCAGCTCATCATCAGCGATGTGATGATGCCTAAGATTAGTGGCTTCGACATGCTCGATATCTTGCGCAGCACCACCGAGACGCGCGGCATCAAGGTGATTATTATGACGGCACTCTCCAGCCAAGACCAGCGCATGCGCGGCGAGGCACTGGGAGCAGACCGTTACCTCGTCAAATCGCAGGTCGGGATTGAAGATGTGGTGCGGGCCGTACACGACGTCCTTGGTGATACAGGGGTGAGCCACCGGCCAGCAGCACACACCACTCCTGAGCCTCAGCTAAGCGCACCAGCTATGCCCGTGCCACCAGCCAGCCAGCCCCAGCCTGCCACACTGCCGCAGCCCACAGCGCCATTCTCTACACCACGGCCAGCTAGCCTGGGCGAGCGAGTGATCCACCCGCTACAGTCTTCTATGCCGAGGCCAGATTATGCCAGCCTGATAGATGACGAGCTCGATGCCGCCAATGGTGCTCCACAGCCCGCAGCACCGCAGCCGCCAGCCGAGCCCACTACGCCACAGCCATTCACCTTACCGCCAGCCGAAGAGACACCAGAGGCCGAGATCATCACACATCACAATGAACACCCAGCCCCTGCTAGTAGCGCGCCAAGCCCAACAGAAGCTCCACATCCGCACACAACACCACCAGCCAGCGATACGCCAACCACGCAACCACTCATTAACGATATTATTGCGCCGCATAGCACAGCGCCATCAGGTATTCCAGATGTGCAGCACCACATTGTGGCGAACCAGCCTGCTCACTACACCCACACTCCAGCCGACGACGAAGCCGAGCTGGCCGAAGCTCTGCGCATGAGCACACAGCAGGCCGATGATGAGGCAGACACCGATGCAGCTGCCTACCAGCCAAGCCAAAACCAGCTCGTGACGGACGCCGTAGCCAACCTCACCGAGCAGATGGATACCATGCCGACCCCTGTTGAGCCGCTAAGGCCAGCCACCACGGCACATAACACATCAGCGCCAAGCCATCCAGCACCAGCAGCCTCAGCGCAGCCACCAGCTGCTCACCACGAGCATCACGAGGATTCACCAGCTCATCCTGCTACTGATAATGTAGCCATTGCGCCGCACAGCACACAGGCCATCGCTGCAGACCCATCTGATGCGCTAGCCGCGGCGTTGCTTCAGGGCAGTGCAGCCGCTCATCCATCGGTCTCGCCGGTCGATCATCCGCTTTACGATGCCATCCGCCCAGCTCCCGTCGCTGCAGCGCATCCTACTCCAACACAGGCCACCACTGTAGCACCAGCTCGGCCACAAGCTACTCACCATGCCGCGCCAATGCCTCAGCCAGCAGCCGCACCTTCGCGTCCAGCACCAGCCATCCAGCATAGCCACGACGACCTCAGTTTTGAAGAGACTGAGCGGGCAGCGCCATCAGCACCATCGGCCGGGTCGCACTAAAAAGCGTATCTATATCGCTCCACACGTGCTATACTAGATAATCATCATTGCATGGAGCCCGTTATGCCCGATCGATCACTATTCGACTACCCATTCCATGAACAACCTACCGATGACCCCGTCACTGGCCCTGCTGCGCGATGTAACGATCCACTACAAGCTGATAGCCGCCAGCATCCATCGCTTGAGTACCCACTTGATGTGCCAGAGGTCAAACATAGCCCGCTTTTCATACGCATTCGTGCCATTGGCAAGGCTGCTCTCCGCGGCACGCGGAGCATTGTCTCGGCGGTTATTCGGCCGTGGTCGCGTCATACCCATCAGCATTAAGCCGAGAGAGTTATCGGCACAGAGCCGAGCCTTCGGCCAGCACGTCCTGGATGATATAATAGAGGCATGTCTACTACTCGCCTTAACAAACACATTGCTCTTGTGCTGGGCCTGTCGCGCCGCCAAGCGGATGACTTAATCGCCGCTGGAGATGTCGTGGTTGATGGCGAGGTAGCCGTGCTCGGTGCCCGCCTCCAGCCGGGTAGCCTGGTAGCGGTACAGGGCACACCACTACCCAAGCAGGTTGCCTACCGTACTATCATGCTCAACAAGCCAGTCGGTTACGTCTGCTCGCGCAAACAACAGGGGTCACAGCCCACTATTTATAGCCTTTTACCAACAGAGTTGCACGCTCTTAAGCCCGTTGGCCGGCTCGATGCCGATAGCTCGGGCCTGCTCTTGCTCAGCAACAACGGCGACTTTGCTTACCGCATGACCCACCCGCAGTTTGCCAAGGTCAAAGAATACCATGTCCGGCTCGACCACCCACTCGAACCCCTCCACCAACAGATGATCAGCGACTACGGCATCCAGCTTGCCGATGGCACCAGCCGGCTCATCCTCACCCGTCTTCGACCCGATAGCCGCACCGAGTGGCACATTAGCATGAGTGAGGGCCGCAACCGCCAGATCCGCCGCACCTTCGCCGCTCTGGGCTACACCGTCACACGCCTGCACCGCACGCACTTTGGCAGCTATAGCCTGGGCAAACTACCGCGAGGTAAGTGGGAAGACGTCGCTGCGCAATAGAGCAGCACCTTCTCGCACTCTCAGCAAAAAATAATATACAATAGCAATATATGTGTATGCCTATTCTTAAAGACCCAACCCCACGGTACAGGCTCCGTTATGTAACGGATGACACCATCACCTGGCTGCTTAGTCCACTCCACGAGCGCACGCTCTGTTTCGATCCCAAGGATGACCACTTCTGGAGCGAGACACCTACTCCGCCGCGCATGATACCTTTTGGTGATCACGCCCGCTATGGTCTCAACCTTTATGCCTTAGCTATCGAGATTATCATTATCGCTGCCTGTGTTGGCGCGTGGTGGCTAATCTGGCGGCCATGGCACAAGAAAAAAGACAAAGATGCTCAAGATGCCACAGAGAAAAAGCGGCCTCTCCCGCTGTGGCTCTATGTTGTGAGCTTAGCTATTCTCATCATTGGCATTGCATTTTTGCTCACCGTTATTATCTTTACCGTGCGTCGCTCTATCATCCTCAATAGCTAACCTCTACTCATCGTGGCCCCATCCGCCAGAGGACGCCAGCCGCGCCAAGAGCCTGGATGATAGTGGAGTTTTTGTCAAAGGGCTGCTCTGGGCGGTTGATGCATGCCCGGATCGTCTCGATCTGCTGCACGGCCGATAAGTCACGGTACGGTGGTATATCATGCTGGCGAAGGAACCGTGCTTGTAATGTGTACGCCTTGAGCTCAGAAGAGAACAGTGCATATGGTGGCTCACCCCAGGGTGTACAAGGGGTAGTAATGGCGTCATTGGCGTGACTTAACTCGTGGAGGAGTACACCGGCTGTGATGATGCGCGCCCTCTCGCTATTATCATGGAGAGGCAGTCTAGTCTGATTCATCACAATATTCGGCCGAGCATGCATGGGAGTGCGCCCAACCCGCCCCATATCAACAATGCAAGTAGCATACGTGCCACGTATTCTGACTGGTGCCGCCTGGGCCGACATGTGTGGCGCGGCAAGAATTCGGCTTGGCGCATAGTACCACTTGGCCGCGCCAAGCCGCCACAGGGCATCGTGCGCTACGCCAGCCTGCTGCCGCTGCAACGGCATCGGATCAGTCATATCCGTCCAGACGTCGCGCGTCTCTGGCGCAATTGCAAGAGGAATGATGTCACGCCGACGCCAACCATCGAGCGATTGCACCTGGCGATCACGCTGGAAGAGGCGCGGCCCTGCACCATCATGGTCATCGAGTTCTCGCTGCGTGGCACCTGTGCGGACATCGGCAACCGTCAGCATCGCCGCCCGCTGCTGAAGCGCTGCCGCCGAGACGCCCAGCGCACCCAGGCTGTCAATCAGCTGCGGCTGGCCTAAGCTCTCATCCAAATATTCTATCGATTGGTGTAATAGGGTAATATAGGCTGGCTGTGGTATCTCATTGGTCATTACACACTTCCTTATATTTCAGTCTTTATCAATGAGAGTGAGCCCGTTGCCGCACTCGTTCTTTTATTGTACAAGAGGGGAGAGGGTGCTGCAAATCCACTCGCGCGCTTTCATGATATAATGAGAGCATTATGGCTACCAAACTTCCTACCGTTGCAATCATCGGGCGTGCCAATGCTGGCAAGAGCTCGCTGTTTAATCGTATGATGCGCTCGCAGCAGGCCATCGTGGCACGCGAGGCTGGCACGACGCGCGATCGGGTGGTAGGCAAGGCAGCCTATCATGGGCATGAGTTTTGGCTGGTCGATACCGCCGGCCTCAAGCCAGCCGAAGACGAGTTTGAGGCAAGTATTCAAGAGCAAATCACTGATGCATCCGACGCGGCCGACGTCATTCTCGTGGTCGTGGACAGCACCGAATACCCCAGCGACGAAGACCGGCGCGTCGCCAAGACTGCCCTCAAGAGCCGCAAACCCGTCATTCTCATCGCAAACAAAACCGACCTGCGGGGCAGTCTGCCTACTAGTGAGTTTCTTCGTCTTGGCATTAAGAGCATTATCCGCACCAGTGCCGAGCACAACAGTGGTATTAGTGATGCACTGGATGAGATCTGCCGGCACATCCCAGAGAAGCGCCAAGCCGAGCCAGGCGATGTACTCAAGATCGCTTTGATCGGCCGGCCCAATGTCGGCAAATCCAGCCTCTTCAACACACTGGCAGGTAAGCAACAAGCCATTGTGGCTGGGGTAGCAGGCACCACACGTGATGTCAATCGCATCCGCCTGCGCTACCAGGGGCAAGCCATCGAGCTGCTCGACACCGCCGGCATTCGCCGCCAAGGCAAGCAAGAGGTGGGCATCGAGAAATTCAGCGTCTTGCGCACCCTGGCTGCCATTGAGGAAGCCGATATCTGCTTCCTCCTGATGGACGTGAACGAACTCAACACCGCCCTCGACCAACGGCTTGCAGGTATCATTGCTGAGGCAGGCAAGGGCATGGCCATCGTCGTGAGCAAATGGGACGCCGTGGAGGGCAAAGATGCCTACACGCGCGATGCACTCGCCCCGCAGATCTCCGCCCAGTTCGACTTCACACCGTGGGCACCACTCATCTTCACCAGTGCCGTTACGGGCCAGAATGTGACGAAATTATTCGACCTTGCCTTTGGCATCGCCGCTCATCGCCAGCAAAAGACCACCACGCGCACCCTCAACGACCTCCTGCAGCGCTCTGTGCAGAAGCACCCACCAGCTGGCCTCAAGAACACCCACCCCAAGCTGCGCTACATCGTCCAGACAGACACCAACCCACCATGGTTTGTTATCTACGGCAGCAACCTCAAGTTCGTCCACTGGAGCTATAAGCGCTACCTCGAGCGGCGCATCCGCGACACCTACGACTATACCGGCACCCCCATCAAGCTCTCCTTCCGCGACGAGAAGCAACTCAAAGCCAACCGCGAGCGCGTTAAGCGTGGCCTCGAGCCCGTTACCAAAGCATATAAGCAAGCCAAAGACGCCGAAAGATCCACCAAGCGGTAATTATAGGCCTACAAGCGTGTACTACGAAGCATACATAATGCTACTATCATGCAGAGAGAGGTTGACGGCGTGATCAATTATTGATATATATATTAGCTTTTGTTGACAAACCTATCGTGTTTGACCAAAAGTGTTTTTTGACAAGCAGGAGAATAGCCAGCAAGGTGAGATTCTCTGGCGCTAGTTCCTAGGCCAATAGTAGTTAGTGCCCGATAACCTCATCTTGCTGGCCGCCATCCGGGCGTCAGAGCAGTGTTTTCTCGAGAGGGGACACAGGCGCTCCGCCTGGATGAGGAGAAAGGAAGTGCCATGGGCACTTATTACAACCCTGGCATCGATGTCATCAACGGGCGTGTCGGACGACGCCTCCATAACGTCTGGACTTACAAACAGGCTAGGAGCTGCCTGAGTGCAGGTGAGCACCTGTATGCGTGCGTTGAGTTCACTGCATATACTGCAGCAGTATGTGTTGATGACCCGCGCGAGTTTGACGCGCTTCTGGAAACCTGCCCGTTTTTTGACTTCTACGCCCTGAGCGAGCTTGAACATGCTCGCTCAGTATAGGTTCCGAACTGACAAGCCGCCAGAATTATCAGCGGCTGCTCTGCTGCGCATATTCTCCTGCTTGTCAGTTCGCTCTATAGATCCACTATACTGATAGGTCAAAAAGATAAAAGCGAATAAATTCTATCTCGAAATTATCCATAAAGCACTCCGTCAGCAGCCAGCACCAAGAAAGTGGCAACCCCTACTGCTAAGCACACCAAGCCACAGGCATAATACGACACAAGGGAAAATAAGAGGTTTTCGCACCCAAGCTGGCAATTGATATCGATCACCCTACCCAAACATCATCAGCTGCGCCGCCAACCCATCGCGGGTGATGCTGCTGGCGTGGGTGCCAATGCAAACCAGCTTGGGCGCTTCACCAGGCTGGCCAGTGGTGATCTGAATCTGCTCGGGCGTAGCCTCGACGTGCCGGCGCGTACCATGCTCATCAATAAAGCACCCCTTGAGCCGGCGCAGCCCATACGTCGCAAAGAGCTCGAGCCACAGCGTCTCAAAGGCTGCCTCGGTAGCAGTGAGCTGCGACATATCGATGACGCTATAGGTCGGGTTATCTGGCACCGCAAGCTCACCATCGTACGTATCGAAGAAGGTGAGTAGACTCGACGGCGTTGTGATCTTACTAAGGTCAAAGCGCCCATGCGGCGCAGACAACACCCGCGCGTAGGGCAGGGCGCGGCGCTTGGTATTATAGATGATGCGATCATCACCGTGCAGGAGATCTTCTTTGGTAACAAGGATCGTGTCGGCGGCTTGCAGCTCCACCTCGTGGGCTGGCTCAATACCGTGCAAAATCTCGTGCGCCGTGATGGCATAATAGCTCTGCAGCAGCTCGTATTTGTCGAAGATCCGCGCATTGATGAGTTTCTCTACCAAGTTCATCGTCCGTGCTACCCCTGTTGCCTCGATAAAAACCGGGGCAGGGGACGACTGGCAAAAATCCAGCAGCATGCGCGTCAAGGCATGCTTAGACGAGCAACACACGCAGTCGCCCGCCAGCGTCGTCACAAGCTCTGCCAGGCCTTCTAGCCGGTAGCCATCGACATTCTCGTTGGCATATTCATTCTCGATCACCCGCGAGCCAGCAAACTCCGGCTGACGCAAAAGATACTCCAGCACGCTCGTCTTGCCCGCCCCGAGCGAGCCATTGATGAGGTAGAGCGGTACCAGGCCAGGCTGGGTGCGCTGCTCATCAAAGGCAGCATTAAGGCTAAATTCAAGATCATTATCGCGCTGGGCCATGGGTTTAGTATAGCATGATGGGGCTGCCCGCTCGCTCTAACAGAGTATCTTATGGTCTTATACTAAGGGGTAAGGCTGCTAGGTACGGTGCGATAGTTGAACAAGAAAATATATGGAGGCCAGCCATACAGCAGGCGGATGATCGCTGTTATAATTCTGGCCGGAACATTTTCGGTTCAACTACAGCACCACCAATGCAGCAATGGTGCTAATGTCTTTATAATCACAGCCTTGCACTACAGCCATGACAAAACCCCATCCATGCTATACTAATACGTATGAAATTAATCCTCTCTCTCGGCAACCCTGGCCCGCGCTATGTCGCCACCCGGCACAACGCTGGTTTTATCATCCTCGACGCTTATGCAGCAGAGCAGGGGGTGCAGTTTATCCCAAAGAGCCGATTTAATGCTGAGCTGGCCGAGTCTTCACACGACAGTAAGAAGGTCATCCTCGCCAAACCGACCACATTTTATAACGAAACAGGGGTCGCAGCCCGAACAATCATGAATTTTTATAAATTATCACTCGACGATGTGCTTGTTATTCACGATGATGTGGCCCTCGATTTTGGCAAAATTCGCGTTAGGCGAGGCGGCGAGAGTGCGGGCAACAATGGACTTAAATCGCTCCACCGGCATATTGGGCAGAACTTTTGGCACATTCGCCTTGGCACAGACAATAAAATGCGGCAGCAAGTCGGCGATGTTGACTTCGTCTTGAGTAACTTTACCTCAGATGAGCGAGCTATTTTGCAACAGTGGGCAGCCGAGCAGTCGGCCTCTCTCATTACGCAATTCCTTGCGGGGGACATAGCAGCAACGAGTATGACGTACCAGCCGTCGGTATAGTACATTGTTTCGAGTGTATTTTATCTCTCGACGACATGTATCAGTGGTGAGTTTGTGGCTTTTGTTTAGAGCAATATCTAGTGCTTCACAATCTTCTTCACCCCACGCTTGAGGCGCTGCTCAGCGTGGTGGACGGTGTTTGCGGTTGCAGCCTGGAGGTTAATGGCACGAGCCTCGAGGATGCTACTACCAACTGCCAAGCTAATAAAAACAAGGCCCAGCCCACCGGTCGCCCACTCAGGCAGCTCCACATGGAAGAGCTTAGCGATCATCATCACACCCAGCGCCATAATGGCCCAGTGCGCACCATTCTCAAGATACTTATATTTACCCAGTGCACCCGTCCGTAGTAGATAGACCGTAAGCGAACGCACCCAGATGGCACCCGCCCCAAGGCCCGCTACAATCAAGACAATACTACTGGTGATAGCAAATGCTCCAATCACCCCATCGAAGCTAAAGCTCGCGTCCAGCACCTCCAAGTACATCAGGCTAGCAAAGGCCGCCCAGCCTGTTTTTGCCTTGAGAGACTGCGCCGTGTCGTCATGAAAGAACGAGCCAAAGAGCTCCAGCCCAATATGCAGCAAAATTCCTAGGATGGATGAGATCAGCACCACCGACTCATATTGCTTCTCCACCGTGAAGTACAGCACCGCTGCCACCGCCAGCATCACACATACCTTGAGGTTCTCAAAGCGCCCCGCCTTGGCTAGCCATGGCTCAACGTGCCGCATCCAGTGCACCCGCTTGTTGTAGTCCATAAAGTAACTTAGGCCAATCATGATCAAAAACGCCCCGCCAAAGGCATCGATCATTGGCGATGCAGCATGAAGGATGTGCCCATACTCCGCTGGCTTATGGAGCGCGAGATCGACCACTGTTGAGAAATCGTGCCCGCTTGCCACCATCACAATGACGATCGGCAGCACAAAACGCACCACAAACACTGCAATAAAGATCCCCACCGTCAGGAAAATCTTTTGCCACAGTGGGCTCAGGCTCGCCAAGACGCGGCTATTAATGACGGCATTATCGAAGCTAAAGGTCACCTCTAGTAGTACCAGGATGGTAAACAGCCACAAGCCGCTCACCCCCAAATGGCCAAAAATCGCCCCGCCCAACAGCACCGTCAGCAGCGCCGAAAACCAAAAAATACGAAAAGGGTGATGAGAATGCCAGAGATGTTTCATAGTGATTTAGTATAGCACATGCATCAATGTATCAGGAAGGTTGCACCATGTCTGCGGCGAATGTCACAGCTCGCCACAGTAGTTGCTGTTTATCTATCGCAGCAAGCGACCCCATCATCTCACTCACACTCCCAAGATATGTCAAACGCGGCTTGTATGTCGCTGTCTCTTTCTCATCAGCAATAATACCATAGCTCTTCAGGGTATCTGTATCAGCCACGACTGTATTACTTGCCTGCGTCATGCCAACGATCTTCACCTCAGCGCCTGTTGCTGTCTCGACTTGCGCTACGACAATGCCACCAGACATACCAGGCAAGACAGAATCCTCACGCGCAGGATCATACGGTTCGTTCTCATCCACTGCCTTCTCTATTCCTGCCACCACAGTTATTTTGCCCTCAGGGCCATCTTGCGCTACCGGGAGGAGGACGTTGAGGCGTGGCTGATTAGCCGGCCAGCGTGTAACCTGCGCCGGGCTGTTATTACTGCTATTGATAGGGAAGCCAAGCGCATACATTGGTTGGCCTTGTTGTATAATTTCCCTTGTTTCATCAGGGGTAGCAAATTGCAGTGCAGGAGCAGGCGTATAATTCTGGTGACGCAATGTTAATGCCGCGACATCTGGCACTGTTGGCCTGTGTGGCCCATCTGCTTTGCCAGTGTAGCAACCACTCTGGACGGCATAGCGATGGCCATTGGTCGTTTCTACCGCAATATTACCTCTCTGGCGCTCAGACGACACAACATGCCCAGCCGTCAGCACCGCAGACCAACCACCCGGCGTTTCAACAATAAACCCACTTCCACCATAGTCTCCACCAGAGTCTGTCGCTTCACTGCCATAGACATTAATCTTAACGACCGAAGGCTGCACCGCCTGCAACACTTCTTGCTTATGCCGCTCGAGGGCTGTACGATCACCAAGCGCCTCAGCAATCGCGATTGAGGGGCGGCGTGCAATCTCTGTTGGCTGCCCCAGATGCGGCTTCAGCATTGACTCATCCAGTGTCGTACAGGCTGGCAATGGCTCCTTCGCCTGAAGTGCCTCGAGTCGAGCACCTACGAATGACCACGTTCCCGCAAGCGTAGCGCCAAGCATCGCACACGATGCTCGCCAACCAATCGCTCGCCACAATCGCTGACGTCGCTCTGCCCGCTCTTGTTGTTGCCGCTCCATCCGCGTTTTTGGCTGAGAATGCGAACCAAAACTATGTTCTCGAACTGCCATTTCTGTCATGGTTTGGCCATTATAGCGCTTTGCGGGGCTAAATACAAATTTATAATAGTAGTTGACAGAGAAGAAACAGAGGACGCATTACCTCTGCACGTAGTATGGATATTTGTCATACAATACAAAATGTACTACTATAATAATTATTATGGTCAAGAAGAATTGCGAACCACTACCAGCCCCAGAAGAACAACCATCGCCAGATGAACAGCAGTCTCGTCGCCTAAAACGCGGGGCTGTAATTGCTAGTGTTGCACTGACAACTCCTCTGGTGTTATACGGTGCCTACAATAGTCTCCCAGATTTCTACCCAGGCAACGACCCACTACCGGCCTGCAGCGACACCGAGCTAGACGACAGCGTCGACCTTGGCCACGACAAACCAGCCGTCGACCATACACGCACACTGAGCGACCTTCCGTTCAGTTCTCAAGATGAGGCGTGGGAGCATGCCTTCCGTGATAGTGGCATTGATGTAAATGGCTATTCTGAGGGCGCACCGGCTCTTACTGCTACTAAGGTGAAGATATCAGGAGGGGAGACAGATGTACTCTATTCTGGCGTTATAACCTACTCTGCAAACGATCGTGAGCAGGGCCACCCCCATTATTCTCACCGTCGTCAATACAGAGGATCTCGAGAATCTCACCCCGGATAATATTGGCATTATTACGATAGGCTCCAATGAGTCAGAATTTCATCCCAATGGTGGCTGCACCATGCCGATGCCTGGCCCTTATGATACCTCTCACAAGCATATTGTCGCTCTGACTCTTGCTGAAAAAAATGAGAACCACGCCTATCGCCGAACCAGCCGCCAGATGTCGCTCGAAGTGAAAAATGGCGTCATTACGACAATTGCTCAAGACGACCTCCTCGAGCAGCCACTCACTGTTGTAAATTATGGTAGCCAAGGTAATGAGCGCAAGATTGGCAAACCAGTCGTTGCATCTGGTTTTGTCGTTGGGTATAACGATGCTGCCCATACTAAGACACTACTCGTCTCATCAGAAGACGGCTTTGATGACCGCACAGGGCAGGGCTCGCCACTCTTTGTGCAGAGTAACCCAGATAACCCATATGAATTCCAGCTAGGCGGTCTCGTCGTGGAAGGTAGTGTAGCCAGCCCATCGTCGCAACAGCTAAAGCATTACAACCTTGATATTACTGATGAAGAGATTGAAGAGTATGGTCTCCAGCTCATCACTGTCACTGACTCAGCAATCACTAAAGACCTTGTTACCAACCCAGATGTCACAGAGAAGGCCGCTCAAGACGAAGCACAGCAGAGCACAGCCTCAAACACCAGTAGAAGCAATCTATATGCATCTGACAAGCCACGCCCATACTGGGAAGAGCCAGAAAACCAGGCTCATAGCATCCCCAAGTACTATGTTGATCCAAACGCTACTTCAGACAAGCAGCCAACACGTAGCGACACAGCTCAGCTCTAGTACTCACTAGCGTATAACAGTGATTTCTTGCATATCTCTCACTTGAATAAATAATAAGTTCACTGCGCAATAACAGAGGAAAACATGGTGAAAAGTATTGTTCAGCCATAGATTTTATGCGTGCTGGGCTATATAGGTATGCCTGGTGTAAGCGTGTGTCAATCACATAGCGTTTCAGCTTGCACCTCTACTTGTGTGTGCCACGCACACACGTGCGCCCATCGCAAGCCACGATGTTGCTATAGCAACTATACTTCTTGATGCTCGTTTTTCTCATTGAGAAGTATGTAGTTGAGGGTGAAAAATTATCAACACACAAGCTGCACCAGAGAGCGTAGCAGCGCGGAGAAGGCCTTTTATTAAACCTTTACATGTAAGTCTCACAGTCCCTGCAGTAAGTTCTACAAGCAGGGCAAATCCGCCAGGATCGTGGCTACTACCACAGATACCAGCTACCTTTGCCTTGGTAGCGCATGTCACAAACCAGAGCAATTCATAGCGTCTTCACACACCAAAGTGAATCAGCCTAGCCTAGAACAACTAATGCGTGACTAGCTCATCACCAACTCGCCCCAACAAAAAAGCGCTCATAGTAAGGGTGGGCATCACTATGAGCGCTTGGTTTGCCCTTCGTCCCACCCAATCAGGGTATACGTGATCTACTCACACATACGAGATCCGCTGGACAAAGGGGTTAGTAAGCACACAACCCTGTCTAACGGTGCTGCAGTGGAGGGTAGATAACTACAGCACAGATTGTGTGCAACCTAACACGTTACCTTCGTGAAAACACTGGGGTAACTATGTTAAAATAGGGGGTATAAGGTACTTGAACGAGCTTGCGCTCAATCAATCACTTATGATACTAGCACCCGCTTGACAAAATGTCAACACTTTTCAGCACAAATCATGCAACAGATCAATCACACCACACCACAAGCCCACCAATACCTCAATCCGCTCTGCCATATTGCCAAGCCACCGCAGCAGATTCACTACCTCGGCACACTGCCCGAGGAGCGCCGCCCCAGCGTGGCGATCGTTGGGTCGCGCCGGCCTACGCGCTATGGCCGGGAAGTGACGGAGCAATTTGCCCGCGAGCTGACCCGCCAAGGGGTGATCATCATCAGTGGGCTCGCTCTTGGGATTGACAGCATTGCGCATCAGGCCTGCGTGGCGGTGGGCGGCACGACGATCGCTGTGCTGGGCAATGGCCTGCCACGGATCTATCCAGCCAACCATACTGCGCTTGCGGGCGATATCGTGGCCAAGGGTGGGGCAGTGGTGTCGGAGCACTTGGCGGGGGATGGCTACCGCTTCGGTAGCTGGAGCTTCCTCGAGCGCAACCGCCTCGTCGCTGGCCTAGCCGACGTCGTCGTCATCACCGAGGCGGCCGAGCGCAGTGGCACACTCAACACTGCTGCCCACGCACTCGAGCAAGGCAAGGACGTCTTTGCGGTGCCAGGCAACATCACCAGCCCACTCTCGCAGGGCTGCAACAATCTCCTCAAGCAAGGCGCTCTGCCCGCCACCAGCCCAGCCGATATTCTCGCCGTCATGACCATCACGCCACCCCAACGTCAGCAGAGCGAGAATGCCACTCTGCCGCTGGGTAGTACACCGCTCGAGGCTGCCATCATCAAGCTGCTGCGCCAAGGCCTGCGCGACGGCGAAGAGATGCAGCGCCGCCTAGGCACACCCATCAGTGAGTTTACTATTGCGCTAACGATGCTGGAGATCAATGGCGTTATCCGCTCACTTGGTGCCAACCAGTGGACATTGGCTTAGTATTATGGTACAGTACCATATACTATGGCGACAGCAGAGCAAACCCCAAGACAACGCGAATATCACATGAAAGATATTCCTACTGTGCCAAATGCCATCTCGGCTGCTGGGCTTGGGTTAGTAGCTGCTGGTGCTAAGAAATTTGACACTGCAACAAAGGAGAACGACAAAGCTGGCCAGATCATTGGCGCACTCATGATACTTGGCGGTCGTACAGGCGACTTAGCAGATGGCCTAGCAGCGCGACGTCTTCGCCAAGAAAGTGACTTTGGTGCAGGGTTTGATGCTTTTTGCGACAAATTCGGTATGGCAGTAATTGGTGTAATAGCAGGCAAAACCCATGTTGTGCCCAAATCAGTTCTAACAACAATTGCTGCTAAGAATGCCATCAATGCTGGCGCGACCGTCTATCATGGTCTCACAAATGATGAAGCCTTCCGTACGCCAAAATCCGGCAAGTTCAGTATGGCGGCAGATAATATAGCAATTGCTGCCTATTTTCTCAAGTCGCTCGCTCCTGAAGGTAGTAAGCTTGAGCGTTATGCTGGTGTAGCAGCACTAGGGTCGTTTGCTGCAGGTGCTGTCCTTGGTGTCGCCGCTGCGAAAGACTATCTCACTGGCCACTATGCCAAAGCTAAAGACTACAGCAAATCTACCGAGTCCACCTCAGCAGCACACACCCCAGCACGGCAACCTCGCACCCGTATGCGCCGCACACGCCGCGTGCGTGGGTGATGCGATTGATGATTCGTATAGCATTCTTTATTGGTAGCCAGGCTTCTTATATATTTCCACACTATCAGCAATACCCCAGCCTATAGACCAGGGAGGGGGAGAGGGTATCCGAACTAACCTCCATATATTTTCTTGTGAGGTGAGTTGCTGGGGGCTGATGGTGGAGTTGTGTAGCTCAGATTTGTCCAATTTGCATTCCATTCTACTTTGCGGTATCATAGGCGCTTGATTAGATAGATTAATAGCAAGCATATAACTATAACAAGCGAGTAGATAATCAATGAGCAAACACACACAACTAGTCATCGTCGAGAGCCCAGCCAAGGCCAAGACAATCGAGCGCTACCTGGGCGAGGAATATCAGGTGCTCTCGAGCGTAGGGCACATTCGCGCCATCCCCAAGAAGACCAAGGATGGACAGCCGCCGATCGATATCAAGAATGACTTCAAGACCGTCTACGAGATCGATCCAGACAAGAAGAAGGTGATTACTGAGCTCAAGAAGGCCGTCAAGGCGGTCGGAGCGGATAATGTGTGGCTCGCAACCGATGAAGACCGCGAAGGGGAGGCGATTGCCTGGCACCTGTGCGAAGTGCTTGGCCTAGACCCGCAGCGCACCAAGCGCATTACCTTCCACGAGATTACCAAGCCCGCCATCGAGGCGGCCATCAAGCAACCTCGCACCGTAGATATGCAGCTCGTGGAGGCCCAGCAGGCACGACAGATCCTCGACCGCATCGTAGGCTTTGAGCTAAGCCCTGTGGTGTGGCGCAAGGTGCCAGGTGGCAAATCAGCTGGCCGTGTACAAAGCCCAGCGGTCCGCCTGCTTGTGGAGCGTGAGCGTGAGATTCGCGACTTTGCGAGTAGTGCACAGTTCCGCGTAACGGCACATTTTGCCGTAGATGGCGAGGAGCTCAAGGCAGAGCTCAAGCAGCGCTTTGACAGCGAGCAAGCCGCCCACGACTTCTTGACGGGGCTGAGTGGCGCTCGTTTCACCGTTAGCAGCATCACCAAGACACCGAGCACGCGCAACCCCGCTGCACCATTTACCACCAGCACCCTCCAGCAGGAGGCCAATAGCAAGCTCGGCATGGGCAGCCGCGCTACCATGGCGAGTGCCCAGAAGCTCTACCAAGAGGGGCTCATCACCTATATGCGTACCGATAGCGTCAATCTCAGCCGTCAGGCTATTGCCGCAAGCCGTACATACATTACTCAGCACTTTGGTGCCGACTATTCACACAGTCGCACCTTCACCACGAAGTCAGCTGGTGCCCAAGAGGCTCACGAAGCCATCCGCCCGACCGATATCGCCCGCGAATCCGTCGCTGGCAGTAGCTACGACCAAAAACTCTACGACCTCATCCGCCGGCGCACACTAGCCAGCCAAATGGCCGCTGCGAAGCTAGAGAACACCACCATTATCATCAGTATCGACAGCACGCAGCTGAGGTCAGAGAAGACACTCGTCTTTGAGGCAAAGGGTCAGACAGTGTTGTTTGATGGCTTTTTGCGCGTCTATGGCGGTAAGGATTCGACCATCCTGCCATCAGTCAGCCAGCACACAACTCTTGAACTTACACAGGCTGAGGCGCGGCAGGTCTTTGCTCGCCCACCAGCACGCTATACCGAGGGGACACTCGTCAAGAAGCTTGAAGAGCTTGGCATTGGCCGGCCTAGCACGTACGCCACCATCATGAACACCATCCAGACCCGTGGCTATGCCGAGCGAGGCGAGAGTGAAGGTGAACCACGCGATGTCATCGTTCTGGAGCGTACGGGCGAGACACCAAGCGATAATACCCCTGTCGTCACTCGTCGCATCGTCCAAGAAAAAACTGGTGCTACCCGTGGCAAGCTCCTGCCCACCCCAGCGGGCGAGCTAATTGCTGGCTTCTTGACTGACCATTTCGACCCCATCATTGACTATGGCTTCACCGCCCGCGTCGAGACCGATTTCGATGACATCGCTGCCAGCAAGCTTGCGCGCAATGCCATGCTGCGCCAATTTTACGAGCCCTTCCATGAGCTCATCGAAAAATCCGGCGACATCGACCGCAGCACTGTTGGTGCTCACCGCGAGGTTGGTACCCACCCCAAGACTGGCAAGCCGATCTTTGCCCGCTTTGGACGTTTTGGGCCGATGCTCCAGCTGGGCAGTAGCGAGGATAAGACAACTAAGCCACAGTTTGCGCCGCTCCCCAAGGGTGAGCGCATCGAGACCGTCACGCTCGAGCAAGCTCTCAAGGCCTTCGAACTGCCGCGCACTGTTGGCACCACTGAGGATGGTCAGACCATCAAGGCAAACGTCGGGCGTTTTGGGCCGTACATTCAGGTAGGCAAGCTCTACGTCAGCCTGAAGGAGCACGACCCGCGCGAAATTACCGAAGCCGAGGCTCGCGTGCTCTACGCCGCCAAGCTCAAGGCCGAGGCAGAGAAGCATATCGCCGATTTTGGCACTATCAAAATCCTCAAGGGACGCTGGGGGCCATATGTGACTGACGGCAAGACCAACGCACGTATACCCAAGGATACTGATCCAACAACTCTGGATGAGGCGCAAGCCCGCGAAATCTTGGCCGCCGCACCACCCAAACGAAGCCGGCGCAAGACCGCAACCCGCACCACCACCACACGCAAGAAGCGCACCGCCTAGCCCGGCGACCTCTCATATACCAGCGGCTCCTCTGTACTGGCCGCTGGTTTTTCTATGCCAGCCCGCATTGCTGCGAGCCCGTCAACTGCCCCGTCATGCTCGCCACATCACTTGCAAATGAAAAGCCTCAAAAAATTGTTTACCATAAGCGTAAAGTGTGTGCTATAATAGTTCTATGATGAAACGATTGACTTATATCACCTATTATTCTATAATCAAATGTAAGAAGTGCGAGTGGGCATTCGCAAACAACTGAGAAGGAAATGGAGAACCGAATCATGAACCAAACAACCAAACAACCAACCGAAATTTTTGCCGCGTCGATCGCTACCATCCTTGATGCAGTCGGCGAAGAACACGACCGCGAGCGCGAGATCATCGTGCGTCGCTTTGGCCTCAAAGAGCGCCGCGAAACGCTCGAGCAGATCGGCGAGCTGCTCGGTATTACGCGCGAGCGTGTCCGCCAGCTCGAGAAAGCCATCGTGGTGCGACTCAAGCTTGCTGCCGAAGCAGGTGAGCTAGAGGGCCTGCACGACGCCGAGCGTCTCATCATCCGCGACCTCTCCGAGAATGGCCGCGTTGGGCGCGTCTCAGATATCACACAGCGCCTGTTAGATGTCGAGACACCCACGGTGCAGCAGCGCGCCCACATTGCCTTCATCGGCGAAGTCTCAGCCCGCCTCACCCCCATCAACGAGACCGACAAATACCACCAAGGCCTGGCCATTGCCGAATACGGCGATGAAAAAGCAGTGCGAAGCCGCGTGGATGAGATCGTTGCCGCCATTAAGCAGCATGGCGCGCCTATCAGCCTCGAAGCGCTGCATGACCAACTCACCTACGAGAACCCCAACCAAGTGCGCGGCCTGGCCAGCCTCTCTACCCAGCTGGCCCACCTCAAAGACATGTGGGGCCTGAGCAAGTGGCCAACTGTTAATCCCAAGAATATCCGCGACAAGATCTACGTCGTCCTACTAGATGAGGGTAAGCCGCTACACTTTAGCGAGATTGCTCAGCGCATTAAGGAAAGCACCTTCAAGCGCCGCAACGTCACCAAGCAAGCCATCCATAACGAGCTCATCAAAGACAAGCGCTTCATTCTCATCGGTCGCGGCATTTATGCGCTCGACATCTGGGGTTATAGCCAAGGCACTGTAGCTGACATCATTGCCGGTATCTTGCGCGACGAGGGCGGCCCATTGCACCGCGACGAGATCGTCAAGCGCGTTCTCAAGAGCCGCCAGGTCAAGGAGACCACCATCCTTCTTAATCTCCAAAGCAAGCCGCTCTTCAAGCGCGTTGCCAAAGCCACTTACGCCCTCGAACCACCCAAGGAGCAAGCAGAGGCGGTCGCAGCAGCGTAGCTCTAGACAAACAATACGCCACTAAGAGACGAAGCAATGAGAGCTTCGTCTCTTAATTTTGGGGTTCTGCCTGCTCACATAGGTCTGATTTATCAAAATTATTGCACTTTTTTGCTATTTTGCATACAATGAATAAACAAATCTAAAGAGAGTTACACTATCTATGTCAGAATCTCCACGCAATCATCATATTCACAGGCTAGAGCGCCCCACTTCTAGCGAAACTACCCCCCCCCGAAAGATATTGGGGCGTTAGCTTGTAGGGCGGCAGATTCTTACTGTCGCGAGGAATCATCGACATCCTTACTGCTAACGACAGATAACTCTACTCCAAGTATTCGTGAGTATAAAGAAACAGCCCATCAACATACAGATTCAGAACATACTAACACTACTGCAAATGAGATGGTGGTGGTCAATGCAAACCACTACGCAGACCTGCCGAAAATACCGAGTGATTTATTTGCCTCAGAGCCAATGCCGCAGCTACGCTCTTCTTACTTCATCGAGGGAGAAGTGCGTGCTTGCGTCAAAATCCCCAGCGACATATATAATGATATCAATTGTTTAAATTCTCATGGCCTCACTGATGCAGATACGTTGGGCGTACAAATCGAAGCCTGCGATAAATTAATCCATTACCTTGACCGATATCGAGATATGGTAACCTTCTCCAATATCCGCTTTATATCAGATGAATTGAAGGAGAAATTCGAACGTCATGAATTAAGACTCGAAGATTGGAAGCGAGCACGTCGGGCTATTACAGGGCTACAGGTAGAAGTGTCTCGTGAGATTGATAGGCTGAAAGATCGTCGCCATAAAGCAATTTGGGGAAATAGCTATTCGTATCGAGTTGATTCTTCCACGGCTTAAATCTCCCAATCCTCTCACGAAAAATAATACAAAGCAAGAGCTTCCTGCATACACTGCGCTCAAAAAAGAAGACAGGGAAGTGCTATAACTTATAGCATATTTGGACCAAGTATCGGCAGGGAAGTGGCCTCCCCTCCCATCCCGAACACCACATATACTCAGCTATAACAGAGGTAATTTGCCTCGTGGACAAATATCGTGTACATATGATGACTGCGGATATCTGCGTGTGATTTGCGCTCATAGGCTTATTTATCGGCCATTTGTGTACAAGATAACTCTGCCCACAGCCACAATTTGCTCATATACGCCTCTTGCGTCCATTCCTTTACAGAAGGATCCCAAGTGCACAGCAAAAGCGCAGCCAGCAGCCAGCAATCAAAAAGGGCAGGGCAAGGCAGGGGAGTCTGCCACCCTTTCGCCAAAAATCCCAGCAACCGCCCTACCCCTGTTTTTTGCTTCATTCTGTCAGTCTCCACCACTGATAAGCTCATATTCGAGAGCTGTGTTCTCGTGACATACCTCACCTCAGCTGTAGCTCTTTGCTCACCTTCGGTTTCTTCTATGTTATATCCCTTAGGCCAGGCCAGTCGGAGAGCCATATTTGCTCGTACAGATACATATCATTGCCTTAACCGCCAAACAGCAGCACGCAGCCTAGATTTGACTAACTATAAGCTATCCAAATATGCTGGGGACATTCACGAGCCCACAGTACCGATTAGTATATCACACAATAAAGCAAGTGATCATGCACAGCAAAGTAGCAGCTAAAAGCAAAGCATAAGCATAAACATCAGCGTTAATAGACAAGGGAATGATAAGCTGCAATGTACTGCAATCCACGCGTACACAATAATTCACATCCACGCAGTAGTGGGGTAGATGCAAAAGATGTATCATTGATCATCTTTAGGAGTGTAATATAACTTCGCACAATAATCCTTTTACGACGCATATGTTGATTCGACCCCAAATATGGCTGAAATTGAGCTGGGTTTGGCACTATGTGGGCTTTATGGGCATACGACGTATTTCAAGAGCGCATGTCTTCAATTATTGATCGATCTTGCTTCTCATTCAGTAGGTTCACTTAAGATATCTGCGCCACCCAGTGGGGAGAGTAAGGATAGAGTCGCGGGCACTTATGCGTCCTGCAAAAGTAAAAGCAGACGCTTGTTCTATTGGAGGGAACACACTGCGCGTATATTTATACACGTTCATGCGTACGCAAAGCTACGTGTGTTTGTTCGCGTGTGAATGTGTTTGCACGCAGTGTTTGTGACTGTGTGCGCATTGGCTTGCTATCGAACGAATGAGCTGACCAAGATCCCAAGTATACACTTCGACCTCGTGCTTGCCTGGTATCGTGCTGGTGTTGGTACGAGCTCCTCGGTCTATTAGCCATGGCTGCTTTGTTTGACATTTTGTTTGCTTGGTACTTTTGCTATGTTTTCTACCCTGCTTCGGTTAACCAAGATCAAAAAACTATAGAATATCATGATTTGACTTTTTCGCAAAAAACATCTCCCCTACTCTTTTTTGCATTTTTTGGTTTTTATAGTATAGATATAGTATTTGCACTTTTCATGCTTTGTTATATAAAATGTTGTAAATTTGTTCTTATTTTACAGAGTAGCTCCCCTGCCCTTTGCTGGATGTGCTGTAGTTAGCCACGAAACCGATGCTTTATAACCCCAGTAATCTCTCACATTAATTTCTTTTATGTCGCTCCATTTTTAGAAAGATTTATAGCTTGATACCTCTCGTGAATGTCAGGATGCCGGACTCTTACGTCAAAATTAATCATCCTCTGGGTGTTACTCATAGCAATCGATTTTCGCCTCATCAATGATGGACGGAGCATCTACGAAGAAAAAAGCGGATATCTCAATACCCACACTATTTACAAGGCTAGCACTTGTGTTATCAACAGTTCCTTACCGATACGCCGCTCGGCCACTGACGCGGACATCGAGATATTTGGGAGTGATGTGGTGCTGCGCCAGGTAGCGAATGGCCCGGGCGGCATCCTCGCTCTGCAAGCCAGCCGAGCGATCGACCGAGAACTTAACAGGATACTCCACCCCTGTAAACCAGACGTAGATTTGGCGCGTCGTGCCAGCAGGCAGCGTGATCTTTTGGACGGTGAGCTGGTGGCGACGGACTGCGCCGACGACTTTGCCGATGAAGCCGAGGAATTGGTTGCTCGCGACGACTTGGTTATTACGCGTACCAATACCACTGTCGTCCACCACTTCAATGCTTGGCCGTGGCCCATAGGCACGGCGGAAGGCGTGACCTTCGGTATCAACAAAGAGTTGCTGGTGATTAACCGTCCAGACCACCGCCGCTTGGCGCATAGCGAGAGTGATAGTGCTGCGCCCCAGGCCAGCTTGCTGCGTGGCTGGGAGTACTGCAGCAACCTCGGGGCAATCATGCGTCTGGAGATAGGCCGCCAGCCGACTAGTATTGAGCGCAAAGCGAAAACGTTCTAGCGGATGGGCAGTGAGATAGTCATTTATCTTGGCTTGGTAGAGCTGATGGTTGCTGGTGAGATTGCCTGCAACAACTGGTGTCGCAATGACGTTATCAAGCGCAAACCACACTGCAGCTAGCAGCCCCACTACCACTCCAAGCGACAATGCCACATGGCGGCGCGTCCGGCGCAAATCATGCGCATGCATACGCGGCGACCGCAGCTGCGCCTTAGACTCACCCGCACTCGGGACACGACTCACCAAGCTACCAGTCAGTGTACGGTTACGCCGGTAGGTGTAGGCGGTGCGTTGGAGCTGCTCTTCCCTCTTGTTTTTGGCAGCTCGGCGGCGTGCTGGTGGTGGTGTTTGTTTTGTGCGAAAGCCCATGATGCTACAGGCCATTATACCGTAGATGACTAGTTGTTGGCAAAAGCCGCGCCCAAATAATCGGCCAAAATGGATATAGATAAATACACCCTTTCATTAAGGGAGTGTTCTATCGTCTTGGCAGAGTTCTTTTTACATATCCCCTGCCCTACTTCTGGCATCGAGCAGTTTGCACTACCATTTGCGCTACATCGCGGGCGGCGTGGGGGCGTGCATAGGCGTGGAGGCGCTGAGCGAGCTGCTGGCGCTGCGCAGGGTCGCGTATGAGGGTAAGGATGGCTTGGCCAAGGGCGTCACTCTGCTCTAGGGCGTCATCTTGCAAGACTAGCGCAGCCTTGGCTTCAGCATAGATGGCAGCATTTTTGCGTTGGTCGCCCAGGTGATGGGCCGGCACCAAGATAGCTGCCTGCGCGAGGCCGGCGAGCTCCTGCGTGAAGGTGGCACTGGCGCGAGATACCACTACATCGGCCGCACCAAGCAATTGCGCCATATGCTCGAAAACGAAGGGTACGCAGTGAAAATCGGGGTGCTGCGGCGCTTTGGCCTGGGCGGCATCGTAATTGCCCTTGCCCGCCACCAGATAAACCTGCATGCCGGCAGCCAGCAGCTCATCAGCAGCGCGCAGCACCGCGTGATTGATAATAGCCGAGCCAAGACCGCCACCAGTAGCGACAACTAATGGCTTATGTGGATCAAGCGAGAAGGTCTGCCGTGCCTGCTGCCGCTGCGCTAGGGTGAGCGGGCGAAAATCAGCGCCAATCGGCACCCCCACATAGCGGCTACGCGATGCAGGATAGTGATAATGCTTGAGTGGCCAGCCCGTAGCAATCGCTGCCGCCCAGCGTGCCATCACACGGTTGGTTAGGCCAGGGCGAGCATCGGAGTCGTGAATCACTACTGGTACGCGCAGGCAGCGCGCTGCAATACCAACCGGCAAGCACACAAACCCCCCCTTGGCAAAGATCACATCTGGCCGCCAGCGTAGCACTAGCCAGAGGCTCTGACATATGCCAGCCAGGATCTTGAAGATATCACATACATTAGCCAGGACGATACTTGGCATAAGCAGCTGGCGCACCACGCTGAGGTGCTGATAGCGCCGGAACTTGCCCGCAGCGATTGTCCGCACTCGTACTGGTACTGCAGCGCGCTGCATGAGCCCGCGCGATTGGCTAGCGAAGGCCTTATCGCAGACGAAGGTCACCTGTACATCGGGCTGGAGGGCTGCGATTTCATTAATGACGGCGACGACCGGCGTAACGTGCCCGCCCGATCCACCGCCGACTGCCAGTAGCTTCATGAGAGGTCTCCTTTTCGTTGATTGGTTGGTAAGCTGCCTGGCGTGATAATTGGAAGGCCAGACCAAGCGCACCAGCAATAAATACCATACTGGTGCCACCAAAGCTCAGCAATGGCAGCGTAATACCCGTCAGTGGGAAGACTCCAATCATCGACGCTACATTTAGCATAACATGTGCGCCCAGCCAGCCAAAGACCCCAGCTACCACTAGACGCATTGTTGTATCGGGCAAGCGCTCGGCAATCCTCAGCAGGCGCAGTAGCAGCGCTGCAAACAATGCCAGCACGACCACGGCCCCCACAAAGCCAAACGTCTCACCAATGATAGCAAAGACTGAGTCGTTAATCGCCTCAGGGAGGTAGCCCGTCGCTTGGATGCTGTTGCCAATACCCAGGCCAAATAGCCCGCCCGTACCCAGCGCAATCTTGGCATTCTTGATGTGGTAGCCATCATCATTGCTACTAGTGGCGTGATCATCCCCCTGGAAGAAGGTCGCCACCCGTTCCATGCGGTGCGGCGCAATGACGATGAGCAGCAGCACCAGCGCCACGCAGCCCGCTGCTAGGTAAGCCAGCCAGCGCCAGCTCATGCCACTCATCACTACCATGCATGCCACCATGGCAGTGAGGGCCAGGCCTGTGCCCATATCCTTTTGCAAAAATATCACGAAAAAGAGCGCTGCGCACATCATAATTACCATGGGGATGATCGTCTGATGGAGGTCGTTTATCACCCCCTGACGCATTCGTTTGCCAAGGAAGAGTGCCATATAGATAAGCATGCCAAACTTCAGCATCTCGGCTGGCTGGAAGCTCCCCAGTGGCCCCAGCGAGAACCAGCGACATGCCCCAAGGCTGCACTGAGCAATCGCCGAGACATGCAGCATATTACCAAGGACAAACAACAGCGCACACAGCACAAAACCGCTCGCTAGCAGCGTACCCGCCTTCTGGCGCAGCCACGCAAAGGGCACGAGCGACAACCCCACAAAAGCGCTAATTGATAGCAGCAAGCTCACCGTCTGCTTGATGGCAAAGTAGCCATCGGTGTAGTAGTTGGTGTTGTGTGCAGAGTTGAGCACATTGGCACGCTGCGGGCCAATGGCATACATTACCACCAAACCCAGCAGCATGAGCAGCCCCACCCAGAGGATAATCTGATAGTCCGGCCGGTGCAAACGCGGCACAGCAGCAGATGGAGCGGAGACAACACTGCGTTGCTCGCGGCGCACTGGCTGAGCCGACCGAGCCGAAGCCGATCGGTGAGCAGCACGAATGCGGCGAGCAGCAGCCATTCTAGATGTGCCCCCCACCCAGCGCCATCATCAGACCAATAAAGCCTGTCACGCAAGAGATCACCCAGAAACGCATCGTCACCTTCACCTCTGGCCAACCGACTGCTTGGAAGTGCTGATGAATTGGTGCCGAGATAAACACTTTACGGTGAAAGAACTTCTTACTGAGGATTTGAATAAGGCTCGAGCCCGCCTCTACCACAAACAGCACACCAATGACCGGCAGCAAAAACAGCGTATTCGTCAGCATCGCCACGACGCCTAGGCTCGTCCCAAAGGCAAAGCTCCCCACATCGCCCATAAAGAACCGTGCTGGATAGATATTAAACCACAGGTAGCTCAGCAGCACTCCCACTACAGTGAAGCAAAAGCCCGCCAGTTGCAAATGCCCCTGTAGTAAGGCAATCACCCCGAAGATGCAATAGCTTACCGCCAGCAGTCCACCAGCCAAACCATCCAGGCCATCACTAATATTCACCGCGTTGCCAGTTGCCACCACCGCAAAGATAAAGAGTGGGACAATCCACGGGCCCAGCTGCCAGTCGCCAAAGTACGGCACATGCACTGTTGTATAACCCAGCTTAACGTAAAAGAACCAGGCCAGTACCGCCGCCATCACCGCGATCATCGAGAACTTTAGCCAGGCGCGCAGGCCTGCCGAGCCCGAGCCATCGCTATTGATATTGATTACATCGTCCAGCAGCCCCACTGCCCCACCACCAAGTAATGCCGCTAGTGGGAGCCAGGTCTGGGCTCGGTCGAGATTAAACCCCAGCGTCACCACAGCAATGGCCACAATGCCAACCATCCCTGCCATAGTGGGGATATCGCGCGTAAATTTATCGGCATGCAGCTTAGTAAAGACTGTCAATTCCTCGCCCGTTGTGCTCGCAGCCCGCTGTTTTTTCCAGAACTTATACCGATACGCAAAGTAGGTATAGAGCGGCGTGAGGGCCATCGCCAGCAAAAAAGCCGCAACGCTGAGGAGAAATGTCGCGTTGAGCTCGCGAACGAGTGTGGTGAGGTTCATTATGGTGTGTTTCCTTTCGGCTCGAGCTTCATATAGTCGAGCAACCAATTAGATATATCCGTGAAAATCGGGTGAGCGTCTCGACCCCCCTGCATATTCAGCCCTTTGCCCGAAACCTCCACCATAATAACATACGCCGGCGTTTTGCCAACCTCCCCACCAAAACCGAGGTAGGTGCCAATAGTTTGGTTAGAAATATACTTACCATCCTTGATGGTTTGCGATGTACCCGTCTTGCCGCCAATGTAGAACCCCGCACGATCGCCACCCGCATAAAAGGCCTGGCGCGCTTGATGCACCATTTCGCGCACAGTGGTAGATGACTGCGGCTTGATAACATGAGCATACGAGGCCTTGCGTGCTGCCTTGGCAAAGGTGCCGCTATCGTCGATCGTCCCCGCAATGATGGTGGGGCTATGGTACGTCCCACCATTAATAATAGCGCTAAAGCCGGCCGAGACCTGCAGCATCGTCGCATCCATCCCCTGGCCAAAGGACATATTAGAGTAGCGCACCGCATTGCCCTGTTGCTGGGTGGGCGATACGATATTACCCTTAGCCTCACCAGCGAGCTCTACTCCCGTCAGCTGCCCAAGGCGAAAGCGCTTGTGGAAGTAGTCATACATCGTGTCGCGCGCCTGGCGAGTGATGTAGCTGCCATTGCCCAAGCGCTGTGCAACGGTGACCATACCAGTGTTGAGCGACCAGTTGAGGGCATGCTGCATGGTAATGTTGCCCGTCTGACCCTTGCTGGCATTGCCGATAGTGATGTCGTCTACCTTGATGCTATCGGTATTATTGTACGTCGTTTGCGGCGTGATAACCCCTTTGTCGATACCCGTTGCTACTGTAAAGGTCTTGATGTCGGAGCCCGGTTCGTATGGCGTGGTGATGGTGTTGTTATTGAGCGCGGCGACGCTTTTGATCGTCTTGAGGTTGGACGGATCGTAGGTCGGGAGGTTGGCCATAGCCAAGACCTGGCCATTTTGTGGGTTCATCACGACGGCACTGACATCAGTCGCACCACTGCGCTTGGCCCCATCGACGAGCGCTTGCTCGACCCTCGTCTGGATGTTGCGATCGATCGTCAGTACCATATTGGTCCCGTTCTTAGCAGGCTGGTTGATATTCGTCCGGCCAATGGTTAGCGGTACTGAGCGGATGTCTGTCACTGTCTTAAGCACCCCATCTGTGCCGCGCAGCTTATCATCATTGGCCTGTTCGAAGCCGTATTTCCCCTTACCCTCGGCATCGACAAAGCCCAGCACTTGGCTGGCCAACTGCCCTTCTGGGTAGACGCGCTGGCTCATCGCATCAAAGCCCACCCCAGCGAGATTCTCCTTTTTAATCAGCTCAGCCTGTTTGCGGTTCACCTTGGTAGCAAGCACTTGGTAGCGGCTTGGCTTGCGCGTAATGTACTGGCGAAAGTTCTCGCGCACATTACCACCAGCCACCTGGTTGAGCACCGCTACGATCTTATCTGCATCCGTCACGGCCATTGGGTCGGCCCACACGGTATAGACCGTCTCATTCATGACAAGTTTGGCGGGAGTAGTACCATCCATGGTGTATATCTCACCGCGCTGGGCGCGCAGACGAAATTGCTTGACTTGTTCGCTATCAGCCTGCGATACATAGTAGTCGTGCTGCAGCAACTGCACATACCCCAAGCGCAACACAAACACCACAAGCAGCCCGCCGAGCACAGTGGCGAGCGCCTGAGCGCGTGGCGTAGCAAGATGGCGCTGCAGCATGGGCTACTCGCTGGCGTACGCTGTATTGGCTGGTGTTGTCATCGTTTTGGCCACACTACTACCCTGCACTTCCTTAAGGGCGGTCAGACGGGCGTTATCGACCTCTAGGTCTTTCTTTTGCTCACTCAGGGCAGAGATCTTGTCGTCAATCTTGCTGGCCTCGTAGCCATAGCTGACCGTGTGTGTCGCCTGTGCCAGATATATCAAGCCAAGGATGGTGATAAGGAGGGCAATCAGCACTGTGTGGGTGATTGGCCCAAGTTTGATAGCCGAAGCAAAAGCAACGGTGTTGCGGTTGCGCTTCCAGGTGCTCTGGCGTCGACTATTAAATTGCATTGTCCGTGTGTAGGTTGTCATTGTGGTGGTGTTTGTGTTGTTTAGCGTTGGTATGGGGTCGTTTCTAGGTCTAGGTGGGGCGGATAACGCGCCGCCCCAGCGCGAGGTCCTAGGCCAAGGGTTATTTGCCGTGGCGGACCAATACGGTTGTCGTGATTGATTGATTTTGTACGGGGATACGAACTGGCATGTCCCTACTCCTTTTTTTGTTTTTTATATTTTTGCGGCGGCTCGCAGCTTGGCGCTGCGGGCACGCGGATTGTAAGCATCGTCATGGCTGCCCGCGATTGGCTTCTTGGTGAGGATGCGGAGCTCGGCCTCGTAGCCTGCCTGGCGCTGCTCCGCGAAGAAGCGCTTGACGAGCCGATCCTCAAGGCTATGGAAGCTAATCACTCCCACACGTCCACCAGTGCGCAGCAAGGCTGGCACCAGCTGGAGCGTCTGCTCTACCTGCGTCAATTCATCATTGACGGCGATGCGGACTGCCTGAAAGGTACGCGTGGCTGGATGGGTTTTGCCCCGCTTGCCACGGGTAGCGTGCTCGATAACGCTAGCGAGTTCTCCAGTACTCAACAGTGGCCGGGCCGCGCAAATAGCAGCAGCATAGCGCCGTGCTATCGCTGGCGGTTCTTCGCCGTAGCGGGTGATCAGTCGGGCGAGCTCTGCCTCTGCCATGTGGTTAACAATCTGCTCGGCAGTCATCGCCTGGCGTTGATCCATCCGCATATCAAGCGGGCCAGTATGTGTAAAGGAAAACCCTCGATCAGCTCGATCGAGCTGTGGTGACGACACCCCCAAATCCAGTAGCAGCAAATCAAACTGCTCGCCCTCGCGAACCAACTGCTGTGCTGCCTGCAAAAAATCGCAATGCATCAGCCGTGCGCCCTGCCCTGCCAAGCTACCAAGCTGCGACAAAGCATACTGGTCGCGATCGACCAAACACGCTGTGGTATACGTCTGGGTCTGCTCGAGAATCGCTGTGGCATGGCCGCCATACCCCGCCGTCAGGTCGAGATAGCGCTCACCTGGGCGTGGCTGGAGCTGGGCCAACACTGCCTCCAGCAATACCGGAACATGAAGTGGTGGATGTGCTTTGATACTCATACGTTTCTTATGGTAGCATAGTGCGCAATAATATTCTTGCCTGGTGGCATGCTATTATTATGCTCATGTCTACAATGCAAAAGCATACGGCTTCTCGCTTTGGCGGATCGACCTGCTGCTGAGGGAGTGTGAGAATCTGTTGTTGTCCCAACAGATTCTCAGCCCAACGCAAGAGGTCGATACTCGGGGAGTGTCGACCCTTACAGAGTTCCCGAATGCAGTAGGCGATACACCAAAGCAATGTACGCTATTGATTCTAAAAGATACGCCCCGCTCAGGCTACTGCGAGATAGTCCGATGCGGGTTCGAGATCACCCACCTGGTAGCGAAACCTGTTTGTTTTCGCATAAAATGTGTTTGTTTTTGTTGACGATCTTTGCTTGTACCAGGCCGAGAGAGCCCGCCAAAGATCGTTTGAGAGACTTATGTGTATAATTGCCGCAGCAATTATGTGAGGTGGAGTTTTTTTGGGAGGTGTTTGTGAGGAAGGTGCGCCCGACAAGGTTTTGCGTGGGTCGGGTGCCCACATGGCTCACTACCAGATGGTCGATCTCGAGGATATCAGTTACACGTACTTGTTAAAGAGCGTCACAAAAACAGCCTTACTACTCGGCCTGCTCTGGTGCCATCAAGCGCCAATACTGGCCAGCGCGCACCGCCACAACCTCGCGCGATATCCCAGCATAATCCAGCAGATGCTGCTCTACCGTTACTCTGCCCTGCTTCTGGTCCAGAGTGGCAGCCGTCTTGCCGCGCCGGAACTTGACGTTGAGGTCGGCGACATGTTCATCCAGGATGCTGCCTGTCAGCGCTGGCTCTACTTGGCTATCCCACACATCCTGCGCATACAGGTGGAGGTAGCTGCCAAAGCCGCGCGTCAGGACCACGCCGCTGGCGAACTCCGCCCGAAGCTCCGTCGGTATGGTGAGCCGACGCTTGTCATCCAGCTTGCGTTCGAAGTAATCCATGGGGTGTGGCGATCCTTACAGATGAATTATTTTGTTTTTGTGCAGTGGTGTTTGTTTTTCTCGTGGTTACCCACTTTCTTCCACTACTCCCACTATACTACCCACTCTCACCCACACGCAACCCCTTTTACCCACGGCGTTCCCCGCCGCGCTGGCGCTTATCCACAAATCTGTGGAAAAGCTCAACCAGTATCAGGGGTCAGCAGTTTTCCCCACTCTGCACAATGTGGATAAGAATAAGCGATATTGGCGAGCGCTTTGCTCTGGTCTAGACGCGCCTATAGTAGATATATCTTGGCATTTTATACGCACAAAAGTAGAAAATACACTGATTTTATGGCATTATAGGCAAAATAGCTTGACGCCACTCTCATATATTGATATATATATATTAGCTTTTTAGCTCACAGAGGTTTGTCTCGAAGAGCAAAAAGCAGCTCTTTGGCCTCTGAAGTAAGAAGGGACTCTGTTATGAATCCGTACACCATTGAAGTTACACTGCTTAACGGACAATCGTTTGTTCTAATAAGCAGCTTCAAGGGCTCTAGTTATTTTGTTGATTTCTTGAAAAAAGCGAGAATTTGCGATAACTACTTGCTCGCTGAGGGTGATATATACATCAACCCAGACGCAATAGCATCGTTTAGGTGCTACGAGACAGAGGCTGAATAAGCCCACCACACAGTCCGCCATATCACCGCGCCTGATCGAGTACTCTACTACGAGTATTCTCGGGCCTGGAAACCCGATTTGGCCGTGGCAGTTGGTGGGCTGTGTTTTTTGTATAAAGTTTTAACAAGCTATGATCTAATGCCTAGGGAGGTATACTCTCCCTCTACTTCTGTAGAGAATCGATCAAGAACGTAACAAGAAAAAGGGCTATCATTACAATAAGGAATAAAAGCCATAGTACGATCCACCCAGCCACGACAGCGCTACACACAATGCCCGCTATACCCCACGCACGCGATGCGCCCGCTTCGCGTAGCTTGTCGTAAGAGTTGATGCCAAGGACAATACCAGCAATACTTGCAACAACAGCAGCAGAAAAAGCAGCACGATTCATATTAGTAGATTCATCCAAAGTAGTGTTCGCAATTAACATGAGAATGCTAATAATGCCACTGCACACACCACCTACACCAAGCACCGTACCTAGGGATGCGTACTGACGAGCCAAGGCGGGTGATGTTGTGGGCTGCCGTGGGTGCGCTTGCTGGGGTGGCTGTGGCTGAGACTGGGCTGGAATTGGCTGTTGCGGCATAGAAAGTGTGCCTTTAAGAATAGTGCTGGTATTAAGCCCCTACCCCTGATGCTCGAGGAGCCAGTTATTGGCTGCTACCCAGGTTTCGAGCGTGCCAGTGTCGAGGTAGTGACCCTTGGTGGGGACGACGGCCATGTGGCCACCAGCAGCGAGGTAATCGTTGAAGGGGTCGGTGATGTAGTATTCGCCCGCGACATCCTCACGGTCGGCGTGGGCGGCAATGCGCTGCAGGAGGTCGTAGCTGAGGACGTATTTGCTGACATTAATCATTTCGCTTGGTGCCTCACCTGGCGCTGGCTTCTCTACCACACCGCGCAGGCGGCCATCATCGGCAACATCCAGCACGCCGTAGCGGCTGAGCTGGTCGGGTGGCATGTGCACGCCCAGGATAGCCGAGCGGTCTTCCCCTGCTGCCTCAATGAGGCGCGCCACCTCTGATGTGCCATCGGCATTATACACACAGTCATCGCCCATCAGCACGACCACCGGCTCGCCCGGGTCGAGCTGCGGCACCACGAGGCTGACCGGGATGGCTGTACCATACTTACCATAGCTCGATTGCACCATGTAGTGCAGATTAACCTTCGGTGGAGCGATGAGAGGCAAGAGATCTGCCTTGCCATTGCGGCGTAGGTAGTTGTTGAGGTCGACGTTGGAGCGGTAGAAGTCGCGAATCTGCGTGCTTTGCTCGCTCACCACGAAGTAGATATCGCGGATGCCCGCCGCGATGCAGTCTTGCACGGCGTAGTCTACCACCGGGCGGTTACCCAGCGGCAGCATGCATTTTTCGATCGTCTTGGTGACGGGCAGGCGCCGTGTCCCCCAGCCTGCTACGGGAATGATTGCTTTGGTGCATTGCATACTCGATGTCTCCTTGTATGATATTAGTTGCTTGAGCTAACGTATGACAAATGGGCCAATCTCCCGAGCGCCAATTGATAGAGCGCGGCGTAAGCTGGCCGGTGTGGTCGATCTGCACGCAGCGGATAGGCGGATCTGGCTCAGGCGCAAAGGCGACGGCAACGGGCTTATCGTCGATCAGATAGATTGTTTGGCCGGGGTTTGCAGCGGCAGCACGGCGCAGCCACTGGGCTTTATCTTGCAAGGTAGTAATGATCACCTGCCCGCCCTGCTGAGCCACGAGCGCACGCACTGCTGGGCACAGACGAGCTTTGCAATGCGGGGTGATAGGATCACCATAGGTCAGTATCTGCACCGTGCCATAGTGACTCAGCGCGCGCAGCATCTGTGCCACGCCGGGGTATTGGAGGTGGCCATCACCCAGAGCCGTCTGCTCGAGCTGCTCTATAACAGACGCCGCATCCAGGCCGAGCGCCGCAAGCTGTGCAGCCAAGACGTAGGTTGGAGCAGTAGGATTGGTCCTTGGCCGGAGCATATAGCGAGGCTGCGCTGCCAAGAATTCCTTGGCAGTCACCTGCGCTGGGTAGAGCTGTGCTAGTGCTTCTGCTACTTCGCGCAGCCACTGCGTGGTGTTGATGATCGTCCGGTCGAGATCGACATAAATGTGATAGTGGCCCGTCATATACTCCATGATCTTTACAGTATAGCCAGTCCTTGGTATTTATGCAAAGTATATCCGCATCAGCTGGCGTGCCACGACATCGGGGTCGTGCCGGATGAAGCTGCGCGTGCTAGCTAATGGATCGCTAGCCTGGGCACCATCCCACACGTCTTGCGCAAGGACTGGTGCGGCGCGGTAGCGATAGTGCTGGCGATGCATCTCGTCCATGTCGTACTCGACCATCAGCTCGCCATCGTGAGCGTACTTGTCCATCAGCTCAGGGCTGGGGCGCGTGTTGTTGAAGACGACATAGTCGAGGAACTGACTGCCTGCTAGGCGCTCAATTTCACTCGCGAAGTCACTCACCGAAAAGCCGTCCGTTGGGCCAGGTTTGGTGACGAGGTTGCAGACAAAGACGCAGCGTGCCTTGGTGGCAGCAAGTGCCTCTTGGATCTCGCGAATGACCAAGACAGGTGCCAAGCTGCCATAGAGGTTGCCGGGAGCCACGACGACCATATCTGCTGCATGAATCGCCGCGACCGCGGCAGGGTTAGCCTGAGCTTCTGGCTCGAGCCAAATCTTGGGCCGACGCGCTAGTGCCTGCTGTGAGATGAGATATTCACCCTTGATAGGCTGACCACCCTCGCCTTCTGCGCAAAGCGTTACATTGCTGAGTGTCGCGGGTACAACGCACCCATCGATATTAAGCACCTGGCTGGCCAGTGCCACCGCCTCGGCAAAGCTGCCGGTCATTTTCTCAAGGGCTGTAAGGAAGAGGTTGCCAAAGGCATGCCCCTTAAAACTCCCCTCATCGAAGCGATAATTAAAGAGGTCGCGGACCTTGGGGCTATTGCTCAGCGCCACGAGGCACTGGCGCACATCACCAGGTGGCAAGACACCAAGCTCATCACGCAGTTGGCCCGTCGAGCCGCCATCATCTGCCATATTGACGAGCGCCGTGACCTGCGAGGCATACTGCCTCAGGCCTGTTAGGAGTGTAAAGCTCCCCGTCCCGCCGCCGATGACGACGACGCGTGCTCCACCATTGCTCTGTGCCATGTGTTATTCCTCCCGATTATTATGACTACGTGAACGACTGCGTGATGCGACTGCGGGCCGGCGCGGCGGTGCAATCACCCCGCTAGAGCGTGCCGCTGGCCCTGGTGTAGATGGTGGCATTTGGGGTGTTTGCGGTGGCGTCGGTGGCGTCGGTTTGGGTGGCACGGCTGGCGTAGAGCGAGCAGGGCGCGGCGATGACGATGTAGCTTGCGCCTGTGCGGTAGCTGGCTTAGTACTCGGCTTCTTGCGCGCTGGTACAGACGGCAATGGCTCAATGGGCCGCTCTGCCTGTTTCTTCTGCTGCTGCAATACGCGAGCAAACCACAGCGCACTGGGGCGCGGTGTCCGCTTATACGTCTTGTAGTCGACCGCAAAGAGGCCAAAGCGCGGCCAAAACCCCTTGTCCCACTCAAAGTTATCGAGGAAGCTCCAGTGCATATACCCCAGCAGCTCTACCCCACTACCAAGAGCGCGCTGCATAGCAAGGATAGACTGAGTAAGCCATTGCTTGCGGAACTGGTCGCGCTCGTCGGCCACACCGTTCTCCGTCACGAGCAGCGGTAGCTTGTAGCGGCCCCAGAGACGCTCTAGCACAAGCTCGAGATGATCGGGCTGCATTGTCCAGCCGAGGTCGTTTGGCGTCGTCTCGGGATTGTGTATGCGGTAGCCATAGATGCGATTGCTAAAGTAATAATTAACGGCAATGTAATCACTCTGCCGCACCACCTTGCGCAGGAAATAATCATCCTGGAAGAACTGCACCACCCGCGCCGTCGCTCGGCTGAGCCAGGCGTCGTCGCCCGGGTAGGTGTAGGCTGAGTTCTTGGCCACTGCCACCTTGAAGCGCCGACTCTTGGCATGGAGGACTTTGGCTACTTGGTTGTGCGCGTAAGCAAGGTTGCTTAGCACGCGGTAGGTTTGCCACTTGCTGCGGACGTTGGGTGGCCAGGTGCCATTGTAATAGCTCTCGGTCACGTAGACGCAGGGCTCGTTGATGGTAACGACATAGCGCACCGTGGTACCAATCTCATCCATCAGCTTATCGACAAAGCGCACGAAGTACTTCACATTATCGCGCTTAGCAAAGCCTCCACGCGCAGCAAACCACACTGGCAGCGTGAAGTGAAACAGCGTCACGACTGGCTCTAGCCCAGCATCGGCCAACGCGGCGAGGTACGCCTTGTAGTATTTGATCGCCTCGGCATTCCACGCGCCCTCTTCTGGCTCAATGCGCGACCACTCCACACTAAAGCGCCACGAGGTTAGGCCCATCTTCTTGGCCAGAGCGAAGTCTTGCGTGTAGAGCTCGGCGTGGTTGGCAGCTTTGCCCGAGATATAATTATTTGGATCTTTGGCGGCACTAGCAATGTGCGGCCAGTTGGGCAAGTCGCCATATTGATATTGGCTCTGAGCAGCGAGGGTCTTGGCCTGAGCTTTTTCCCACTCCGACCACTGGTTGTGCATACCACCCTCGACCTGATGCGCGCTCGTCGCAGCGCCCCAGAGGAAATGTTTTGGAAATTGCACCGTAGATTGTTGCTTAGCCATAATGCTTATTGTACCATCAGCAGAGGATTAAGAAAAATAGAATTATTGGGTGGATGTATCGTCTCTCTTTCTTTGCGCTCGCTCCACCTTCCCATCACTTCATCCGATGGAGTGTGAAAACAGATTGCAATAATCTGTTTTCAGCCCAGCGCAAGAGGTCGATATCCAGTGAATATCGACCCTTATAGTGTTCCGGAGGAGGGAGTATGGGGAGGTGGAGCGTGAGAATACATGAGAGTTTTGAGATCAACACCCTATGACGAAATACAGAGCACTCCCGCTTGCTTGGTCGCTGGCCTCCAGATATTTTCTTGTCTGATGGCATGAGCTAGCTAGACACAGAGAATATCTCTCCTCTACTCCGGCAATTGCTCATTCTCGCGCAAGATTTTCTTGCCGCGCATTTCGTATTTGACGCCGGTCAGGTCGCTCGTGACGTAGTCGTCGTTGAGGAGATTGACAAAAACGGCTGCATCCTTGGCATCCATGATAATGATGCTCCCTGCCGCGTCGTCCGTCATCAGGCCCAGGCCCATTTCGTCGGCGTGGTCGATCAGCTGGTCTTGCGTCACTTGGGCGGGATCGAGCTTTTGCAGCTTAGTCACCAGCGCTGGTGTGTCGCGCACCAGGCGGTCGAGCGTGAGCCCCTCAGGCAAGGTGAGCTTGAACTGCTGCGTGATGGCAGCGATCTTCTCCTCCGCCACAGCGTGCTTTTTGGCATCGTAGCCAAAGAGCCGGACAAATTTACTCTCGCTAAAGGCAAAGATATCGTTGCCGACGATCAACACCTGATTATCCGGCGTGATGCGTAGGCCAGCATCAGCCACAAATGGCTGGAACGACCCACCACTGTACATCCAGGCGGTTGCTCCCTTGAGCACCTGCGACTGAGGCAGCAGCTTGGCCACGAAGAATGGCTCGCCATCTGTGCCCATCCGGAAGCGCGCAATGATACCCTTAACCTTCTTAAATTCATGGTCGCCTTCGTTGAAGGTCTCGAGATCTGCCTCGCTGTAGGCGATCTGCTCGATCACTTCCTGAGCGTGCACTACCCGGTCGAGCGTGGTGCGCTCGAGGACATTCTCCTCAGCCTTGGCCGCCTCAAAGTCGCGCACCATCAAGCCAGTCGCTGCTCCCGTTTGCACCGCTGTAATCATATCGTAGAGGAAAAGCACCTTGAGCTGTGCCTTGAGCTCAGCCGCATAGTTGGTGGCATACACCGTATAGCCCTTGGTAAAGAGGAAGAGATCCACCTCCAGCTGGTCTTTGTCGCGGTCGGCTTGGTTGGCCCAGAGGAAGATGTCGGTAGTATAGCCAGCCGTGTCAGCAGTGGACTGAGCGGTAGTATTAGTTGGCTGAGCCTCGGCATGAGCAGCTACATCTGCATCACTCTGCGGCGCAGCAGCTGACTCTGGTGACGTTACTGAGGTGGTATCGGTGGTGGGGGTTTGTGTGTTTGGTTCGTTATGCATGGTTTCTAGTGTACTATATTTGAGGTGTAAAGCCTATTGCTCAGTAGCGTGCTTTTCACCGACATCAGGATGCTGGCTCAGCCAATTGTAGAGCGTAAAGCAACTCGGGACGAAACCATGGATCTGCTTGAACTGATCGGCATAGGCCACAATCTCACTGCTCGTGGGAGGCTCATCGCCGAGGAGTGTTTGGACGTCTTTTATACGTTCTTCTACTTTATCTCTCAACCTTTCGTCACATTTAGGATCCATCCGCCATTGCGGCCTGAGCATTTCTCTATATACAGCGTCATCATCACAATCCTCAGTTATATCAGTCTCTGTTATCTTATCAGTAATCTCAGATAGTTTTATTGCACGATCACTACCTTCACCTTCATTAAGACAACTATCTATGGCACCTCTCAAGAGTGATGTCTGGTGTACATTGTCCAAAATATACGCATGTTGATCAAGTTGCCAGCAAAGCGCCTTAAGTAGTGAGCTGAAACGATCTGCATTCAGTCTCGCAAGCAACAAATCATCACCCCACTCGATAGCATCTTTAAGACTTTGCTCTATTAGCCTGAATTCAGAGGCACCAAATTTCACATCCCCCGGCGGCGTAAACCACTCACTGTCATCGAGCTGCTTAGGATTCTGTGGCTGCTGCTCTTCTTCGCCTAGATTACGGCTACCGCCCTCATCATGCTGTAATGAATCATCATCAAGGTTAGGCGTTTCTGCTGATTGATACCTGTCAGCTCTGCGGCGTCTGTCAACGACGATAAAATCACCATCACCACCCATTGTTGCAACCACACCAAGGCCCGGTACAAGCAACCCAGATTTTCGCTCCTGCCAACTTTCTCTATATCGCCCCTGTTTCGTCGCACCCGGCGTTTGCTCAGCACTGCGTGCTCGGTTGCGGGCTTGCCGTACTTTCTCACTCATATCTCGGCTCCATTGTTATTAATTAGGTAGGAACTCATAATACATCACATCTCTCTACACTGTCAAATAACCCACAGGCATGCCCGCTAGGTGCATCATACTCACTACACAAGAATCACTACGCGCAGCAAACAATATCGTAAGGATAGCGCGCCTCAAAAAAACCTAATTAGCGTTCTCTGTCTACTGGCTCGTGCCCCAGCGTCTCCAGTGTGCGGTCAACCACTTTTTGGGCAAAGCGCTGCATGTCATCATCGCTCCTAAGGTCGAGCCCCTCACCTTGGTCGATACATTCATTTTTGTTTACTATAGTCACCGAGCAGCATGAAACGACCCCCGGAGGGATAGCGATGCGCTACTGCACCGCATCCTCGCCAAAATGCTTTTGCAGTCGCATTTTTATTGAGCCTTCGTGCCGGCCGAGGGTGCGGCTGAGCTGGCGAATGCTCACACCCTGGACGAAGGCCTGCTTGAGCGTCTCATCGTCAACCTTTGTCCATGGTTTGTAGGCGTTGGGGTGGGTCTGGCGCATTGTGGCGATCTTGGCCGCCCAGCTAGTGCTGCCAGTTTTGCCCGTCGGCTTCTTCTGCGGCATCGTAGCACGCTGAGCAGCCTGTTCGCGCAGATGGGCAAAGCGCTCGGCATCTTGGGCGGCACGAGTGCGCAGCTGCGTGTCGATGATGTATGCTTCATCACTCATGGTAAGCGCCATCCGATTGATGCCAGTGAGATATATAGTATCTAGGCTCTTAACACGGCTCAGTGCCACATAGCCCATACCTGGGACAAAGGCTTTGCGTAGGTCGATGCGCGCACTATCGAGCGTCATCCCCTGGCTCTTGTGCACAGTAATCGCCCAAGCCAGGCGCAGTGGCAGCTGCGAGATACTGGCCCGCTTGCGCGTACCATCGCGCAGCTCCCAGGTGTCAGGCTGCATTGTCACCACATGGCCATTACGAAACTCCACCACGGGGTAGTCTGTGCCTGGCTCGAAGTCTGTTACCCGGCCAATACTCCCATTAGCAAAGCGCCGTGCTTGGTCGTTCTTGATAGCCATCACCAGCGCACCCCGCTTGAGCACTAGCACTTCTGGCGCAAGAATGCTCCGCTGCAGCGTGTCAACATAATTTTTCCCACCAGTGCTGCTGCGTTGATACGATACTTCGTCGCCAGGCAGCTCGGCGAGGCGGGCTTGGTTGATCCGATCGACATCGATATTAACAGTATGAAGCTCAGTCAGGTCGCTTTCGTGAGGTGGCTCTACCTCTGTGCGAGCCAGTAGTTGCTCGGCGTGGCGTCGGCGCAGGTCACCAGCTCGCATAGCCGTTAGGATGTCGAGCAGGGCGTCACCCTCTTGCTGGCGGTACTGCTGGTCGAGGTAGAGGATGGCTGGATCGAGCTGTCGCCAAGCCAGCGACTGCACCACAAAGCTCCCCTGCCGCCCACCATCGCGATTAACCGGTGGCAGCTGGAAGAAATCCCCACTCATCACTACCTGCAATCCGCCAAAAGGCTGATTCGGCACTTCGCGCACCCGGCGGCACACTTCGTCGATCATATCGAGGCGGTAGTCGTGCAACATACTAATCTCATCGATGATAAGTACATCTGTCTTGGCAATAATATCGCGCCGCGTCTTCGACAGGTGATCAAAAAAATTGTTCGGCAAGCTATCGTGGATGCCAATCCCTGCCCATGCGTGAATCGTGCTGCCGCCCAGGTGCGTCGCCGCAAGCCCCGTCGTGGCAGTAACGGACACATACTTGCCATCCGCCTTACACTGGCGAATGAACTGCCCCAACACATGCGTCTTGCCCGTCCCCGCTGGGCCAGTCAGCAGCGCACTCTGGCTGCTGAGCAAAATCTCCTGTGCAAGTGTCTGATCCATAGATTCTAGTATACAAGGTTGTGGGGTGAGAGGCAAAAGAGGGTTATTTGGTCAAGCCAAATATCTGCATAACACGCCTACCAAGCAATGCAAGTCGACTCTTCGGCTTCATAGCAACCTCTTGTGCTGCAACAAACTTTTCTAACTCCATCATGATTTGCTCTGCATCTTTGCTCGATGGGTCAATCTCGGCAACTGTAGGATACGATGATCCGGCTTCAGCAGGATCACTATGTGTCAGCTCAACAAACCGTATACTATCACCTGCCACCAGCGCTCCCATTGCATAGTTGTCATCCCAGGCAAAATCTGCAAATGTTGGATCTGGAGCCTTCTCTCCATCAGCAACAACCGATGCCTTAATAAGCATCATATATCCATCGGCTACTGGCTCTTTGCCAATCGTCCCCTGGTATTCTCCATAGGTAGGAAGCGCAACGACTGAACTATATATACCTTTAGAGTCATAGGCTACATAATCATGTGGCGTGTAGCAATGCGGGGTAATTGTTACCGGTTGGCATATTTCTGTTCGTGGGAAAATCTCGGTATCGAAGTGTACGCCCGTCACAACTCTTAGTTGATCCATCCATGCGATATCATGATCCATGTATTCTTCTACTGTATCTGGATGATCTAAAGCCGATGTAAGTCTATGCGCAAGCTCTGCTCTATATTTTTTCTCTTTTTCATCCAACGGATTTTTGTCAATCCCCCGATATCGCTTCATCATTGACGACTGTTCGCTTGGACGCATATATCCCTACCTCTTACTCTATTCGATTTGCTAATGTCATATAGAGTACTCTCCCTTTCTGATTTTGTCAATGATAAATGACATATTATTGCTGTTTTAGCAAAGGGTGCATCACTGAATATTTAAACCATGCAAAACGAGTACGATTGGTTTTGCAATTACCTGTCTTTCTTCTACCGATCCCACACAAACCCCTCACCAAAGTGCCCCCAGCGAGCGGTTGGCTCGTAGATAGGCTGAGCGAGCTGGAGCGTGGTGATGATGCCATGCGGACTGAGGTCGTAGCCTGTAATGGGCTGCTCCACGCCATCGATAATGGCGGTTGCCTCGACGGGCTGGTCGTGGCCGATTGCATACGCCAGGCGCACCAGCACCTCCTGCGCATGATGCTGCCGTAGATAATCCACCGCAATGCGCCGCGCCATATACGCCGCCGAGCGATCCACCTTGGTGGCGTCCTTGCCGCTAAAGGCCCCACCACCAATTGGCACGCGTGGCCCATAATTATCGACGATGAGTTTGCGCCCCGTCAGGCCAGCATCAGCCGCAAAGCCACCAATCTGCCAGTCCCCTGCTGGGTTGCAGTGTAGCACTGGCGCGTCATATTGCTTATCCTTAAAAAATGTGTTCACATACGTCTGCTGCTGAAGCCACTCCTCTACCGCCTCTGTTAATTTGTCTTTTGGTGCATGTTGGAAGCTTGCAACAATTGCCGTTATCTGCCCACCCCGCAGTGTTACTTGCGTTTTGCCATCGTAGGGCCAACGTTGATACAAAAATTGGTTCAATCGCCGCGCCAGCACTGTTTCTAACGGGAGCAGCTCAGGTGTTTCGTTGCAGGCATAGCCGATCATCACGCCTTGGTCGCCCGCCCCGCCATCATCCACACCGCGCGCAATCTCCGGGCTCTGCTGCGCAATGTGCTCAATAATCTCTATCTCACTCCCCGCCAAACGCTGCACAATCGGTGCCACTGCCACCACTGCCTGCGACGTCACTTCGCCCGTCACAAACACCGTGCCATGGCCGCCGCACACTTCCACCGCCACGCGTGCCTGTGGGTCGTGGGCTAAGTAGGCGTCGAGGATGGCGTCGCTCATTTGGTCGCACAGCTTGTCGGGGTGGCCTGGGCTCACGCTCTCGGCGGTGCGAAACTGCGCTGATGTTATAGTCGTTGCTGTCATAAAAAACTCCCTTCTCTTATCCTGCACTGCCAGGCGAGAAAGGAGCTGCTTTCTTACGCGTCTCATATCTTCCCTGCGCACAGGCTGGAATTAGCACCTTGCTCTCCTTAGAGCAGGTTGCTGGCGAGTCATCGGGCCAGTCCCTCGTCGCACTCTGGATATTAGTGATATTGGTAATAGTATAGCATATATTTGCGTTAAAAATATCCACCTCATCGATGCAGCACAACGCGACAAGAAAGATGCTGCTGCCCAAGCTACCGCTCAAGCAGCAGCTAGCTCTAGGTCAGAGGAAGAACGAGCTATCCAGCTGCTTGGCTACGATCCAAGACTATTCAACGAGCTTGAGTCTGATACATAGGGTACACATTCTTTTATATAGTAAGCACTCCGCAGCCAGATTTTCCATAACTAAAAAACCGGTCGCTATGACCGGTTTTTTAGGTACTTATTTTTTCTCTAGCCGCTCCCCGGCTCGTGCTCGGTTGGCCCATTGGTCGGCGAGCTCATTTTGCTCATGGCCGCTGTGGCCGCGCACCCAGATGAGCTTCGGCTGCACGGTGGTATAAAGCGCATAGGCTTCTTGCACGAGCTCGAGATTCTTGATGGGCCCGCTGCTCTTGCGCCAACCCTTGGCTGCCCAGCCAGGCGCCCACTTAGTGAGGACATTAACCCAAAATTCGCTATCGGTATGAATCTCACACTTCTCAGCCCCAGCCAACTGCATGGCTGCGATGAGGGCCATCCCCTCCATGCGGATGTTCGTTGTATTGCCTGGCTCGCTGCCCAGCGCCACGGGCTTGCCCTGCTCGATGACGGCATAGCCGCCCGGGCCAGGATTAGGGCTGGCACTGCCATCGGTATAGAAGATGCGTGGAGTGGCTACCATGCTAGTTACCACGATCCACGCGCTGGAACTCCATCCAGTCTGATGGTCGATACCACTTGGTGTTATTATCATAGCGCTCATCAAACTTCGCCTGGTGCCGCGCCAAGAAGTAATGCCTACCACCATCGTGCTCGGCTTCGTAGCGAATATACATTTGGTCTGGATAATTCTTGGGTGCACCGCTGTAGAGCATCACATCCACCGTGTTGCCCGGGTTGAGCGTGTGCGACTCATTGCGCATATTCCCTAGATACTCCCAACTCACAACCTTCACCTGCCGGTCGGACTCATTCTTGATGCGTGCCCATACATCTATCTTCGACACACTTTCATTCCGCACATCAACACGCTCTACGCGCACTACCGGAAAATTACTCATCTGCTTGTCTCCTTGTTTATGGGGTTATCGAGGTAATTATACCATATGGTGTGCGGAGTGCTTGCTAAATACAGCTATTGCGTTGATGCTGCGCACCATCACTACCTCTGTTATGATCAAGAGCTCTGTCCTTACCTACGCTATATATAGTGTGCCCATATTTAGTGTCTCGGATGGTGTGGAAAAGTCGTGGAGATTTTTTACCGACACTAGACCACTGTGGGGTGGTCATTTTTTGCTTTTACACTGCTGTATTTCTATCCAAATCCACTATGTCTTTCGCCTCGGGTGATGATAGGAAGTGAAAACAAGGTAGCACCCTTCACGCAAAGCAAATATTTTATAAGCCTCGCGATACGTATCTGCATACCGAGACGCCACTATCTTATTGGGTGACTACACAGCACGCTAAGCTGTATATTCTACCGATAATACCTATACCCCTACTATCTATATACCATTAGTCTATTTATAATCTGTTCTCACAAACATCTTTCTTTGTCATGACGAGCCATACGTTGCTACAATAGTGGCATATAATTGCTATACGAATTATCTGGTAAGGTTATTATGAAACTCCAGCGCCTGCTCGCCATTCTGTCGCTCCTCTGCGAGCGAGACAAAGCCACTACTCAGGAGTTAGTCGGTCGCTTTGATGTGTCGAAGCGCAGGGTGAGCTCAAAAAACACAAAAAAACAATCAATACTGACACACTACTGTCATCATTTGTGGCATATACTTAAGAGGCAATACATTAATCGATATATCACAAGGAGGTACCTCATGATTGATCATTTCAGCATCATCGTTAAAGATATTGAAGCAAGCAAAGCCTTTTATGAGGCGGTATTGGCACCCCTGGGCTATGCCAAGACAATTGACGAATCATATGGCGTGGGCTTTAGCAATCCAGACCGGACGCAGCATACCGGGATGCTTTGGCTCGGGCAAGGCGAGCCATCATCGCCGCTACACTTTGCCTTTGCTGCACCGTCGCGGGCGGCAGTTGATGCATTCTATGCAGCTGGCCTAGCAGCAGGAGCACATGACAATGGCGCACCAGGCGTGCGGACGATCTATCATCCAGACTATTACGGTGCCTTCCTCATCGACCCAAACGGGCACAATATTGAGGCAGTGTGCCACGCTGTTGTATAGGGACGCCCCTACCCTATCGGTGGGCGGTAGGGTATCTACGTGAAGATCATTTCTTAGTCAATAACGGCTAAACGCAACGGTTTGATCTCTCCGCAAGGAGCGATGCTTCAGCCACCGCCAAAAGCAACGAAGCTCGTATAAACGACCGAGCTTCTTATGTTTCCACAGGCTTGTAATATAGTGTAGCTATACCCCTTGTGAGGTATGAGCTTATGGCAGGAGTATTGCTACGTCACCACGCTTTTTATGCTTGTTCATAGTTTTTTGCAGTGTCTTCGCGTTAAAGGTCATATCTGCATCAGCCTGCTTACCAAGGAGCAGGTACTGGGCCATCGCCATAGCAGCGAGCTTACCAATGCGCCGTGCGCACATTACCTCTGGGTTGTGCCGCTCATTAACCATACCTCTCTTTGCAACGTCAACCGGCCGAATAAGTGCGAGGACATTTACTACTCCCTCACCTTCACCTTCGCCCATCCAGCCACACAACTCACTTGTCATACCGGGCAACGCAGTAGCTGCAAAATCACATGTTGGCACAATGCGCCGATCGACAAAATCCATATAACTGCCCTGCGTCGTATGGACGGTATCCACCACTAGGCGCTGCTTGGGCCCTTCACCTTCTAGACGTATGTCAGTTGCTAGGCTAACTGGTGCAGTATGCACACCGTCGTAGTGCTTGATCGATGGTGGAATAACAGAATCAGTATGAATCCGTACGTGATTTGGTATTGGTATTGAACTTTTTTCAAATAATTTCATAATGCTCCTTATCATATATGATATATTGATAATTTGCAAGTCATGCTACCTCTGTTTTTATCAATACCCTATAGGCCATCCCCTATATAGGTTCATAGGTTGATTTAATGGAATTATACCCAAGCAAGACACAGTTAATATCTTGCTATGACTATCACCTAAAGATTGTGCTATAGCCTACTGCCTATATAGGCCAAGGGGTATGTTTTTACACAAGAAGTAGACAAATAATACACGTTCTTACATCAAAACCACTTCTGCCTGTGCGAGCCTCTCCCCTACCATCTCATTTGGCAAATAATAAGTGTGCTTTATGAGCTAGCTTTCATCCAGCTCTCAGCAATCGATGCATGCAGCGCAAATGCCGATCGCCAGTAGCCTGATGGAAGTGTCACGAGCGGGATATAAACAAAACTGAGTTTGAGTTCCTACCGCTGATAGCGCTGCACAAACTGGCGCAGGATCTTGACTGGTTCGGTGACAGTTTGCTGGCGGGCGTTGGCAATGAGGGTATCGGCTTCGTCCGGAGCGCAGTAGCCAGCGTGGCGGTAGATATCGATACGCAGAGCAAGGCTCTCGGGGTCGAGCTCGGGATGGAACTGCGTGGCATACACGTTGCGCCCCACTCGCAGCATCTGCACGCAGGTACGCGAGCGCGCCAAGACAGTACAGGCAGCTGGTGGCTCAAGCACCCCTTCTTTGTGCCCAACGAAGCCGTCGAAGGTAGTGGGTAAGCCAGCGAGGAGTGAGTCATCCCTAGCTGCTGGCGTGAGGGTGATCGGCACAGCACCAATTGCCTCACCATACGCAAAGCTCGGCATACCACCCAGTGCCGACACCAGCGCACCAACCCCCAGGCAGGCACCAAGAAATGGCACATCATGGGTAATAATCTCGCGCAGGAGCGGCATCATCGCAGCTTCGAACTGGCGCTGCTCGGCGGGCTTCTCGGCCAGAGCGTAGGCAAAGTTGGCTGGGCCACCACCCATCAGCACACCACTATAGGCAGCAAGCGACTGCGCGGGGCGCTGCCCCGCCTCGATGCGCACTCGCTCAAGGTCACCCGGTGCAAGGCCACCAAAGTGCAAAAATGCTTGATATTCGTTATCCGACGCCTCATCCTCAGGGCGCGACTGCAGCAGTACAAATGGTTTCGTCATACTCCTTAGTGTAGCATGGTGTGGCGGTAGCTAATACCCCCTGCAGACGTGCGCTATGGGGTAAGGGGTATCTATGCGGGGGCGCTAGAGATACTATTAGATTGTGAGACATCCTGGCAGTCATCGCCTCGCAAACGCGCACTCACACCAAAAGAGCTGCTCCTATACATGGAGCAGCTCTGGTGGCCATAAAAGACGCAGGATTTATTGATCCATCTTGCCCTTTACATAGCCCTTGGTTTCGTGAGCTTTATTCTCAAGGTCATTCGCCTTTTCCTTTGCAGTATCAACGGCGTCTTCTGCAGCGCCTTTGACATTCTCAGCAACTTCTTCGGCTTTGTCTTGTACGTCATCAGCTACTTTTTGAGCTTTGGCTTTGATGTCGTCAGTAAGTCCCATGTGATATCCTCCATGGTTAGTGTTAGTACAGTTCTATTATAGCAATGTTGGGCGATAATAGCTATATACCCAATAAGCAAAAAGGGTAACCGTTATAGCTTCAAGCTTCTGTTCTACAGGTTGCATATCTGTTGCTGACGGTGACTCTTGGTGAAACACAGTGATTCATAGACGCCACAAATTCTCATACTTGACGGAGCGTGACTACCTGAATATATCGGCCCCTTATGCCACTCCAGCAAGGAGCGTAATGGCCGAGATTATGACGAGAAATATCGCGCTTCTCACGCCCCTATTAATACACCGAGCCCGGCTTATTTACTCGCCGCATCGCGTGGGCCGCTCAGATATTCCTCCGCATCGTGGATGAGGAAGAGGCTGACGTCGTCGCGGGTTTTGCCAGCCTTGTGGAAGGGTGTGCTGATAACATGGATGAGGATGATCATATACACCAAGACGAAGCTGATCAACCCCACCACCGTTAGGCTGGCGACAAATGGGTCAATGTTGGTAATAAGCAAGAGGCCAAGCAACGCCACCACAATAGAGCGCGCCAAGATGGATGCTGAGGGAATAAAGCGAATCCGCTGGATGTAATCCACCCGGTGGCGGTGGCGGAGCAGCACCGTCTGCTGCTGCTTGAGCTTGACGATGAAGTTGGGCGGCACATTGCCCTGCTCCATCGTGGCAAAATACGGCGTTAAGCCCCGGATGTCCTGCCGAGCATCGTAGGCCGAATGGCGCACATCATCCGAAAACCCTTGAGCCACAGCATGCAGCTGGCGCCGGAAGCCATCGAGATCAAACACCGGATAGTTCTGATGAATCGCCGCGGCATCGTCATACATGTCCTCCAGCAGTGCCGCAAACTCCGCTGGGATCCGCTCCGACTCTTTGTAGTCTGCGATCGTGGCCGAGAGCAAAAAACCAATCACAAAGGTCACACTGGATATGACGCTATTGTGCAGCGAGCTCTGCTCAATCGGCTCCCACCCCAGACGGTGCAGGACGAACTTCACGCTCACCACCACTGTCGCCACTGCCAGCGCCTGCCAAAAAATCCGCAGGAGCTTACCCTGCTGCTTGATCTGTTTTATCTGCTTGATAGGTCGATTCATAATTTCTTTATTATACCGTATCTGGCGAGGAGAGCAATTGTCTTGCCTAGCGATATGACGAAACCTGATGCGGTAGTCATTAATCCATTGTGTGAGATAAAACCAAGCACGCTCCATGCTGACTTATGCTATACCCACACCCCTACTCCCCCTATAGGTCACCCCTATGGCGCGGCGCAAGCTTCTCCACCGAGGCAACATCGCGCAGCCACGGGAAATGCCGCAGTAGCACTGCCGATTGCACAAGCTCCTGCCAGGAGATCGCTCGAGTGGTTATCCGCTCACCTGCATCACAGCATGGTGGCATGTGGCGCACTGGTCGCCGGGCCAATACCAGGTGGATGAACCACTCCATCTTTGGCTCGGGCTGCACCACCTCTAGCAGCTGCCAGTCGGCAAATTCCCAGCCTGTCTCCTCGCGCAGTTCGCGCTGCGCCGCCGCGATGATGGTTGCATCTTCGGGGTCAACCCGCCCCGCCGGTAGGTGGCCACGCCGCACGATGCCGCCTGGCTGCTCTTCATCGTTTACGAGCACCTTGCCTGCATCATCAACCGCAATGATGAATACTGTATCGGGCCGGCGCACCATCTCGAAGGTTGCTACTGAGCCATCATAGAGCCGCTGCGGCCACTGATAAACACTAAATATCTCGCCCACAAAGACACACTGTGCCTCGGGCGGAATCATCCGAGCATGGGGTGGAATGGTGCGCTGTGTCATGGTGGTATTGTAGCATTGTTCACATCTCCATGCATTTCTCACTGCACATCATCTTCCAAAAATTCGCCCCCGCACCCCATATCTGCTACAATAATCCTTATGCATCATGATATCGAAACAATCCTCTTTACCAACGATGATATTGCACGTGCTGTGGCGCGTCTGGGCCAGCAGCTGAGCCAGGAATATGCCGATAAAAACCCGCTGGTGGTGGGTATTTTGCGCGGGGCAGCGCCCTTTATGATCGACCTAGTGCGGGCGATGGATTGCATGCTGGAAATCGACTTTATGGATGTTTCGAGCTATGGCGATGAGCTGACCTCGACCGGCAATGTGCGCATCCTCAAAGACCTCGACACAGACGTAGCTGGCCGGCATGTGCTACTGGTAGAAGACATTGTGGATACGGGCCACACTGCCCAGGCGCTGTTTGATTTATTTGCGGAGCGCCAGACAGCCAGTACTAAGCTCTGCACCCTGCTGAATAAGCCCGAGCGCCGCACGGTGGATGTGCAGGCAGACTACATCGGCATCCCTACCCCCAATGAATTCGTGGTGGGCTACGGCCTCGACTACCGCCAGCACTACCGCAACCTGCCGTACATTGGTGTGCTGAAGCCTGGGGTGTGTCAGTAAGCACGCCCGGCACCTAGCACCCAACAACCCCACGCTATCGCTAGCGTGGGGTTGCTTGTGTATACTGCGGGGCGCAGCTTAGTTGTCGAACGTCGCGACAATATTCATATGACCAGTTGAGGTGCCGTCAGGGTTATTTACCCAGTTACTGACAAACATCCAACCATAGGTTGCCGAAATGTAGCGCGGCTTGTTTGGGTTGTAGCCGGGCGCCCAATCCACTTCGTCGATATCATTCATGGTGCGATCAGCCACAGTCATCCGCATGCCACCTCTGTCTTGTGGCTTGGTCGTAACGCGGCGTGAGGCCTGGAACCACTCTGGTGCTGGCTGTGCCTTGGCGCGCTTGTCCCACCAGTGTTGGCCGGGTTGGTTGATCTTGGTACCGCGGCGTGGCAAGGTCCAGTACCAGCTGGATGCCCACACAGCCTTGTTGTTCTTGTCGTACACGACGATATTGCGGTCACTCTGGAAAGCTAGGCGCGTGCCTTTGCCCTGGGTGTTGGATGACCACTGGGCAGCACCGGTGTGGCTGTAGAGTACCAAGTTGCCATCCTTTTGGAAGGTGAGGATGAATTCGCGGCCACCGCTGGTTTTGCCCGTCGTCAGGCAGAAGTTGTTTGGCGTAAAGTTGACGGTCTTGTTACCCCAGTTGAAACTAGCCGTGCGTTCATACACAGCCTTCGTCTTTTTATCATAATACTCACCGCCACTCAGCTGCCAGTGGTAGGTGTCGAAAAATTCATTCTTGGGGCCACCCGCAGCACCTAGGCCACGACCGTCCTCAGTTGTCTTCCAGTACTCGTATGAGTTCATGCTTTTGACCCGGCCGATCATTGCACTACACGTATTGCGAGCATCATTGATCTCGCGCTGGGTCGCACCAGCTTGTGCACCACCAAAGCACACCAATGCAGCCACAACTGCCGCACCGGCCAGCGGGTAGATTGCTAACTTTTTCATTGTCATCACTCCTTTGTAGAGAAGAGTTAGGCTAATATATATGCCTGATTATAGCCAACGCATATAAAACAAAAAAGACACAAATGATGCACAATTGACAACTATCTGAGATACCTCTGTTTCTCTACACACAAAAATACCACGCTCCCCCACCTCTCATCTCTGATTTAAACCATCCACCTACCAAAACCCCGCACCATTATCTGATGCGGGGGTAAGCCAGCTAAGCGAGGTACTCGCTTACGACAGGCGCTGCTTAGTTATCAAACGTCCCAACGATGTTGACGTGGTTTCGTATGCCATCGCCTCGTGCTTCGTTGGTTACCACTACCGAGCCATAGGTAGCGCGCTGTGGGTACTGTGGCGAGGCCCAGTTGGTCTCGGGGATACCCTCGATGGTGCGGTCGGTGGCACGCAGGGTGAGCACGCCAGTGTCTTGCGGCTTGGTTGTGGTGCGACGCGACGCATGGAACCACTCTGGTGTTTGCTGCGCCTTGCCATAGCCGTGCCACCAGCGCTGGCCGGGCTGAGCAATCTTGGCGCCGCGGCGTGGCGTACTCCACTGCCAGCTCGATGCCCAGATGGCTTTGTTATCCTTGTCGTACACAACGATGTTGCGATCGCCCTGGAAGGCCAGGCGTGCACCCTTGCCCTGAGTATTAGATGCCCACTGAGCCGTACCAGTATGGCTGTAGAGTACTAAGTTGCCGTCCTTTTGGAAGGTAAGAAGGAGCTCGCGGCCACCCGTCGTCTTACCGCTGCTCAAGCAGAAGCTCCCTGGCGCAAAGTTAACCGTCTTGCTCCCCCAGACAAAGCGCCCGCTGTTGGCAAATGATTCGTTAGATGCCCAGTCGTACACCTCTGTGCCGGCCACCACCCAGCCATGCTGCTGGCGAAAGCTGTTGGTTGCATCGGCGCTGTGGTCTTCTGGGTAGCCCTCTGGCATCTTCCAGTAGGCATATGCATTGGCCGCTTTGACCTGCCCTACCACTGTACTACACGCCGCACGCGCTGCACTGAGCTCTTGCTCGGTAGCATGAGCTGGCGCACCACTCAGGCACACCATGGCTGCGGCCACTGCCACGCCTGCCAGCGAATAGTTAATTAACTTCGTCATACACCCTCCTGTGTGTTAGGTTGTTGTGCCTCTAGTATACCCCACTATCCTCTGTTGTAATAGCCCAAAAGACCACCCCTTATTACCCCATCTCTGTAGCGGTGTAAAAACCACATCGTGCTGTGGAAATCGCGTGGATAACTGCCCACACTGCGAGAATATACAGTGCTCTCTCGCCCTGGCAAAAATATGCATTATGCAGCGAGTCTTGCAAGATTATGGGCCTAACCCCTTGCAAAAAACTAACCATAAGCGTTATAATCATGCTCATAACGTTTTTAGACAAAAACAGGGGGGACAAAACGGTGATAAAAAAAGCAATCATTGTGCTTGCGGCACTTGGTAGTGTTGTGTTGCTTGCACTTCTCTATCATGGCACAACGCATGCCGACCAATGGGGTATGGTGTGGCACGATGAGTTTACTGGCTCGGCTGTGTCTGGCGAGTGGGACATACTAAAGCAAAATACTGACAACTTACGCAATACCCACCTCGCCTACAGCCCAAATAATCTTAAGGTCGCCAACAGCCATCTCGAGATTACCACGCAGCGCCACTGTGTGAGCAATTTGAACGAGCCGCTCACCAGTGCCAACATGAGTGAGCAACCCTGCCCCAGCGGCACCACAACGCGCTACCTCAGTGGTCGGGTCAAAAACAAGGGCAAGGTTGTGGACGGCACCAAGCCATTCCGAGCCGAGATTCGGGCGAAGTTTAATTGGAATGGCAAGCGTGGTACACGGCCATCGCTGTGGATGGTGAGCGGCAATACGCTCCAAAACTGCAACGACAACCCCAAGGCCAACGACCCATACGGTGAGCTAGACATCATCGAGTGGTACTCATCCACACCAAATTATGCGTGGTCGACCACCCATATGTCGTGCTACCACCACGGTGCCGATGGCAAATGGAAGACCGGCTGGCGGACGCGCGCCCTCTCGCACAGTGGCGAGCACTATGCCGGTGCGCGGCCAGGCTCGTTTGCATACGAGTGGCACACCTGGGCAGTTGAGTATGATGGTACGACGGTGAAGTACTTTGTAGACGACCAACCCATCAAGGTATATCGCTACCATGTGAGCCCTACCGACGATGGCAACATCCTCCCCAGGACGGATGCCGAACCACTGACGAAGGTCGCCAGCCAGGAGAATATCAATGGTGCATTCCACCGCGGCTGGCAATTCATCCTCAACGACTACGTCGAGATTAGCAAAAACCTCAGCCCTATCGACCCATCCGATCCATTCCCTACCCAGACGATGCTGATCGACTATGTGCGTGTCTTCCAAAAGGGTGCGGGCACGCAGCCACCCGAGACGCCAGTGCCAGCAACCGGCACAAAATGGGCCAAGCATGATGCCGCGGGCGACCGCAAATGGTCTGCCCTTGCCAGCTCGACCGATGGGAGTAAGATTGCAGCTGCTGCCTGGGGTGGCACAATCCACACCTCTCGCGACGGTGGCGCAACCTGGACGGAGCAGCCAAAGTCTGAGGTGCGCAACTGGGTGAGCATCGCAAGCTCGGCCGATGGGAGCAAGATTGCGGCACTCTACGACTGGGGCGGCTACATCATGACATCGCAAGACGGCGGTGCAACGTGGCACAAGCACGCGATGAGTGGCTCGATCAACTGGATGTCGATCGCGAGCTCGGCTGATGGTAAGAAGCTGGTGGCTGTCGCCAAGGATCACGTTATCTACACCTCGCGCGATGGCGGTGCAACCTGGACGGAGCAACCAAAGTCGGGCAGCCGCAAATGGCGCGCCGTCACAAGCTCGGCCGACGGCAATAAACTAGCCGCAGTCGTCGAAGGCGGTGCTATCTATACCTCCTTAGACGGCGGCAAGACCTGGACAGAACGCACCCAAGCTGGCAACCGCACCTGGACATCAATTGCCAGCTCGCCCGATGGCACAAAGCTGGTCGCAACAGCCGCTGGTGGCTATATCTATACTTCGGCCGACGGTGGCGCGACGTGGACGGAGCACAGCGTGGACGGCCGGCACAACTGGACAGCAGCAACCATCTCGGCCGATGGCAGCACCCTCGCTGCAACAGCTGGCGGTGGTGGTTATATCTACGTATCGACCGACGGCGGCGCAACATGGGTAGCTCAGACGTCGCCTGGCGTGCCCAACTGGTCGGCTCTTGCCAGCTCGACCGATGGGAGCAAGCTGATAGCTGCTGCCTACGGTGGCATGATATATACCACCACTCCACCGGTAGATGATCGCACACTGGCCGCTGCCGAAGCTGCTGTAGCCCGAGCCGAAGCCAGCAAGAGCCCTGCAGACATCGCTGCTGCCCAAGCTCGCATTGCCGCCGTCAAGGATGCACGCAAACAAGCCACCCTCCAGGCTCGGCTTAACGCCATCACATCAGCTCCATCCACGCCAACACCCAAGCAGCCGAAGCAGCCAAATCAGCCAACCAACTCAACTACCATTACCCAGCCACACGGAGGTACGGTATCGCTCGCTACGGCCGGCAAACCGTGCAGCCACATTGCCTCAGCCGAGCCAGCAACCGCCCCCGCACAGTACCAAGGCCGGGTTCTGCGCAACAGCGTACGCTTCACCATCACCTGTGCTGAGCAGACCGCTCACACTGGCTACACCACCCATGTAGCACTCACACTAAGCCAGCACTACCGCGACCCAAGCCGCCTCACCGTGCTCAAACTTGCCAAAGGTGGCTCAGTCATCGAAGACATCACAGGCCGGATCAACTTCAGCACAAACCCCAGCGGCACACGCACAACCATCGCTTACGACGTAACCGACGGCGGCTTTGGCGACGAAGACGGCGCTGCCAATGGCACAATCCTCGACCCCATCGCCATCTACGAAGATACATCGCACACCGGCTCTACGGGCAGCTCACCCCACCGCGGCGGGCTCCTCGCCAACACTGGCGATAGCCTCCTCCCCATTGCCCTCGGCGCAATTGCGCTGGGCGGTGGCGGAGTGTGGATACTCCGCAAACGGCGATCGTAGCCGTACTCCTGCCCCACACAGGTACACCTCGGCTTGGATACTATGCTATCCAAGCCGATTTCTTTTGCCTCCTCGCGTGTATTAGTCTGTGTATACAAGCTTGCTGGTATGAGCGAAATTCGCATTGGTTGGCAGTGTACGGCTGGCGCTCTAACTATTCCCACGCTGCTTTGGGTAAGAATAAGAGCAAGCTATGTGATATTTCCCTCTCCAGCCCAAACTGCCCTCAATAGGCGCAGTGCTATTCGTTGGCTCGATGCGATCGCTCACGCTACCGTTGATGCGCTCACAAGGCTGGTGCACTAGTGATCAGCACCGAGACACGCCACACGGGAGGTAAGCTCTATCGGCAGCCACCATCTCTAGCATCATAACCGCGCACAGCCAAAGGCCACACCAACACGGTCGTGACCCACCTATTCTCACCCAAGAGCCCCTAGCAGCGCGCTAGTGCTGGCATTCTATCTATATAAGGTAGTTTCCTTGCTGCTTATACTCAAGTACTGTGACGGTGTATCACTGCTACATTAGCGCCCAAGCTGCTTAATAATATGCAATTGCCCTATAATGAGCACTCTACCCTACCCCAACCAAAAAAGAGAAAGGCATACGGTATGCCTTTCTCTTGGGTATAGAGGCGCTGCAGTGCAGTGCTCTAGTTCTTGCGGCTCTTGACGAACCAGAAGCTCCCGGCGCCAAGACCGCTGGCTGCGAGGGCAGCGACGAGCCATACGCTGTCACCGGTGTCGGCGAGAGCTGGACCTTCGTGCTTAGCAGGAGCGGCAGGCTGTGCTGCGGGCGCAGCTGCCGGTGCCGGATTTGCCTGTGCAGGTTCTGCTACAGGTGCTGGCTCTGTCGCTGGCTCAGCGGGTGCTGGAGCAGCTGGAGTTGCTGGCGCAGGTGTAGCAGGTGCTGGGGTGGCTGGGGCAGGATTTGCGGGCGCAGGGGTAGCTGGGGCAGGATTTGCTGGGGCCGGAGTCGCAGGTGCGGGCGTCGCTGGAGCGGGTGTAGCTGGTGCTGGAGTGGCCGGAGCAGGTGTAGCGGGCGCAGGATTTGCAGGGGGCGGGGTAGCGGGAGCTGGGTTAGCTGGAGCTGGATTTGCGGGCGCTGGGTTGGCCGGAGCTGGCTGCACAACTGGCTTGTCCTTAGCTGTTGCTGTGTTGATGTTGCCGCCGTTGAGTGCTGCAGCGAGGTTAGCCCCGTCGTTCGACATAACAACAGCCGACCACGCACCGGTAGCAGCGCTGTCATTTTCCATCCAGGTGACACCACCATCGTCTGAAGTGTAGATCTTGCCACCATTGACGGTTGCAGCAAGCTTCATACCATCAGCCGAGCTAGCGATTGATGTCCACTTCTGTGGGGTTGACGCAGCTTGCTCTTTCCAAGTAACACCGCCATCTGTCGAGGTGTGAATCTTGCCACCATTGACGGTTGCAGCAAGCTTCATACCATCAGCCGAGCTAGCGATTGATGTCCACTTCTGAGTGCCAGCAGCTGCTTGCTCTGTCCAGGTGACACCGCTGTCTGTCGAGGTGTAGACAACACCGTCGGCAACAGTCGCGGCAAGCTTGGTGCCATCATCCGAGCCGGCGATCGATGTCCACTTCTTCGCACCTGGGTTGGCTTGCTCTTTCCAGCTTGCGCCAGAGTTGGTAGAGGTAAATACCCCACGGTTGGTTGCCACAGCGGCGAGCTTGGTGCCATCGGCCGAGCTCGTCACAGACACCCAGTCACCAGCAGCTCCTGGGAGACCATTTTTCGTCCAGGTAGCACCTGAGTCATTCGAAGTGTACATGTAGCCACCCCATTGGTAAAAGGCAGCAATCTTACTACCATCAGCCGAGCTGGCAAGAGCCGTCCACTTTTGCGGCGCAGGAAGGCCGGTTATTGGTCGTTCCATCCAGGTGACACCACTGTCTGTCGAGGTGTAGACATTCCCGACATTCACTGCTGCAACGAGCTTGGTGCCGTCTGTCGAGCCAGCCATTGCCGACCAGTTCTTTGTACCAGAGCCAGCTTGCTCCTTCCAAGCTACCTCTTGGGCAGCCCGTGTAGGCTGGCCAAACAGTGCCACCATAGCGGCTACCGCCACCAGGCATCCAGCCTGAGACACGCGAGCGAGCGTTCTCCATTTATTATACTTTGCTTGCCTGAGTTCCCTCATGCAATAACCCTCCTTTTTGTTGTGAAACACAACACCTTAAATATAACGTTCGCATTATAACACTATTGTGCTTATGGTAACAAGAGGTAATCAAGCGGTGATCGGCAGTATATTTCGCTATGTGCTACGAGTGGTGGTATTTGTCGTTGTTGCTGGAGCTGTATTGGGTAGCAATCCACCGCATCATATGGTATATTGCAAGACCTAGCACAAGCAGCAACGATAGATACACGAGTATGAATTTTGCCCTAGTCGCTACTGCTGTACTAGCCACAAGTACTGGGTTCGCAAGCGCCGGAAATTGGCTCAGCATGAACGCAAAAGCTATATTCTCCCACCAGTCGCAAGCAGCAGCCACCACAGGCAGCACAGCTATCCACCGGGCCCAGCCCAGCTTCCACCGCTGCAACGGGAAGCGTCGGAGAAAAAACACCAAAGTACAAGCATAAAACACCGCATAGATGGCTGCATAGCAGGTGTCGATTGGCAAAAAGATATGGAGATACGCACTTCTACCAGCCTCACCCAGAGCGGCCAATGTATGATTGATGTGGGCGGCACTATTGCCAAAGTTAAGGTCGAGGATTGCCGCGCCACCAGATACCTGCGACACATACCAAGCCGCCTGCCGCATCGCAGCCATACCAAGGAGAAAAATTACCAGCAGTCCCCCAATATGGCGAAGCTTTACCGCTTGAATACGACGAGTTATATGCATGATTTTATTATACCTCTAGAGTAGTAGTTTAGCAGAATCGACCCTCCTGGATGAGACAGTCCGCTTATACTCGCTCCACGACAGATGCAAAAGCAGTGCTTATATAGCAAGCCACAAATACCACCAGCCACGCCACAAGCGAGACAATGCCTACTGCTGAGCTAGCCAGTAGTGCACTCCCACCAACGACCAGAAGTAGCATAACTTGCGAGAAGCCATTAAACGTCCCATGCAGCACAGCAGCAAGCCACACACTTCGGGTTCGCTCAACAACAAAGCCAAGCACAAGCGACATCACCACACAAAATCCAATGAACAACACCGATCCCGGAAGCGCATTCGCTGTGCCATAGTTATACCCTAGAGCAATCAGTGGAATATGCCACAGCCCCCACAGCACGCCAATCGTCACATATTTCTTGCAAAATGACCGTCCAGCAAATGCCTGCGCAAGGTAACCACGCCACATAATCTCTTCCGCCATCGCAAAGATCGCATTTACCGTTAGCCCAGCCATCAATGCACCAAAGATACCAAGTGGCAGCATGGCAAGCGGCGTTGGTGGCATATTCATCGTGCTAGTATCGACTGATGCGCCGATGAGCTTCTCAAGGTTGTGCACCAAGTGTCCATTAGTCGTTGCCAGGTGCCCAAAAGTCTCTGGCCACAGCCAGCCAAGAATAGCAACGGAGCCTATCATCAATACTGCCCAGGCCAAGAATAGCCCAGCGACCAATGCATACTTCTTCACGGTGATGTGCTTTAATAACAACAACGCACGAAACGGCACTGGTATGCCAAGCATCAATCGACTCAGTAAGAGCGTATACAGTGGTACCGGCATATACAAAACCGCGATGTACGCCAAGCGCAATGCTAGCGCTACCGGCGGCGCACTACTACTCGTCGCAGCTATAACCGCCCAGTAGCCGCCTCCGGCGAGTGCCGTCACGAGAAAGAGGGTGATGAGTACTTTGTTGCGATGCTCTTTTTTAATGAGAGGGAGTGAATTGGGTGTTTTTTCTGTCGTGTTACTCATATGTATACACCTAGCCTTTTGTGATTTTGTTCGTATGAGGTGATTATACCACCTTGAAGCTTTTCTCGCTATTTACTTATATAGATAATTGTCTGCCATAACTAGATTAGCTCATTTGCTTTATTCTTCTACTGTCGTTACAATAGAGCTATTAAGACGAAAAGGTTCCGAACGGTTAGTTGCCTAAGGACCCTTTTTCTATTTAGTGCCGAACAGCTAACTTACTGCCTCAAGCTATGCAACCGCCATCTCCTCCCTCATCACCCGCACCTGCCATTGGCGCTCGCGGGTGATAGCGGCCCTATCGCCGGGATAAAGGAGGTTGATGACCTTGATGGCGTAGTCGCTAGCCACCATGGCGTGCTCTGGCATGTGGCCGGTGCCGATGGCTTGGCCTACCACGCGCAGCACCGCCGTGGTGAGCTCATCCGGCGCTTGGCGGGCCAGCTTGTGCACCGCAAAGCCCGCTTGGCGCACATCGTGCATGCGGGCCGCCCCAGCTTGCCACTGGCGGTTGACGGCAAAACCAGTGGTAATAGCTGGGTTGTGTGGGTCGCTGTAGCCCGCAGTCTCCATAATGTGCGCTGCCAGCCGCAAGGCATAGCGGCACAGCGCCACCTGGCTGGCGCCCTCGTACAAGGCATCGAGCGCCGCCCGGCCAGCGCTGTCGTCGTTGATTGTGATTTTTACCCGTGTTGGCATGGTGGCTCCTTTGTGGGATTTCGTCGTACGCTTACTTACGCAGAGTGGCTTGGTTGGCCCAGTAGGTCAGCTACCTGCACCCGCTTTTGCTCGGTGGTGTCGCGATCACGTACCGTGACGGTGCCATCCTCAAGCGTTTGGAAATCGATGACTACGCAGTGCGGAGTACCAATTTCGTCTTGGCGGCGGTAGCGTTTGCCGATGTTGCCGTTGTCGTCCCACATTACTCGGCCAGGGTTGGCTTTGGAAAGGTTCGCGTACACATCACGGGCTTTTTCCACCAGTTCTGGCTTATTCTTTAGCAGTGGTGAGACGGCAAATTTGACTGGCGCCAAATGCTCTGGCAGGGCCAAGTACACCCGCTTTTCGCCATTTTGCTCGTCCTCGCGGTAGCTACTGGCCAGCACTGCCATCAGCGCCCGCTCAACGCCGAAGCTTGGCTCGATGACGTGCGGCACAAATTTCGTGTTCGTCCCCTTGATGGTGTATTCCATGCTCTTGCCGCTGGCACGCTGGATGTTCATCAAGTCAAAATCGGTGCGATACGCGATGCCCATCAGCTCCTCACGGCCGATCGGATAATCGTATTCGATGTCGATCGTCTTTTTGCTGTAATGTGCCCGATCCTCTGCCGGCACATCTAGCTCGTGGATGTACTCTTGTTTAAGGCCCAGTTCTGCCAAGAACGCATGCGTGCTCGCAAGCAGCTCATCAAACGCCTCCTGCCAATGCTCAGGGTCGACAAAATATTCAATCTCCATCTGCTCAAACTCGCGGCTGCGGAAGACAAAGTCGCGCGGCGCAATTTCATTACGAAACGCCTTGCCCTGCTGAGCGATGCCAAACGGCAAATTAGGGTAGAAACTATCGACAACGTTTTTGAAATTGGTGAAGATGCCTTGGGCGGTTTCCGGACGGAGATAAGAAATACTGTCATCACTCTCAGTCGCGCCAACATGCGTTTTGAACATCATATTGAAGGTGCGCGATGCGCTCAGCGGATTACCATCGGGGCTTTTGATGCCACGCTCGGCAATCACCGCATCCATCTGCTCCATGGTCATGCCGTCCGCGTCAACGCCATTATCTTTGAGAATATGATCAGTGCGGTAACGGCGGTGGTTGACCGTGTCTTCGCACAGCGGATCGACGAAGGTATCCACATGCCCACTCGCCTTCCACACCTTCTGATTCATCAAAATCGCTGCATCGACGCCATATATGTCGTCGCGCTCGTCGACGAATCTGCGCCACCATAGGTTCATAATATTGCGCTTAAGCGCCACGCCTAGCGGGCCATAATCCCACGTGCCACTCAGGCCGCCGTACACGTCCGAACCCTGGTAAATAAAGCCGCGGCGCTTACACAGGCTAATAATTGCTTCCATTGTTACATTACTCGTTGCGCTACTCACACGTGTCCTTTCTCCGCGTCGGCAACGCGGCAGCTTCATGATTGGTTCTTTGGTATTATTATAGCATTTTCCTAAAGTGGAGTATGTCTTATGGCCAAGCATGGCATTGATACCGCCATCTCAATAATCTCACGCGCTACCCCAAGCAATTCACCGAACAAGAAAATATATGGAGGCCAGTAGCTCAAGCTATAGTATTACACTCCAGCATGCTGCCGCGCGACAAGCCAGCATTCGGGCAGAATAGTCAGCACGCCACCGACCTGTGCTACTACCGTGGGTGGGCGCGTGGCGAGCAGGCGGAGCAGCTTGATGTGCGCTGCGGTGATATCGCCTTGGTCGCTGAGGCGCAGGCCACGTTCTGACCCGTCATACATATACCGCCGCTCGGGCTGGAGGGGTTGGCCTACGACGTCGCGCAGTAGGTTAAGCTCATAGCCCTGCAGCGCTGCATAGTGGATGGCTAGCCAGGCTTGGGTGAGCATGACGGGTACGCTAGGCTGATTGAGCCCCTCATATACCAAGCGCAGCACCTCATACCAGGCTGGCTCGTCCAGCATGCGGCTGGCCTGCGCCACCAGCTGGATGGCGGCATAGCCAGCTTGCAGGCGGTCATAATCGGCCACGATGGTTTGATAATACTTCGTCAGGCGGGCCTGTGTTAGCACGCCCAGCTCACTACGCCCCTGGCGGATGACGACATCGCTGATCGCAAAGAGTTCAACCGCCCCAGCCAGCCGACTCTTCTCGCGCCGGACACCCTTGGCGATTACTGCCCGCTGCCCTTCTGGCGTGAGCAATTGCAGTACGCGGTCAGCCTCGCCATAGTTGGTGCGGCGTAGGACGATCGCTGTGGTGCGCTGCATACTCATGCGATTACCTCGCTTGGGATGTACCTGCACAGGAGGTTCGTCACATCGCTTGGGCGCATCGTTGTTTTGTCCAGCAAAGCAACGACGCCATAGGGCGCAAGATCGGTTAGCGTCATGTCGCTCGCATTATTGCTACAGATGATAATGGGGATGCGCGCCGTATCGCTATACGATTGCAGCTCGTGGAGCAGCACCAGGCCATTACCCCCAGGCATGAACATATCGAGGATAATCACCGCTGGGAGCGCCTCGTCAAGCGCTGCCATGCCAGCCAGCACATCGGCCGCATAGACGGGCACCATACCAGCCCGCCGCACCGCTGCAAGCTGCAGCTCAGCAAACCATTGGTCATCGTCGATGACCAACACCCGCGGCGGCGATTGCGTCATAATAACCTCTGTTGATACACCGCCTGGAGATCGATGTAGAAGGTCGCGCCATCGCGGTGCCGAACTGCCCCAATTTGCGCCTCCATCGCGCTGGCAAATTGCCCTGCAATGTAGAGCCCTAGGCCACTGCTGCCTGGCCGGCTGTGCAATGGCTGTGCGCTGACGCCAAGGCGTTGCTCCAATTGCTGCCAGAGCGATGGCGGAATGGCTGGGCCGTAGTCGCGCACCGCTAGGCGGATTACTTGGCCCCCATCTCGCCGGGAGAGCCGCACCACCACGGGTGCATCGCCTTCGCCACTGTAGTGAAGTGCATTGTCGGCGAAGTTGCACAGGACGCGCCGCAGGAGGTCGCGGTTGCCAAGACCCACCACTGCCCGCCGCGGTACACGTACCGCTAGGCGACGCCCCTTGGCTGCATAGAGCGGTTGGAGCTCGGCCACGACGTCGCGCGCCACCAGAGCCAAGTTGAGCGGCTCGATGCCAAATAACTCCTCGTGAAGACGGGTGGATTGCGTCAAGTCGGTGGTGAGGCGCAAGGCCCGCTCGCTGGTTAGTGCCATCCGCCGGGCTAGCTCGGCCACCTCGACGGGCGACAGCCCACCAGCCTCTAAGCTCAGCGCCAATTGCCGCAGCAGCGCCAGTGGCGACTTGAGGTCGTGTGCCGCCGCAACAAAGAGCGACGCCTCCCCCCAGGAAGCGCCGCTCATCATAACCGCATTCCCCTCCGTGCTCATACCAGCTGCATTGTAGCACAGATCGTCGCAATGTTCTATATTTATTCGTTAAATTTGATGGTTTTTATCAGGGCTTCGTAGTCGTTATTAAACACGTCGGCATCCGTCCGCACCGTGAGCGTCCGATCGCGCATCTTGATCACCACTGCAGTGCCGCGGATATCTTTGCTAAAGTTCCCCTCCAGACGCGTGCCTGTCAGGCCTTTGTCGTTGCTCCAGGCGCTCGACTTCAGCTCGCCTTTTTTGATTTGGCTGTCGTAGTCGGCCACCGCTTTGTCGTAGATCTTCTGCTCAATGCTAATCCGAATGGCAATCTTCTGCGTATCTGTCACTGGTGGCACGACGCGGGGGTTGAGGTATGCCTCATATGTCTTACCACCACCCTCACTCACATCGGTGGCTTGGTAGGCGCTCCAGGTCTTGGGGTAGTCGAAGGTCAGGCGGCCATAGTCATCTGGCCCAACGAACTGCAGCATGGGCTGCTTCTCGCGCTCGGCAAATTTCTTCTCGTCTTCGTCTGCTTGCGTCTTCTTGGCCTCGGCCTGCGCCGCGGTAATTTTGCTATCGAGGTTGCTCTTGGCCTCGGTATAGTTGGTGTAGGCCCAGGCCGAAAACCCACCAAAGAGCACCACCAGCAAGGCTAGCCCAATAATGGCAAAGGTGCTGCCACTAAGAAAACTTCGTCGTTTGTAAGATTGCTTCGTCATACCCCTATTATACTTATGCCTGGGGCGATAGACAAGAGCGGGATGCTATTTGTGCTGTTCTGCTCGCACTTGATATAGCTTATGCGCACTCTGCTCGCGCACTGGTGTCCAGCCAGGCACGGCAAAGGCGTAGGAGATAAACCATAGGTCTGTGCCAAGGCGGGTGGCTTGCTGCTGCACATGGGCAGCCATCCGAGCGATGTCGCGCGAGTCGCCAAAAGTGTAGACCACTGTGGTGCCAGTTGGAAAGTTCGTGCGGTAGAGGTTACCACACACCACCATCGCTTTGGTATCGCCACGCAAACGCCAGCGCGAGAGCAAGACGAGGAGTGGGTTGAGCTCCACACCAAAGGCCCGTGCGCCCTGCTGGCGGGCGACCTTCAAGACCACGCCATCGCCTGAGCCCATATCCACCAAGCAATCCTCTGCCCTAAGGCGATAGAGTTTGGTCAGCGCCTGCTGCACATCGCGGCGGTGCGACGGCACATAGGGCGCGCCCGTCAGTGCCATAGCGCAAAACAGCAGGATGATGACCAGGAGTGCCCACCACATCATCAGGCGGCTGTGTCCTCTGTGATGATGGTTACCTTATTTTTGATCTCGGTTAGGCGCTGGTCGATCTGCTCAGCAACGCGTGCGGCCTGCTGGTAGCGTTCTACCGCCGCCTCGAGCTCAAACTCATCACTGTCAAACCACACCAAGATCTCCTCTAGCTGCTCCATTTGTTCACGCAGTGAACGGTTATCTGCGTTGCTCTGCTGGCTAGGCTGCGGCGTTAATGAGTCAACCGACGGGTTGCTCGTTTGACTATAATCCGGCGTGATTCCCTCTGCTGCGAGGGCCATCGCCAGTTGGTCGTCATCACTCAGTATGGTACGCTTGGCCCGAGTGCTAGGTGTGGCGGATTTCGCCTGTTTCGTTGGTTGTTTTGCGTTCGACATGGGTTACCTCCGCTGTTATCATATCGCTATATCGCTCGATGGTGATCGTTTGGCCGACGGCGGCCTGGCCGCGCACCAGGGCGTAGCCACGCGCTAGGGTTGCTGCAGGGTTATACAGCCGAAGCCGGGCCTGCAGCGCTGCGCATTGCTGCTCGAGTACCTGCTGTCGCCTGGCTAGCTTCACTCGAGCCTCAGCCAGCTGATGCTGCACCGCTAGCTGCTCATCATCTGCTGTGGCAATAATCGTTCGCTTCATTGCCTGCAGCTGCTCGGTTAGCCGCGTTCGCACTGCCGTGGCATCAGGTGTGATGAGCTGAGCTGCGTTGGTCGGCGTGACAGCCCGGACGTCGGCGGCGAGATCGGCTAATGTTTCATCTGTGTCGTGCCCCACCCCGACCACCGTTGGCACGCGGCTTGCAGCGATTGCTCGCACCAGCGCTTCGTCGTTAAAGACTTGCAAATCATCGGCGCTGCCACCACCACGCACAATCGCCAGCACCTGTGGCACGGTTGCACGGCGGTTGCAGCGCTCAATGGCGCGGATGATCCGATCGGCCGCACCAGCACCCTGGACTGGCACTGCATAGACATCGACCTGCATGCCGCCCCAGCGCTGGCCAATGATCGTCATAAAGTCGGCATAGCCTGCCGCCTGAGGGCTACTCACCACGGCAATGTGCTCGGGCCACTCGGGTACCGGTCGCTTGCGCTCTGGAGCAAAGAGTCCTTCTGCACTCAGGCGCTGGCGCAGCAGCTCGAAGTTTTTCTTAATACTCCCCTGCCCGACCGGTCGCACCTGCTGCACCGTCAGGCTAAACTTGCCGCGCGCCGTGAGCTTGGGCACGGCTTGCACCGCCACCTGCATGCCATCTTCTAGCGCCACCCGGAGCTGCCACACCATCATAAAGCAGCTCACGCTGCCTGTCTCGTCCTTGAGGTCAAAAAAGACAAACTTCCCCTGGCGCACTGCCATACTAGCCACCTCGCCCTCGACCGTTAGTACCGGAAATGCTCCCTCCAGTACCTGGCTCGCACAGGCAAGGAAATCGCTAACGCTCAGTGGTGGGAGGTTTGTCGCGCCCATAACGCATGATGGTTAGTTGATAAAATGCATAGCCAAACACCAGTGTGGTAACGATGGCAATCACGCGGTAGAGCATCGTCCCAGCGATGGCTTGGCCCTGGCTCACACCCGAGAGCGCCAAGATCCCCACCATGACCGCCTCATACGCACCAGCTCCACCAGGGGTAGCAACCACCACTGCCATGGTCGTGGCCACGCCATAGGCAATGAGAATTGATGCAGGATTAACCGATACCCCCAGCGACTGGAAGGTCATCCAGAAGGGCAAGATCTCCATAATCGTAAAGATAATGCTCCAGACAAAGGGTTGCCACAGCAGCTTCTTGTCCCGCCGCAGCTCGAGGAAGTCAGTGTGGAGGTCGTCGCAGTAGCGCCGCACCGCAGCTTCGTCCATCACTGGCTTTGTGCGCCGCAGGATGCGCCGCGCGAAGCCGTTGACCGTCAGCGTGATCTGATGCGCCGCCTTGTGGAGCCGCTGCTGGCTCGTCAGCAAATATACTCCCAGTAGCGTGATCATCGTCAAGCAAAACACCAGTCCCCCACTCATTAGGATGATCCAGCGGTTCACGCCGCTATCGATCGTCACTATTACCACCGCCACTGCAAGGAACAGCACCACCGCCACAAAGCCCATGACATAGCGCACCATTTGGGCCATTGTCGCCCGCCCTGTCGAGACACCGTATTTGCGTAGGCGCCAGTTGGCATACGATATACCGCTCAGGCCACCACTGGGAAAGGCGTGGTTGACGAAGTTTAGCTCCAGCGACAAGCGCATCAACGCAAAGGGGCTCACGTCGCGCACGAAGCCCTTTTGCCGCAGATACGAGAAGATCATCTCGCCCGCTGCTAAATACCCCAACGCCGCCACCGGAAAGACGGCAATCAAGACCCATATATTGACCTGCTGCAGCAAATGCCACGCCTGGAGAAGTTCGTGCCGCGACAAGAATAGAATCAAGGCGATCAGCACAAACGTCATAATACTCAGCCAGGTGCGGAAGGACAGCTGCTTCATTTTTTTCATATATTTCTTCATACCTACGGTATATTATACCACGAGGCAGCGAGGCGAACCTTTTCTAACGCTTTAATCAGACCGAGTACGAAAGCTTGTCGTACAAGCTCGAGAGTGGTCGGCTACCTATATCTAACATACCGTTCGTGCCGCCACCCCTCCATTCTCACCCACTTTTGCGCTATACTAGGCATATGTATATTGCAATTCTTGGCCGGCAGCCGGCCCTGGGTGTGGCGGAGCTGGAGTGTCTGTATGGCGCGGCGGCGGTGCGTTGGTTTGGCGCGCAGGCCGCTACTATTACCTCTGATACTTTCGCCTTTGATCGCCTGGGTGGCAGCCAAAAGGCGGGCCGGGTGGTGTTAGAGCTGCGCGGTACCTGGCTGGCGGTGAGTCGGCAGATCGTCCGCCACTATAGCGCGCAGTGGCGGGGCGCGTCGCACAAGATTACGCTGGGCATGAGTGCCTATGGCTTCTCTGTTAGTGCCCGCGAGGTGCAAAAGACTGGCCTTATTCTCAAGACAAAATTACGCGCAACTGGCACGAGCCTGCGCCTTATTCCTAATGCCGCTCCAGCGCTCAATACTGCTACGAGCCATCACAACAAGCTTGGTCGTTCGTCCCACCACATTGAGCTGCTAGTAGTGCGAGCCCAGGATGGACGCGTTATTGTGGCGGAGAGTGTTGGCGCGCAAAACATTTCTGCCCTGGCCGCACGCGACCAAGCCCGTCCGCGCACCGATGCCTTCGTCGGTATGCTACCACCCAAGCTTGCCCGCATGATGATTAATATGGCTGGGCAACTAGTGCAGCCTTCACTTACTACCGAGCACTCAGCGCCGCGCCCCGTGCTGCTCGATCCCTTTTGCGGCACTGGCACTGTCTTGCAAGAGGCGCTCCTCCTGGGCTACGATGTGTGCGGAAGCGACCTCAACCCTAAGATGGTCAGCTACACCAGCGAGAACCTCGCCTGGCTGCAGCGCCGCTCTGCCGAGGCCACCCCTGGTACGGTGCATGGCGTTACTCAGGCCGATGCTACTACTCATCTGTGGCCAGATGCCCAGCAGCTCAGCGCCGTTGTCTGTGAGACATACCTTGGCCAGCCCTTCTCTGCCCCACCTACCCCTGCTAAGCTCAGTGCTGTGCGTACCACGTGCAACCATATCATCAGCCATTTTCTCACTAATCTTCGCCCCCAGCTACGCCCTGGCACACCACTAGTTATTGCAGTGCCCGCTTGGCGCGGCAGCGACGGGCAGTTTACTCACCTGCCACTCATCACCCAGCTCGAGCGACTGGGCTACCAGCGCCGCCCACTTCAGCACATTCGCCCTGCCGACCTCTGTTATTACCGCGAGAACCAGGTGGTAGCGCGAGAATTGTTGCTGATGGAAGTAGTGAAATAACCTTGGGGTAAAATTTCATTCTGGTCATCGAGTAATACACGTGCTTCCTTCTACATGCTAGCAGTTTCAATAAGCAAGAACCTCAGCATGACATAGCTGAGGTTCTTCGTACCGCTCTGGTAGCATGGAATTATTGGCGATTGTTTGCCTCCATGTCCATTTTGTAAGCTTCAGTTCCTACGTACGATTGTGCAACACCAAGATCATGAAGGTTAATGCCACGTAGAGACTTCACTACAGCCTTCAAACGAGGCACAACACTTACTGGTACGTTGCCGCCTTTAATGATACTCTCTAACTCATCTGCTGCAGCAACCAACACCTCTGGAGTGTTGCGGAGTGTCCCTTCTGCTCTCCAAAGGGCTTCTCTGTATTGATCTGCCCGTATTTCTTCTACTGCCTGAGGAGCTGGTGCTTCGTGAGCGTTCATCCCACCATGAAGCGCTGCACGTATGTCCTCTGGAGTTGGTGGCGCAGCTGGTGCTGTCGGTTTACGAGGATCAGCTACTTCTCTTAGGCTTGCTCGAAGCGCACCTGCAGCAGACGCACGATCGCCTTGTGGAGTGCCGCCCTCCCCTTGCTCTGATACATCAACATATCGAAGCGCCTCAAGCCGTGCCAAACCTGCCTCAGTGTCCGAGCTGCCACTCGGCCCGCTGCCCGGATACGGCCACTCACCCTGTGGTCCAAATCCTCCCGACCCTTCATGTCCTGGCATCATCACTCCTTTTCATATCATTTATTGTATCTGTAGTGTAGCTAATTATACCACCATAGCGCCAGCTATCCAACTCTGCTCAGTTAGTACTGCAGCACATCTGCATCACTGTCTATGTTTTGCCCCCTTTTTGTCATGCCTACAGCTCAATGTCTTGCTCGCTTGCGCACTCCTCTTGCCGCTCTCTTCTCTCGCGTTATAACAGTCGGCATTCTTACGGCTGCTATTCAATCCACACCGCTTGACTTCGCCCACGCCCTCACGTATAATCGTATAGATTGTTTATATTAGCTAAAGGAGTGATATGTCAAAAGTCAAAGCAGGTGGCTCAAGCAAGAACGTCCACAATAACGCTGGGGCGCGCCTTGGCGTCAAGCGCTTCGGTGGCCAGCAGGTCAACGCTGGTGAGGTTCTCGTCCGCCAGACAGGCGCTACGAAGATCGCCGGCCCTGGCACATACATGAGCCGCAACTACACCATCCACGCCGCTCACAGTGGTGTCGTCAGCTTCAAGAAGGTCAAGAAGTCTACCTTCACTGGCAAGACCCAGCCACGCACCCAGGTGTGCGTCAGCGCAGCGTAAGTGTTTTATAGCGCATATGCAAAACCACCTTACAACTGAGGTGGTTTTCTTGTTTTTGATGATAACCCGAGCGAACTCGATACTTGCTATCTATAGGCACTGCCCATACTATTTAGCAACGACACGCTTTGTATTACAGCTATGAACGACACATACTCATCATTTTCAGCCAGTCTCTCGCCTGAGAAGCAAGGGCTTTGACACTAGTGATTCCAGTTATTGCTGCCCTTTGGAATAAGCTGCGTATTATCTTATACGCTCAAGCGCCCGCTGCACCAGTGGGCTATTATCCACCTCTCCGTCGCTCGCTTTTGCTGCCACACTCCCCACTAATTGGCGTGCACTATCCCCACTGAGATGCTCATACGTATCGCCTCCTTGAGCAGGCATTACCTCTGTTTCTTGCTCAGTCGCGCTGCTCTGGCTAGCAGTATGAGTGGTATCAGCAACGGGCTGCAGCCTACCATCCTCCATCATCACGCCATAGGCTTTTTGCAGGTATGCATTGGTGAAGTCAATGTTTTGCTCCTGTAGCACCGCGAGCGGCACACATTTCTCAAGTCGATGGATGTTGCTTCGGTTGACTAGCTTGGTCATCCGCACTAGCGTTACGCCATCTTCGGTAATAATCTCTACATCAACCCACCCTTCGTCGAGCTGGCCACTGCTGCGGAGCACATTCCACTGGTAGCGCGGTACATCTTGGCGCCGAGGAATGATGTGTGCATCGGGGTAAGGTGTGCGCTCTTGTGGCGCACCGTCCGTCGTGATTGGCTGCGTCAAGAGGTACTCAGGCTGTCGTGGTGGGAGTGGTGCTGATGTCTCTTCTTTTGCAGCGGGAGATGCCGAATGTTTTTCCGTCATCTTCTTATAATACCATGAAACAATGCTGAAGGAAAATCACTCAGAAGCAAGGGCTCGCTGCACGCTTTGTTCGACAGCCCTCTGGCCTCTGTTATTCTTGGCTCATGCCCAGGTGATACTTAATGCGGGCCACTACGTCGCCAATCATCACTTGCGACTTGACGAGGTAGTCGTCTACCCCCAGCTGCTTGGCCCGCTCTTTGTCCTTGGGCTGGCTCAGCGCCGTCAGCATGATAACGCGGACGTTGGTAGTATCTGGGGTATTGCGCAAGATATCGAGCACATCGAAGCCGCTGATCTTGGGGATCATCACATCAAGCAAGATCAAATCGGGCCGAACATCGACCACCGCCGAGAGTGCATCTTCGCCATTGTGCACTTCGCTCACCGCAAAGCCCTCCAGCTCCAGCCGCGAGCGATACACTGCCAGCAGCGCGGTGTCGTCTTCTACCAAGAGAATTTTCTTTCGTCTGTCCATATGCTTTTATGGTAGCGTAGATACGAGGCAAATACAATACTTTTGGCGAACAATTGTTTGCATTTTGTTGGATATATGTCTACTCTGCGAACTTTTGTAGTGCGCTATCGAGCTGTGGGTCGCGGCCAGCATTGCGATCATCGGTGCTCATTTTAACCTCGGTATCTGGCGCAATGCCGCCCTGCGAGATATTGCGGCCATTTGGGGTATACCAACGCGCCACGGTGATCTTGAGTTTACGGCCATCAGGCAGATCAAACAACTGCTGCACGGTGCCCTTGCCAAAGGTCTTTTCGCCGAGTAATGTCGCCGCTTTGTGGTCGTGTAGTGCTCCCGCTACGATCTCGCTGGCACTGGCGCTATTGCCGTTGACGAGGACGGTCGTATTCATCCCCTTGAGCAGTGCTTGGCCACTACTGTGCACCGTGTCTCGCACAACGTCGCCAGACTTCTCCACTACCACGACTTTGTTCTCAAGCCATAGGCTTGCGACCTCGCGAGCAGCCGTTACATAGCCACCACCGTTGTCGCGTAGGTCGAGCACCACAGCCCGCACCCCCTGCTGGACGAACTGCTCTGCCGCTTGGCGCGCGAGTCGGCCAGTTTGGTCATCGAACCGGGTGATGGTGAGGATGCCCACGCCATCGCGAATCTGGCTACGCACACTGGCGTCACTTACCTTGGCCCGGACGATGGTGTATTCCTCAGTCGATTCCTCACGCTGCATCACGAGCTTGACGGTTGTGCCAGCCTCGCCCCGCACTTTGCTGGCCACTACCTCAGAGTTCTGCCCCACCACCGATTGGCCATTAATACTGCGAAAGATATCGCCAGCCCGCAGGCCTGCCTTGGCTGCTGGTGAGTCTTCGATGACGCGTACCACTGTAGCGTGGTTACCCCGCGATGCGATCTCCACGCCAATACCGCTCACCTCGCCATTGAGGCTGCGGTCGAACTGCTCGGTCTCTTGCTTGTCCATGTAGGTAGTGTAGGGGTCACCAGTAGCTGCAGCTAGGCCACGATTAGCACCATCGATCAGCTTGGTGTCGTCCAATTTACCATCATATTCTGCTTTGAGTTTGCGATAGGTCTGCTGCACACTACTGAGGTCGATGCTATCGGCCGATACCTTGAGGCCAAAGACTGGTGCAATCGCTGCATAGAGCTTGTCGGCATACATCCCTGCCACAAAGCCAGCCCCCAGCAGCAGCACCGCCACGAGCAAAGCCGTTAGCTGCGATATGGTTAGCTTCTTTGGTTCATCATACTCATATTTCGAGCGGTTCGCGCTCGCCGTGTCACTCTGTACCATACTATGGTATTATACTACGCTCGGGCGGTGTGGCAAAAGAATGTGAATAGCACACCGAGGCTTGCATTTTTGCCTCATCCTCGTATAATAGGCAATTACCATTCTTTAATCAAAACGAGTGAGGTTATCTGATGTCTCTTGCCGTTGTCAGCGCGAAAGAAGCGCCTGTTTGCCCATTATCATCCACTGTTGAAGGTAGCTCACAGCTGCTTACTAAGCCTACCCCTCAGGCTCGCCAGGTGGTTGGGCATCTTGCGCTTGTGAGCGAATCCACTGCCCTATACAAAAGCAGCAAGGAGCTCAATGCTGCGCGCATCATCGACCGCGAACGCCAGCAGCGTGAGCAAGCCCTCCACAGCGTCATCGATAGCCTCACACGTATCATTGTCAAGATGAAAGGTAGTGCCCGTGATGACCAGCCGCCCATCACCATCACACATAGCGAGATTACCTACTCGGTGCATTATTTCTACGAGCGCTGTCTCGATTGCCGCGATTGCAGCTACGGTTTTGATCAAGATCTCTTAGCACAGGAGCAGCACGGCTTTACCTACGGTGGTGAGAAACCGCCCAGCACAGGTGAGGCGGTTAGCAACGTCAAAGAGCTCTTTGCCCTGCTAGCCCAGATGGCTCAGGCCGATGCACGCGCCGCCTTTAGCAACAGCTACATTGCCCAGCTGCCCACTGATACCCAGCCCCTCCGGAACTGCGAGAGGGATGACCCGATTGGTACAGAGTATAACCAGTATGGGTACCGGGTTAGCCCGCCTGAGACGGGTAAAGCTAAATTTACCCAAAATGCTACTTGGGCCGAAGAACAGCTCAAGATCCCACCAGCAGCATAAATTATAAATAGCACCTTATCTATTTCATTTTGCAGAGCGCCATCTCTGTATGATGAGTTTTATACCCTGCAGCGCCATCTTCATTAGTCCTTTTTGTTGCTGCATTCGCGCTTTTCGTTCAGCTGCATCTTGCGCCCATAATTGCTCCAAGCACCTTCTTTCTCGTGCCTTGTACTCTGGTGTCGCCATCTCTGCAGCTACTTCCTGTGCATAATCAACTTGCTCTTGCGACATAGGATACACCATAGGGATATTAACAAGAGTGCCCGCTGGTGTACCACGAACTCCAATTGTGACATATTTAGCAATTGTCGGGCCAGTGTATCGTGTTTTGCCTTCTCTGATGAGGGTCATAATCGAAACAGGAGAATCCTCACCCGGTTCTCTTGTCGCTCTAGCACCAAGCAACCAAGCAAATTCAGCTGGATTGCGTTCTGCTTGCTCTTCTACCGCCGATTCATCTGTATCTAGCGCTTTTTCATGTGCACCATCAAATGAGGTGTGTGTGTGGGATTTTTGGAACTTCGCTCATAACTAGCTCTCATTAAATCACATCTAGTATAGTATGGCAATGCAAGCCAATGCTAGGTTAACTCTCTACAGGAGAAAGCACCAACTAAAATAACAGCCATCACGTGCGATGGCTGTTATTTCCTACAGATAAATATACGTATCGTACGTACTGGCAGGTACCGTCATTTCGCTGTAGTGGCCCCAGCCAGGGCCACCGGCATTGAAGTAATTGAACTGGCTAATGCGGACAGTGTTGCTACCGGCATCGTAGCCTTCGATATAGACAATGTGCCCATACTGCCCTGCCGAGATGACGCCAAGGGCATTGGCCCGTGGGGTGCGGCCCGTCGAGAAGCCAGCGTTGCGAGCGGCAGCCGGCCACATATTGGCATTGCCCCAGTAGCGTGGTGCGTAGCCAGTCTTTTGGTAGGTCTTCCAGGCAGTGTAGCTTACACACTGGCGGCAGCCATAGCCCAGTGGATCTTCGCCACCACCAGATGCGCCACCGTGCGACAGCGCATTGGCATCAACGGTACAGCCGCCAGCCCATGGGTAGCCACCCATCGAACCATCACCAGAGCTAATACCGAGTGAACCACCGCCACCAGCGTTGCGGATGGCCGCTTGGATAGCATCCTGCTGCGCCTTCTGGACGCGGGCTTTCTCACTCTCGCGGTCAGCGGTGAGCTTTTGGTAGTTTGCTTCTTCATTTTGCGTGCGAGCAAGGAGGTCAGCTTGCTCGCGCTCTTTGGCAGCAAGGGCTTCACGGGCATTCTTTTGGTCTGCCAAGACACGCTCAACTTCCTTCTTTTGCTCCTCTAGCTGCTTCTTGAGCTTATTGACCCGCGTGATCGTCTCGCTCAACGTGGTCTGGATGCTATCGCGGCGATCTTGCTCCACCACATAGTCGCCAAGGCTCCGGCTACTCGCCAGCATCTCCAGCGGGCTGATGGTGCGGTCGACGTACATATCGGCCAGCGTGTCACCCAAGGCATCTTGGTTGGCCTTGATGTCGCGCTTAGTCTGAGCAATCTTCTCCTGCAGTTGGTCGTGCTTCTTCTGGCTGATGTCGATCTGCGCTTGGATCATTGCCTTCTGCTTTGACAAGACTTCGAGCTCATTTTGCAAGCTCTTTGCCTTCTCGTTCAGCTCCTTGGCCTGCGACTGATACTGCCCAATCTCCTTATTGAGCGCATCGATCTGCCGCTGGTACTCCTCCTGCGACACGGCCGAGGCAGTCCCTGTGGTCACTCCGAGGTAGGTGCTAACTGGCGTACTGAGCGCCATAATTACGGCAGCTGCCACAATGACCGACTTGGTGGCAAGCCCCTTGGTTTTTTTGGGTGCGGCCACAGCAGTGTGAGCACGCGAAACAGATGTGGTGGATTGTTTCATATTTCTTATGGTAACAAGCGGTGTGTGCTTTGTCAACACGGGCCTCCTTCGTATCAATGCTAAATCTTTAGGTAACGGCGGGTGGCCACCAGCGATGAGATGACGCCAATGCATGCGCCTAGTGCCATCATCACCAGGGCAATGAGCCACCAGTAGGATGCTGCCATATCAATCGTGGGCTGGAGAGCCACCCCCCACTTCTTGAGCGAATTGCCCGAGAGGAAGAGCGTAATAATGCCCAAGGTGGTTGCAATCACTGCGGCGATCACTCCGTATACCACTGCCTCCACGAGGAATGGCCCGCGAATAAAGCCCCGGTCGGCGCCAATCAGTTTCATCATCTCGATCTCATCGCGCCGGTTGAAGATCGCCATACGGATGGTATTGAAGATAATCAAGAACGAGATGGCAATAAAGAGCACGCTGGCCGCTACCCCAGCCTTTTGCGACATATGCGTCCACTCCGCGATGCGCGTCGTACCGTTGCGCCGCTGACTCATAAAGGTCGGTGTTTGGGTGGCGCTAATCAACGGTTTGAGCGCAGAATTCGTATTGACGAAGTCTATCAGCTGCGATGTGTCGTTATTGTCATGCAGGGTGATGCGGATCGTCGCGGGCAGTGAATTCGTCGCCTCCTTAAGGGCGTTCAGTTTAGCCTCATCGTCCTTATTAGCTTTGGCAAATTGCTCCTTGGCTTCCTCGGTACTAATAAAGCGTACCGACTCGACGTTGCTGAGGCGGCGCAGACTCACCAGCACTGGCTGAGCGCGCTCTTCCGAGACATCAGGGCGGAGGTAGATCGAGCGGTCGATATCCTTGTTGATAGCCTGAGCGGTATCAGCAAGTGAACGCTGGGCGACAAAGGTCGTAAAGACAATAAGCAGTGTAATCGTCATCACAAGCGTCGCAGCAACAGTCAGCCACGCGTTGCGGCTAAAGTTATTAACGCCATAGCGGCACATCCGGACAAACGTCAGCCACTGGCGACGACGGCGCTTTTGCTGCATCAAGGCGCGGGCGGTATCTTTGCGACGACTCATTGACGGTAACTCCCTCTGGCTTGGTCGTGCGTAATCTTGCCATGCTCAATGGTGATGACGCGGCGCTTGAGCCGGTTAACAATCTCGACATTGTGGGTAGTCAGTAGCACGGTGGTGCCATATTTATTAATCTTCTCGAGCAAACGGACGATATCCCAGCTGTGCTTGGGGTCAAGGTTACCAGTAGGCTCATCAGCGATAAGAATCTTGGGCTGACGCACAACGGCACGGGCAATCGCCACGCGCTGGCGCTCACCACCACTGAGCTGATGTGGAAATTGCTTCTCTTTGCCCCGGAGGCCGACGAGATCGATCACCTTAGGTACTGTGTTCTTGATCTCGCGGTTGCTCATGCCTGCAATCTCCAGCGCAAAGGCGACGTTCTCAAAGACGGTGCGCTGCGGCAACAGCTTAAAATCTTGAAACACCACACCAATCTTGCGGCGCAGCAGTGGAATATGCTTATCCTTAAGGGTGTCGTAGTCGATACCACCGACCACAATCTTACCCGTTGTGGGCTTCTCTTCGCGAGTAAGGAGCTTGAGCAGTGTACTCTTGCCCGCCCCACTCGTGCCAATAATAACGACGAACTCATTGGGCTCAACATGTAAGCTTACCCGATCGAGCGCCGGCTTGGCATCCTTATCATACCGTTTGGTTACTCTGTCTAACAATATCACTATACCAGTATAGCATATGGCTGAGGGATGGAGCGAGAAAGCTACGACTTCTCCCCCACCCCCATCGCCAAATATGCCTCGATAAAGCCGTCGATGGCGCCGTCGAGGACGGCTTGGGCGTCGTGGGCTTCGTGTTTGGTGCGGGTATCTTTAACGAGGGTATAGGGGTGGAGCACATAGTTGCGGATCTGCGCACCCCAGCTGGCAGACTCACCGGTGCGGAGGTCGGCCAAGCTGGCGGCCTGCTGCTCGTGCTGGAGCTGAGCCAGGCGCGAGCGCAGAATGGTGAGAGCGGTCTCGCGGTTTTGGATCTGGCTGCGTTCGTTTTGGATGGCAACGACGATACCAGTCGGCAAATGGGTAACGCGTACTGCCGAGTCGGTCGTATTAACGCCCTGCCCACCCTTGCCACCGCTGCGGTAGACGTCGATCCGGAGGTCTTTGTCCTCAAGCTGCACCTGCTCAGGCTCAGCGATTTCTGGCATCACCTCCACCAGGGCAAAGCTCGTCTGGCGCAAATGGTCGGCATTAAACGGGCTGAGCCGGACTAGGCGGTGCACGCCATGCTCGCTGCGCAGCTGGCCATAGGCATACGCGCCGTGGAGGCTGTATGTCGCACTCTTGATGCCCGCTTCTTCGCCCGTCGAGCGCTCGAGGAGTTCCGCTTGGAGGCTGTGCTGCTCGGCAAAGCGTAGGTACATCCGCTCGAGCATCGCTGCCCAATCCTGTGCATCAGTGCCACCGGCCCCGGCACTGATCTTGATAATAGCCGGTTGGTCGTCGTGCTCACCACTGTAGAGGAGGTCACGGTGACGTGCCTGGTAGTCGTGCTCGAGGGCGGCAAGCTGTTGTTCGAACTCTGGTATCATCGAGTCATCGCCCAGATCCATCAGCTCCACAATGTCGCTCGCCTGGGCCTGCAGCACCTGCCACGGCTCTATCTGCCCCCGCAGCGCTGCTGCCTGGCGCGACACCTGCTGAGCGTGGGCTGGATTGGCCCAAATTTGCGAGTCGGCCAGCTGCGCCTCGAGCTGAGTGAGCTGAGTAGCTTTGTCCGCGATCTGCAAACGACAAATCGCATCGAGGATATCGGCGAGGAGCTGTGCGGCGCGCTTTTTGAGTGGTTGCATAGGTATATTATACCGCACTCTGGAGTGCTGGCTCTACTATACGGCACAAAGCATTGCCGGCCACACATATCACGGCGTATTGCTATGCGTTCGCTTGATCCGTTACCTTTGTTTAAGTAAAGTGCGGAGTCTCGTTGCTAACGATATTTTAGCGCCGGTACTAGCAACTAGCAAGCTCATAGTCTAGAGAAGTATATGGTTCGAGGAGAGAAATAACAAAAGGAAAAGGTATAAATGATTGATGAGCCTTTGCGGTTAAAGAGTACACTATCGCAATCAATGAGCAAAACAGAGAAACCACCATCGCACAGATAGTGGCGTCTCGTATAAGCAGCATTGTGTCGCCTCGTGGCTTCCCCTACTGCGGTTGAGCTGGCGTCGTGGGCTGAGTTGGTGCAGCTGGTGCTTGGGGCGTAAGGAGTTTAGCGGTCATCTCATCAATGTGATCAAGCCGGCGCACGAGGTATGGGTGGTCGCTCAAGGTCTGGGCAAAGCGATTCATTGGCCGGTTGGCGGTGTAGCGCTGCCACTGGCGAGCAGTTTCGTTCATGCCCTCCGCCACATCAGGGCCAACGTGCACCTTGACAAGCGCATTCTTAACAAGCTCTGGATCTTCGGTATAAGTAAGCGCCAAACGGTCGGCCGTATACTCGGTGCGGCGCTGCCAGAAGCCCGCTAGCCAGCCAGACACCGAAGAAACAAACGGCAGTGCCAAGAACGGCTGCAGATACAGCATAGCTATAGTGTGCTTGTACTTAATGTGCCCCATCTCATGGATGACGACCGCCTTGAGCTCATCGGGCGTGAGGTAGCGGATCGAGCCAGAGTGCAGCACAATACAGTATGGATTCATAAAGCCAAAGGCATAGGCATTGATGACCGGATTCTGCGTGACGAAAATCTCTACCCGCGGTAAACCAAGGTCGGCCGCTGTGACGTTGGCCCAGTCACGCAGCCAAGCATAATCACTATACTCTACTTGCATAGCATTGCCCAGCATCTTCTGCCGCTCCATCCGGATGAAAAACATCCCGACAAGGAGGATGACGCCAAAGAGGATAGCACCGCTAAAAAAAGCAATAATAAGCCTCAGCCAAAGCGGGACTTGCTCTGTCGCCATATCAGTCCCCTCTACACTAAAGTGCTCAGCCAGCGCCGTAAAAATAAAATACGCCGACGTCATAAAAAAGAAGCCAATAAAGGTGACTGCCAGCACGGTGTTGTCGCTAGACATAGCAGCACGGGCTACAGCAAGCTGCCCCTTGCTATACTGCGGCGCGGCGGCAGGCTGCGGTGAGTTGGTATATGGTTGCTGATTCATTGGGCTATCGATTCCTTATCTCGTATCAGTTATATAGTTATTTGTATATATTATAGTATATCCTGCTTAATCGCAAAATAGCTTACACTCCGCCGCCCTGCACCGCGGCAATAAATTGCTCACCACGGTCGACATAGCTGCGGTATTGGTCGAAGCTCGCGGCAGCAGGACTTAGGATGACGACATCGCCAGGCTCGGCCTGCTGCTTAGCGGCATCCACAACCTCTGTCATAGGCACGCTGCCAAGCGTGATGATAGGCACAGCAACATCGTAGCCATGCAGCACCGCGGCAATCGCCGAAGCATTCGCTCCCATCGTAATGATAGCGCGGACAGCCTCACCCTGATCATACACCTCTTGTGCGAGTGGTTCGTAATCACCACCTTTGTCCGCCCCACCAACGATGAGCACTTTGGGCTCCGCAAAGGCACGCAGCGCTGCAATGGCACTGCCCGGCGTGGTAGCAATACTGTCGTCATAATACCGTACCTCATCCTGCTCTGCTACGAAGGCTAAGCGATGTGGCAAACCAGTAAAGCTCGCCAGTCCTTCCGCTAGACGCTGCGGCACAGCCTGTGGATCGAAGGCGAGCACTGCGCTCAGCGCTGCACAGGCATTCTCAATATTGTGAGCACCCGGCAATTGCAGGCGATCCGTTGCGCAAAGCCGCCGCTCACCCTGCCAAAAGGCATCATCTTTCACATACACCATGCCATCATCTGGCGTGCCATAGCGATACGCCGGTGGTGGCGTACCCAGGCTGCCACGCGCAACGTCCGTGTCAAGCGACTCAGCAATCTGCGCGGCATATGGATTGCTCGGATGATAAATACACACATCGCCTGGCCGCTGGTGTCGCCGAATGTTGGCCTTGGCATCGACGTATTCAGCGAAGTTGACATGTTTGTCGAGATGGTCGGGCTCAATCATCAGCACTACCGCAATCTGCGGTGAACGCTCGGCATCCCATAGCTGGAAGCTACTCAGCTCATACACGACCACATCATCCGGGCCAATCTGCGCCAGCTGCGCCAGAGCCGGCCGGCCAATATTGCCCACTACATGGACGGTGCGCCCAAGGGCTTGCAGCATAGCAGCGATGAGGCTCACCGTTGTGCCCTTGCCCTTCGTGCCTGTCACGCCAATGATCGGCGCGGGGCAGCGTGCGAAGAACTCATTTGTAGCCGACCACACTGTGCCGTCTGTCTCGATCCGCCACGGCGCCAGCCCAGGGGTACGCATGACGATATCGGCATCACCCAGCTGAGCAAAGGCATCTGGGCCTGTCAATACATCCACCACCCCAGGCGGCACATCAGTAATGCGCCGCTCATCGGCTATCACAATCTCCGCCGCAGGCCACACCTGCCGCGCATAATCATACGTCGCACGACCCTCAACGTCGTACCCAGCAATCGCAACTTTCATACCGTTATTATAACATACACAGCACCCAAAACACAGAATATACAGAGGTCAGAGAGTGTATCATACTGCCCTTGTTCTTGGTACTCCCTCGTCATTCCCATCGATGGACGGTGACTCCACTTCTGTAGCGGTCTTGTTGATTTTTTGTGTATTTCTTATATAGAGATCGCATTGGCATACCACCAAACACAATGCGCCGCAACAGCTCCCTCTTCCTCAATTTGCGCTCACTGCAACTATTGCTATAATATATAGTCTATAGTTAATTTGAGTATCAACAACGAAGATAAAGGACACAAGCAATGGACACTCAGCCCACTCCTAGCCATAACCAACCAGCTATGACCTCGCCAACGAACACCATGAATATAAATGCATCGCAGCCTGGCAATACACCGCCACCCCACTCGGGTAATCCATTGCTAGCAAATAAGAAGCTACTGTATGGGCTGATTGCTGGCGCGGTGGGCATTGTGCTAGTCATCGTCATTATCATCATTGTGACCATCCAGTCGGCACCACCAAGCCGCAAAGACTTGCAAGATGCCCAGGCGCTCATCCGCAGCCATAGCCGCACCGAGGAGCGCCTGCTGCAGCCACTTTCTCGCGGTGAGATGATCGACGCCAAGGCATTTGCAGACAACCGCAAAGAACTCATCAGCAAGCTTGGTAGCTCGCGCGCCATGCACGACGAAGATATCAAACGTGCGTACGAGCAGTACAAGCGCGAGACAGACGCAGCCATCACTGCGCTTGGCAAGCTGCCCAGCTACTACTCCACCGTCGCCACCTTTATCAAAGAGTGCGCCGATACCAACACGCTCAACCGCCAAATTCTGAAATTTGACTTCCGCAAGGGCGGCAGCACAGCGCTTACTAGTGCTCCAGCACTGACCGATAGCGAGATTGAAAAGGAAGCAAGCAAAACCTACGGCTCGTGCATCGAGCAAGCCAAAAAAATGCAAAGCATCAGCGAAAATGACAATGCACGCAAGCTCGGTACCGAATACCTCACGTATTACCAAGCGGTCAAAGACCACCGTCTCAAAGCCGCGCAATACTACCGCACTCACAGCGACCTAACCAGCCGTAGCAAGTACAGCGGGCAAAACACTGCGCCCAAAATGCCCGATAACAGAGATAGCAAAGCCGAGACATACGTCATCGACGACGGCGTCCTCCACAAGAAGGATGGTAGCCTCACCGAGATGAACAAACTGCTCAACGCGAAGATGGCAGTGTACCGCGCAGGCTAAAGTGTACCATGTACATGTTGACCCTCAAATAAAAGGCTCTTGCCTTGTTACCAACTATCTGATAAAGTAGAATCTACTATGAATAATAATGAATTTACCTCCTCTACTACTTCTAGCAATGAACTAGAAAAACCCCAAGACCTAACACCAGCAGAAGTGCTGGAATACCGAAATAAGCGCATTGCACAGGAAGCAGCCGATGAGGCATATCTTCGTGTTATCAATTATATCCCAGGCAGCAAGGATAGAATAAGCGAAAAAATGGGAGATGTATTTTCTTCTCATAGGTCACCAGAGGTGTGCGCCGAGCTTGGCCTACCTCCCAAGGCATCTGATGATGACGTCTTTGCCGCAGCCCTCCAGGTGGAAATTAACGCGCTATGTGACACACTTGATTTACCACACACCGCAACAAACGCCGAAATCGAGGCAGCACTAGCACTTCGCGCTTACTCGACACCACTATAGTTTGACTATCCGAGACATAACATAAACACAGAGCTCCTTCTTGGCCTACTTTAATTAGCCAAGAAGGAGTTTTTGCGTTGATTTTATTGATTAAGGAGGCGAAAAGCAGAAACCAACAGAGAGAAGCCAGCCATCTCAATCCGAGCATTGCTATCACTGATACAGCTACAACAAAGCCGATAACGTATCGGTTATTTTTGTGCAAACAGCCCTTCCAGCTGCTCGCCCAGCCGCACGATGTCGCTTCGCTCGCCGCTGCTCACACCAGCGAGTGCCCAGGTGTTGGCAGCGATGAATTCACGCGCTACGGCGTTCATCTGCTCAAGGGTCGTGCCTTTGATCTCTTGTGGCACCTTGGCATAGTCCTTCACATAGCCATCCCAGAAGAAGCGGCCAGTGTAGAATCCACTAATTTGTGCTACTGTTTGCGCCCCCATTTGGTAGCGCCCCAGGCCATAGGATTTGGCTGCCTCCAGCTCGGCCTCGGTAATTTCACCACGCAGCACCGCTTGGAGCTCACTGACAATCAGGCTAAAGAGCCGCTCTGCCTTATCGCACTCTACCTCGCCACCAAAGTCCCAGCTGCTCTCATATTTACCCACCGAGCCATCACTAAACATCCCATAGGCCATGCCCTGCTTGCGGGCTTTGCCAAAGATGCGCGAATGCATCGTGCCGGTGAGGATGTGGTTGAGGCAGTCTAGCGCAGCATCTTCTTTGTCGCTGAGCTCGCGCGGGATCTCCATCGACCAGCCAAAGGTGAGGTTGCTGGCCTCTTTGCGACGGATGAGGGTAGGCTTACCACTGTGAAGTTCGTCGTGCGGCACCGCAAAGCGCTCACCACGCGGCAGTTGCCAGCTCTCGAGCATGCGCTTGATCTGCGCCTTGCGCCCCGCCATTTTGCCAGCAATGACAAAGCGAAGGTTGTCACTGGTGTGGGTACGCCGGTAGTGCTCCTGAATATCGCTCAGCTGCACATGGGCAATGGTGCGTACGCGCTGGTGGAAGGTATAGATGTCATTTCCCAGTAGCTGCTGGATCTTGGGCCACAGCACTCGATTATGGTTGTTGAGGTAGCCGACAAGCTCGCTGCGCACATTACCCTTCTCGGCTTCGAGCTCCGTCTGGTTGAACTTTGGCTGAGTGATAGCCACCTGCTGCAACTGCAAAATACGCTCCCACTCAAAGTCCGCACAGTCCGCCACATATACCATGGATAGGTCGCTCGTCCAGGCATTGTGGTAGGCACCGTTTTTGATAAACTCCGCCTCGTACTCGTGCTCGCTCGCAAACTGAGCATTAGCACCAAAGGCCATGTGCTCCATAATGTGCGCCGTCTCGTAGATGTCTTTGCTCGCAACATAGCGGTTGCCCGCTCGGAATTGGAACTGGAAGCTCATCACGGTTGCGCCAGGCACGTCGATGAGAAGGCCACGAGCACCATTCTTTAGCCTGACCTCTGTTACTGTGTGTTGCATCTAGCGGTTCTTTTTGCGATTCTGCCGCTGGGCTTTCTTTTTCTTGCGGGCGGCATTACGTTTGCGGTTGATGTCGGCAGTAGTTGGTGCCGCTTTTGTTTTGGTAAAGTCGTGGTCACGATTCGCTTCCCCACTCGTGATTTCATTCACACCGCGCTCCACCGAGGTTTCGGCTAGGCGGGTAAGCTCGGTATCGTGCTCGTTGTCAGTTGCCTCGCGAGTGATGGCATCGGTCTTGCGCACTTGGTAGATCGCGTGGAGCACCTCAGCTCGGAGGTTAGCCTGCAGGCTATCAAACAGCTTTTGCGATTCGGCGCGATACTCCACGAGCGGGTCGCGCTGACCCACACTGCGCCAGTGGATTCCTTCACGCAGGTGCTGCATATTCTCTAGGTGCTGCATCCACAGTGTGTCGAGCACCTGCAGATACACTTCACGCTCAATACCGCGCAGTAGCTCACTACCCAGTTCGTCTTCTTTATCTTGATACAATTTTTTCGCCGCATCGAGTGCCATCTTGGTCCGGACACGATCGCGCTTCTCGGCACCAATTTTCTTAATCTCGTCTTTGTCTAATGGGAAGATCGCGCCAAACTCCTCAGCAAACTTCGGGTTTTGCTTGGCTGGTACCTCCGTGAGGCTCTCTACTGCAGTGCGCAGCAGGCGCTGGATTTCTGGCTTGATGTTGTCGCCATCGAGGATCTTGCGCCGCACAGTGTAGACCACTTTGCGGTGGCGGTTGATGACGTTGTCGTACTGAACAACATTTTTGCGCGCATCGAAGTTAAAGCCCTCAACCCGCTTTTGCGCCGCCTCAAGCGTCTTACTGACCGCTTTGTTTTGGATGGCCATGTCTTCTTCTACCCCAAGGCGCTCCATCAGGCCGGCAATACGCTCACCCTGGAAGATCCGCATCAAGTCATCTTCGGTCGAGACGTAGAATTGGGTGTCACCCGGGTCGCCCTGGCGGCCACCACGGCCCCGCAGCTGGTTGTCGATCCGTCGCGACTCATGCCGCTCACTGCCGATCACCACCAAGCCACCAAGTTCCTTCACGCCCGGCCCAAGCTTGATGTCTGTACCACGCCCGGCAATGTTTGTCGCTAGCGTCACGGCACCCTTCTCACCAGCGTGTGCCACAATCTCGGCCTCACGCTCATTATTCTTAGCATTGAGGATCTCATATGCAATGCCCGCTTTGTCGAGCCACTGGGCGATCAGCTCATTCTTAGCAATCGAACCCGACCCCACCAGCACCGGCCGGCCTTGCTCATGGTATTCCTTAATGGCGGCTGCCACGGCTTTAAGCTTAGCCTTCTCGGTTTTGTAGATAAGGTCTTGATGGTCTTTGCGGGTAATTGGCTTGTTGGGCGGCACTACCACCACATCCAGGCTATAGATCTGCTGGAACTCCTCTGCCTCAGTAAAGGCCGTACCGGTCATACCACTGAGCTTCTTATATAGGCGGAAGAAATTCTGGAAGGAAATGGTCGCCAGCGTCATACTCTCTTGCTGGACGGGCACGCCTTCTTTGGCTTCGATCGCCTGGTGAAGGCCTTCGTTGTAGCGGTTGCCGATCTTGAGGCGGCCAGTGTGTTCATCGACAATGATCACCTCACCATCATTGGTCACCACGTAGTTTTTGTCACGATGGAAGAGTGTCTGGGCGCGCAGCGCTTGGTTGATGTGGTAGACACTGCGAACATACTCAGGGGTGTATAAATTTTTTATACCAAGGAGTTTTTGCACTTTGTCGATGCCGCTATCCGTCAGCGCTACACTGGTGTGCTTCTCATCGAGACGGTAGTCCTCCGGCACAAGCTTGGCAGCAATCTTGGCAAATTGGTAGTAGCTATCAGGGTTCTCAGCCGCAGGCGCACTAATGATAAGTGGGGTACGCGCTTCGTCGATCAAGATAGAATCCACCTCGTCTACAATGGCAAAGTTGAGCTCGCGCTGACGCACCAGGCTAATCTCATTGACCATATTGTCGCGCAGGTAGTCGAAGCCGAACTCGTTGTTTGTCCCATAGGTAATGTCTGCCTCGTAGGCTTCGCGCCGTGTACAGGGGCGGAGCTTTTGCATGCGTGGGTCGGTATGGTTCTCGTTGGTATACGCACCATCGTAGAGGAAGGACGCTTCGTTGATGATCACACCGGTGCTAATGCCCAGAGCGCTGTAGATCTGCCCCATCCAGCCAGCGTCACGCTGCGCCAAGTAGTCATTGACGGTCACGATATGCACACCCTTGCCCTCGAGCGCATTGAGGTATGCTGCCAGAGTGGACATCAGGGTCTTACCTTCACCAGTCTTGAGCTCAGCCACGTTGCCTTCGTGTAGCACCATCGAGCCAATCAGCTGCACATCATAGTGCCGCTCACCAATCACCCGGTCGGCCATCTCGCGCACCACCGCAAAAGCATCAGGCAGGATGGTATCAAGCGTCGTGCCTTTCTTGTGTAAGCGCTGCTTAAGGACCTCTGTTTGCTTGGCTAACTCCTCATCCGAGAGTGCCTTATATTTGGGCCCAAGCTTGTTGATCTGGTCTACCTTCTTTTGTAGACGCTTCAAGATCCGCTTCTGCGGATCGCCAAAAATCTTCGTCAGTGCTTTTTGCTGTGTTGTTGCCATGGTGTCAAACTTCCCTCGCTTTCCTCTCTAAGCGGCCATTCAATTCAAAAAACTCCCCTCATTATACCGGGTTTGCGGCTATTTGGGAAGGGCACGGAGCTGGAGTTGCTCATATTACTAACGACACCGGTTATCTTAGAGCTCGCGATCCATCGCATCATCCCGCGAGTCGTGATGGGGAGATTGTGGTATGGGAGTGTCCTTGGGTGGATAGATATTTCCTGGTGCTGGTACGATTGGATCGACCAATACCGAATACGCGCTCAATATCTTCGGATTCTGTGCACGTCCCTCGCGTGCCGCTTCTCTGAATATGCCGCACAGTAGGACGGCAAAACGCCCTATTTTCTGTGCTTTCCTTCGCAGGGCATGCTCGTGTTGTGCTGCGCTAGGCTCAGCACCGCCCCCCATTCATGAAGGTAATCAGCTCTTCTTGTAGTTCATCTAGCTTTGTACGCGGCATTTCTTTATCTGTCATATTTATTATTATACTATAAACTTTAATCAAAACATTTGCAGCGGAAGGTCATTCTTATAGTAGGTTCTAAAGTTGAGGTACAACAAAAGACCAACACTCTCCAGAACATTGGTCTTTTGTAAGTGAAGGCTTTGCCTACTCCGCAGGATGATCCTGCTCGCGCTCGAAGCTACGCTTGAAGCGAGCGAGAAGGCCACGGCGACCAAGGTGTGGCAGCTGGTTTTGCTTATATTTGCGCAACTGGCCAGCCAGTTTACGCTCGACGATGTCGGTGGCAGCCAGGACGTTGAGTGTAGAGTCTTTGGCCTTGATGGTTTGGTCTGGCACAGTAATGACCACCTCTACCTCATACTTATTGCCATGCTCACCATTGATCTCCTCGATGCGCACCATAGCACTCACGGTCTTGCGAGCGTGGCGCGACACCATGCGGTCGAGCGCACCGATCTTCTTGCGGATGTATTTTTTGGTTGGCTCGTCTGGCGAGTATTTGCCAATACCGGTAATGTCGATGTTTGCGATCATGCTGACCCCTTTCGTGTTAGCAACTTGTGCTTATAGTATAGCATGGTTGAGGAGAAAACAGGGGTTGTTATGAGTAAATTATGAACTCAGGTAGAGACGCTTGAGTAGCGAGCTTATCTGATAGGCTACCTCTTCTCGCAGCTTTTTAATCTGGTCGAGCAAGGCCTTCGCCTCGTTCTTAGGCGGTGTCTCTGTGCGGCAGTGCGCCTTATCTATCAACTTCATCAGGCCTCTCAGCTCTTGTGCGTCGGCATCCTTGTGCGAGGGGTGCTGCTGGCTATCACCCTCTGTGGGTTGGAAGAAGGTGTACTCTTCTCCACCGTTGTACTGCTCGGTGCCTGTGCCGTGGATGCGCACGACCTGCCATTTATCGTTGGCATCCGCCCCACAGCGATACACCACCCAATCATTACTATCAGGTGCCATAATAGCGACAGTCGGGCCCCAAACAACTGGTAGACTATAGGGCACAACGCCAAATACCGCTATATACTCGCCCTCGCGGCCTGTCAAGAATATCGTACGCTCGGTGGCGTTGGTTTCACCATCTTTGCTGAGCTCTGGGTTGGTTTGGATACGACGCTCCTGCAAAGCACTCTGCCTCCACCATGCATACTCGAAGGGTCTTTCTGTTAAGATACGGCTGAGCTTTTCTTGCAGCCGGTCTGCCAATTTTGACGGGTCTTGCCGCTCTCCGTTTGCTGGTGGCTGTTTTTCGTTCATTCTTGCTCCTTTATTGCAATGCTTTCGTCCTATAGTGCAGTATATTGTGAGTAATGTCAAATGGTCGTGAGCCGAGCTGTGTCGCTACGCTACTTTACGTTTGCTGATTGCGGTAGCGTAGCAATGTCTGGTACTTCGCCTCTATCTCAACGGTGTGTGCTGCAAGGCTGTCGAGCACTTCTATCAGGCGGCCAACCCGTCGCAAGCTATCCACCGGGACAAAGCTGCGCATGGTTACAGCTGGTGGCTTGTCCTGTCGTTCGTTAGGATAAACTGGGGCAAGATGTGCCACATATGGCTGCATTGTCTGGCGATCGACCATGCGGCGATACGCACTTGTTTGGCCCGTTAGCCGATACACGTCAACTGCTTGGCCACCTATACAGCGGTCGGTTGTGCGGTCAACATAGCCAGAAACGATCAGTGTTGTGTCGCGGAGCGGGTAATCCTCCCTCGCATGTGTACTAACATATTGGGCGGCTCGGTACTCTACTGCAGGCCTATTATGCTGCCGCGCAGGAAGGACATGAGTTTCTGCCGCCTCCCACCGCGCAGCCCGGGCAAATGCTGCACCGGTGATGTGCCGTACCACCGCTTGGCCAAACCACGCTGCCGCGTACCGCATGGAAGAGGCAAAACGCTCATCGTGTGGGCCGTTTGTTTCGGACGCCACTAACTCCCCTACTTGCGGTGCGCTGCGCCGATTGCTTCGCTAATGGAGACGTAGTCGTCCCGATCAAGCAGCTCTACCAAGCCTTCGTTGATGTCGCCCACGACCTGCGGCCCTTCAAACATCAGCGCCGTCACCAGCGCCACGAGGCTCGCGCCAGCCCGGATCTTTTCGTACGCATCCTCCGCCGTAAAGACACCGCCCACACCAATGATGACAAAGCGGTCGCCATACAGCGCATACGTCTTATGGATAAGCCGCGTGGTAATGGCCTGAGCTGGCCGGCCACTAAGGCTACCAGGAGTATCGTCAGGCAAGACACTTGGGTCAGTGAGCTTGCTGCGATCTTTGACGAGGTTGCCGATCGTCAGGCCCGCGACATTATGCTTATCGATAATGGAGAGTAGTTTGGCAAACTGCGTCCACGTCTTATCCGTTGGCATTTTGATAAAGACTGGGCGCGAAAGCTCCAGTTCATCCACCGCAGTGAGGAGCTTCTTGAGGCGAGCGGGCGTGGTGAAAGGCTCGCCGCCATAGGCATTGGGGCACGAGATATTGATCTCGTACAGTGGTGCGCAGCCGGCTTCTTCAAGCTGGCGAAGACTGTCGCAGTAGTCGGCAATCGCTTGCTTGGGGCGGACTTGCTTGGGGCTGTTCGTCTTGGCTACGGATACGCTGAGCGGAAAGTCGCGCCAGACCCGTGGTGAGTAGCTGCGGATCTGCTCGATCGCCTTGGCGACGCCGCGATTCGCCAACCCAACATTCACGACAATCGACTGCTCACTAGCCAAGCGACGAAACCACGGCTTGGGGTTGCCCTCACAAGGCATGGCCGTTACTGAGCCACCAATCTCAAAGCCGCAACCAATTTTCTTTGCCACGGGGGGTAGATCAAAATCTTTATCCAGCCCAGCAGACAGGCCGATAGGATTAACAAAGTTGAGGCCAAGAATAGTCTGCTCGAGGCGAGGGTTCTTATAGCGCCAACCACTGAGGAGCTGCTCACCCCGGATGGCGTGCAGTGCCCGCGCCGTCCAGAGCATCGACTGGTGCGCTGCATCGGGCTGCCGCCGGAAGAGAAGCGGCTTAGCAACTTTGGCATAGCCTTTCCGACTCATTTTTCTGATTGTGCGCCCCATCTAGAGTACCTCCCTGTTGTTCAGATATGGCTGCAGCACCGTTGGCACGCGGAGCTGGCCATCCGTTGTTTGATAATTCTCAATAATCGCTACGAGTGCGCGAGCCAAGCTCACTGCGGTGCCATTGAGGGTGTGCACTACCTGGAGCGATCCATCAGCCCGGCGGACGCGGATGCCGAGGTTGCGCGCCTGGAAGTCAGTGCAGTTGCTGCAGCTAGTCAGCTCGCGGTAGGCACCATCAACGGGCGACCAATACTCGATGTCATACTTCTTGGCAGCTGGCGCACCGAGGTCTCCCGCCGCGATATTGACCACATGGTATGGTACGCCCAGGCTTTGCCAAATCTCCTCCTCCAGCGCGAGGATTTTCTCGTGCATCTGAGCAGACTGCTCGGGCAGGCAGTAGATATACATCTCTAATTTGTTGAACTGATGAACCCGAAACAGCCCGCGGCTAAACTTCCCGGCAGCGCCAGCCTCCTTGCGGTAGCAGGGGCTGTAGCCAGCGTAGAGGAGCGGTAAATCCTTCTCACCTAGGATCTCATCGGCATGGAAGCCCGTCAGTGGGGCCTCGGCTGTGCCAATAAGCATGGTGTCTTCGCCCTCGATAAAGTACTCGTTACTCTCTTTGTCGCTCTTGGGCGCAAAGCCCGAACCACGCGCCACGCGGCCACTCACCATGTGCGGCACCGTCATGGGGCGGAAGCCTTTGCCAACAAGGAAGTTAAGGGCATATTGGTAGATGGCATTCTCGAGCAGCATGAGGTCGCCCAGCACATAATAAAACTTCGTGCCAGCCACCTTAGCGCCGCGCTCGAAGTCGAGCCAGCCTCGGCTCGTAGCAAAGTCGAGGTGATCCTGGGCCGACTCACGCCGCTCACCCCACTGCTTAATCTCCACACTGTCTGCCTCGCCGCCCAGTGGGACGTCTGGCAGGGTGATATTTGGCACTGCCTCGAGCTGAGTAAAAAAGTTGTTCTCTATGGTGCGCAGCTCTTCCTCTAGTGTGGCGAGCTCGGCTTTGAGCGCCTTGCCTTTGGCGATGAGTTCTTGGCTGGGTTTGCCGCCCTTCATCTGAGCGGCTGTCTCGTTGCGCGTGGTACGCACAGCATCCACTCGCTGCTGGAGCTCCCGGCGCCGGTCGTCGCACGCGAGAAGCGCAGCGATGGACACCTCATAGCCCTTATGGCGCGCTGCTGCCTGCACCTCGTCGGCATGCGCGCGAATATAACGAATATCTAACATAACTATATTATATCAGATACCACGCCAAGCGTAATGGCAATTTGTTCGATAAAACTTCCGGGCACGATGGCCACCCAGCCACGGTACTATTGGGCAGATAGCACGGCCTGCAGACCCCCATTTTTACCTCACTTTTCTACTCTCGAGCACTCCATGAGCTAGGAGAAACTAACACAGAACCAGCCATAGGAGCTGGTTCTGTAGAGATTGGTAGTGGGCTACCTAGCTTAGTCTGATATCTTGACGATGCTCAGGCTTGCATCGGTGATATTCGCGTCTTGGCCAGCCGAGTAGATAACAAGCTTGAGCGGCGTCCCGGCCGTTACTCGCATCAGGCGAGTGTATGGCATAGTAAAGCGGTAGCCGTGTTGGTTGTTACTCCACACCCCTTCTGGGGTATCGCGGGCTGTATCGTTGACAGCCTGGTATACACCACGGGCCGACGATGTATCGTTCAGGCGAATCCGCGATTGGATGAGGTAGACACCATCGCTTGGTACAATGTACGATTTACTCCCGGCATCCCACGACCCGCCACCGTTGTTTGTTACGACGGTCTTGAGCGGCACTGGCGCAAAGGTATCCTTAGCAATCGTTGCAGCCGTCACGCCGCCATTACCATTGCCAAGCGTTGCTGTAAAGATGGTCATCTGGGGGAGGCTCCGCCATTCCATATCACAGTTTGCTGCCGACTTCTTCGACAATATTTGGCCAACCGTGCCACCCGCCGGCACCGTGCTACCCGCAAAGGTAAGGCCTAGCTGAGAGGTGCCGTTGCCCGTGACGGTCATATTTGGTGAGCATGGCTGAGTGCTGTTGGTAACATTAATCGTTGCGTTGGTGCCATCCTGACCTTTGGCGCCAGCTGCACCTTGCTGCCCCTGGATACCTTGGGCACCTTGTGGGCCGGGCTGACCAGCATCACCCTTTTCGCCCTTGAGGTCGGTATAAGCAATGAGGTTTTGCCAGGCTGTTTCGCCAGTGTAGCGCCACTGGATGTAGAGTGTACCCTTCTGGAGCTCGATGGTTCGACCATCGGCACCAGCTGGGCCGGTTTGGCCTTGCGGCCCTTGCGGGCCGGGCTGGCCTGGTTGGCCTGGTTGCCCCTGTGGCCCAGTGTCTCCTTGGTCACCCTTCGGGCCAGGTGCGCCTTTTTCTCCTTGTGCGCCAGGTGTGCCAGGTGCACCTTGCTCGCCTTTGGCACCTGTGTCACCTTTCGGGCCAGCATCGCCCTTCTCACCCTTTTCGCCTTTTTCACCATTTTTGCCGTCTTTGCCATCTTTGCCGGGCTCGCCTTTGTCACCTTTTTCGCCCTTGTCGCCCTTAGCGGCCGATGCACCATCTTTGCCGTTGGCCCCGTTTGCCCCGTCCTTACCGTTGGCGCCATTGGCACCGTTTGCGCCATTCTTGCCAGCTGCACCAGTAGCACCATCGCGGCCGCGTGCACCGTCTGCGCCATCACGGCCATTGGCGCCATCTGCACCTCGTGCGCCGCTCGCTCCGGCCTCACCGCGTGCACCTTGCTCGCCTTTTGCCCCACGCAGGTCCTCGACCGAGGCAATATCTTGCCACGCGCCATTCATAAATTGCCACTGGATCTTTCCATCATGCTGGCGCAAACTCACTTGGTCTGGCCGCACACCCTTGAAGCTACTATTGTAGCCCCATGGCCACCACCACCAAAGCAATATAATGATGATTAATAATATCCCAAACAAGCCAAACACGAGCGAACGACTTGCAAATTTTTTGCGGTGTTCATTCATAGTTATACCCCTATTTATACCCTTTTGTCTGATTATAGCACAAGCATTATAAAATTAAAGAGCGTAAGCCACTCTACCCTCAATTCTCAGCTATTTTGGGGTCTCTTCTCTCGCTCTACCCCTGTTAGATTTACAGTAGTACTCCTCTTAGCTAGCCAAAAAACCCGCTTTGCCTACCACAGCAAAGCGGGCTTGAGACTCTTCGTATCTATGCAGATTACTCTGTGCGGAGCGCCTCGATTGGGTCGAGCTTCGCAGCCTTGCGGCTTGGCAGCCAGCCAGCAATAATCGCCACCAGCATCAGGCCAGCCACCACCGCAGCGGCATGCTCTGGTACAAAGACGAGGAGTTTATGATCGCCAAAGCCGAGCTTCTCCGAAATCACCGGGTTAAGCGCCGCACCAGCGCCCCACGCGCCCAGCACACCCAGCGCACCGCCCAATAGACCTACCCAGGCTGCCTCGTAGCGGAACAAGCGGCCAATGTCACGCCGGCTGGCGCCGAGTGCCTTCATCAGGCCAATCTGCTGCGTCCGCTCCAGCACCGAGATGTACTGCGTGTTGACGATGCCAAAGATACTGACAATCAGCGCTAAGGCACCAAAGCCCAGCACAACCCCTTGCAAGATATCGACAAAGCGAAAGAGTGTCTGCTGCAGATCCTTGGCAGTGGCTGCAGCGTAACCATCTCGCTCGAGGGATTTCTTGGCAGCCTCGGCATCCTGCTTGGCAACTGCGGTGGCAGACATATACTTTTGGTATTGGCTCGTGCCCTTGGTACTGTAGTCACTCAGCTCGCGGGCTACCTTGGCATTAATCCCAATGCCGCGCATTGCTTGGGTTTGGTCAGCCGATTTGCGCGTCACGGCCGCGATGGTGAAGGTCTTGTGCAGCTCCTTGCCATTGATCAGCTCATTCACCCCAGCCTGCCCCTTCTCAGCAAAGACCTGGCCAAGCGTTGCTTCGTCGATCTTCTGTGGCATTTGCACCACTGTGACGGTCAATTGTTTGCCTACCATCTGGGCAGGCGATTGCCCCAGCGCCTCGACATAGCTCTCGGGGATGACGGCTTCGCCAGGCGCGAGCTCAGTGCCCTTGCCTAGCTGTTTGCCAGCCACGACTTCGGCCGCGAGAGCACCATCAAAGACGCTCACGTCACTACTGTATTTCTTGTCTTTCTTGGCTGCAAAGCTCACATATTTGGGCTGGACCTGGTAGACTGGCCTCACCTTCTCGAGGTCGGTGCGTGCCGCCAGCTTGTCGATGTCTTTTTGGGTCAGGGCTTTATAATCATTGCCATAGCGGTTGATACTATCAGGATTATACTCGCGTAGGTCAGCCTGCTGGCCCGATTGTACCCCGATGAGTCGCTTATCTTTAACGATAAACACCGCCTTGGCATCAATATTGCTGCTAATCAGCCGGTCAATATACTGGCGTGCACCCTCGCCCGCCATCAAGCTCGCCATAATGGCGAAGCCGCCCACCGCGATAGCGATGCTGGTGAGCAACGTGCGCATCTTGGCGCGGCGCAGGTTGCGGCCAGCGCGGCGGATAATATCGGTCGTCTTCATGGTTAGTCTGCCCTCCTTGGTGTTGGCTTGGTGGTTGTAGATTTGGCTTTTGTCGTCGTGGCACTTGTGGCTTTTTTCGCCGTTTTCTTAGGCTGCGTGGCAGGTGCTGTGGCTTTGGCTGAGCGACGAGTTGGCGCTTTTTTAGCCTTGGGAGAGGCTGTTGCCTTATCATTCATAGCGCTGTCGTGATCAATCGCCCCATCTTTGATGCGAATAATACGCTGGCAGCGCTGCGCTAAATCCTCATCGTGTGTGACGATGATGAGCGTCGCACCATGCTCCTTGGCGTAACGAAAGAGCAGGTCTTCCACCACTGCAGAAGTTGCTGAGTCGAGATTGCCCGTCGGCTCGTCGGCAAAGAGAATCTGCGGCTCGGCAGCAATTGCTCGAGCGATCGCTAGGCGCTGCTTTTGCCCACCACTGAGGTCCTTGGCCCGCGCTTTGATCTTGTCCTCCAAGCCAACTGCCTCGAGCGCCGCCACGATACGCCGCTTGCGCTTACTGCGCGGCACACCTGCGGTCTCGAGCGACAGGCTCACATTGTCATAGCAGCTCTCGCCACCCTCCACAAAGAAACTCTGGAAAATGAAACCCATCGTCCGCGCTCGAAAGCGGTCGGTCGCCTTGCGCTTAAGCCGCAAAATATCCTCACCGTTGATGACCACCTCGCCCTGCTGCGGCTTATCCAGGCCAGAGATGGCATGCATCAGCGTGGACTTGCCCGAGCCCGACTTGCCCAGCACTGCCACGCTCGACCCTTCCTCAATTGCAAGGCTTACGTCCTTGAGGGCGGTGAAGGTGTTTTTCTTCTTGCCGTAGACTTTGGTAATGTTTTTTATTTCGATCATTGCGCCTCCATAAGCTGCTAATGTTAATAGCAATTATACCGCAATCACCCGGCGAGAGCAAACGAAGTGAACAACATTGCAATGTTTTTTCTAGCACTTCAGAAGCAAAATTATAACAAAGCTGAATCTAGAAACCTTGCATATATGAACTAATACTCTCCCTACTTCATTTGGGTGGAGTACAAAAACGCGTCGCCATAAAAACACCGCTATACTCATTCAAACGAAACGCCAAACGATCTTTTACACTGGTGCCAACGCACCCACTGCAAGTAGGATGATGAGTAGTGTACTCAGCACCAAGCGGTAGGCGACGAACTTATCAAATGAATTGCTCGAGACAAAGCGCAGTAGCCACGAGATTGCCACATATCCCACCACAAAGGATATAATGATCCCCAGTATCATCTGTGGCCAACCAATCAAGCGACCAATCTGGTGCGACTGTGTAATGGCCTCTAGTCCACCTGCTGCCATCAATGCCGGAATCCCCAGGAAGAAGCTCATCCGTGTGGCAGTCGTGCGGTCGATATCGCGGAACAACCCCGAGGCAATCGTCGCCCCCGAACGCGACACCCCCGGGATGAGCGACAGGCACTGCATCAGGCCCATTGCCATAGCATCGCGCCAGGTGAGGTTGCGCTCATGACGCGTCTCACGTCCCCGGCGGTCGGCCAAAAACAGTACGATGCTCCAAATCATCAGCCCAGCTGCCACAAACCACAGGCCGCGCAGCACCGTCTCGATCGTGTCCTTAAGAAGCAAACCAACCACCGCAATCGGCAGCGAGCCAATGATGACATACCACCCCATTCGGTAGTGAAACGTCCGCGCTCTCGGGTTCACCACGCCAGCACACCACGCCGAGGCAATGCGCCAAATGTCCTGCCAGAAATAAACAATCGCCGCAGCAATCGCCCCAATCTGCACCACCGCCGTAAAGGCGACAAGCCCAGGGTCACTCACCGAGTAGCCCAGCAACTTCTCTGCCAGCATCAAGTGGCCCGTACTCGAGATGGGCAAAAACTCAGTAATCCCCTCGACAATGCCAAGAATAATAATATGCAGCCAATCCATAATGTGTTTTCCTTATGTCTCGTACCAAGTATACCAAGTTCGCCACAAAGCACCAAGCCGGAAATGAAAAAATGGTGATCACGCTAGTTTGTATCTAAAAGCCACGCACGATTATTGCCAGTGAGATTTTGGGACTCAAGCTGGCACAATTTGACACAGGGTTCATATATTGATATATATATATATATTAACTTTTGCTCGAAGTACGTCTCAGGGCAAGAGTTGCCCTTTGCTTCGAGCTCACTTCTTGAAAGGAGGTGAGAAAGATGCCGAATGAAGAGATCGCCTCAATGATCGGCTTTTCATTTGGTATAGTGTGCCTCTGCATGATGCTCTGGTTCACAGAGAAGATGGGTAAACGCACCGCGAGATGGCTGTTAGCCACTTCGATTGTTTGCCTTGTCGCTATCTTCTGTATCGGGTATTCACTACCCAATACACCGACGAAGATATTCTTGATGTTCGTGCTGGTAGGGCTAGGAGGAATTGCAGCCTTTAGCCTAGAACGGCTCAGGCAGCTAAAGCGACGCGAGAGGCGAAAGAAGGGCTCCTAGCCCACCAACATAGCTCACTAAACCATGTCTCGACCTGATTGTAGTGCCTTAAGTGCACTCTCGGGTTGAGACATATCCGGGTTCAGTTTGAGCATGGTTGGTGGGCTATGTTTGTGGCCGATCTATTTTCGTTCTTACACTCAGAAGCGACCACGACGAGAGAATGGCCGCTTCTTTGTTTTTACAGAAGAAAGACTGAACAATAGATGCACACTGAAGCAAGCAAAGCAGGAGGATTTACCACCCGCCGCCTCCGCCGCCGCCTCCGCCGCCGCCAGAGAAGCCACCACCAGTCGAGCCTCCACTAGACGACGAGAAGTCGCTCGAGCCAACAGATGTAGAATCGGACAAGCTACTCATACTCGAGACAAACATTGCTGCATTGAAGGCACCTTGGCCAGCATACCAATCGGGCTGGATGCCTACTTCCTCATAGTACTGCCCCAGCTGCTGGCTCCACTGCTTCTCTTGGCCAAAGAGCACGGCATAGGGCAATACCCGCTCGTAGAGTTTGACAAGCTGGGCGTGGTCATCAATATCAACCTTCTCGGCAGTCTCAGGGCTCTGCAGCAGGCGCAAGCGGTCGGCCTCAGCGTAGCGAATATACATCTTGAGCCCCAGCAGGTAGCGGCGCAATGCCAGCCCTTCGTCCGACAGTGGCTTAGCAAAGCCTAGCTTGCCAATGATAATCACAATAAAGACCCCCGGGAAGAAGAGGAATTGCAGCCCGCTGAGGAATGGCACAAACATCGTGGCTGCACACAGCACCAGTACTAAGGCACCCAGCACACCTGCAAGGATGCGGAAGCCCCGTGTGCCCTTCCGGCTTGTGTCGCGCAGCTTGTACGTGTGGTCGATGAGATTATCGAGCTTCTTGGCATTATCGCTCAGGCGGAAGGCGTAGGAGGTATTGTTGCGCAGCGTCTTGAGGTTGACGCGCTCACCCACCGCAGGCAAATGGCCGAAGATATCGCCCAGGATCTCTTGTTCCTCGGGGTGGAGGCTGCTGACATCCTTGATGACTTCAAGCTCGTACTGTGCCCGCGAGAAGAACGTCTTGGGCTTGACCTCAATCAAACGAATGTAGTGCCGCACCGCCCAGTCGATCATCTGCGCTGCCATGGCTGAGCCCTTCACCATCCGGAATGGCCGCACGATCTCCGCCGCTGTTGTCACACTCGTGCTCGGCGGTGGCAGGTATTCTGGCACGATCGTCCCTAGCTCCTTGCTCCGGCCAATCGCCCGCTGATAGAGCCAATACACTAAGCTCGAGACAACCCCCAGTACCAGCATACTCACAAAGAATATAAGTGGAAGGAACGCCTCTAGCCGCTCTTGAAACACCTCCCCCGGCGTCTTCTTATACTCCGCAAAGGTGCCCTGCGGAAAGCCTACTGCCAGCGTCATGCCAGCATATGGCGCAAGGTAACCCACTGAGGCAGTTATGGTGTCGACACTCGGTGACGTGACGGTGCAGGTGGTGCGACTCCCCTGCCTACCAGTGTAACACTGTGGTGTCGTCCGGCTGATGGCGGCAAGCTCGGGGCTTAGCTTGAGCGTGGCGCTGGCATTACTAATGGGTACTCGCCACGATGTGCCAATCACATCCCAGTAGAATTCATTCTTCTGCGTGTCGCCATAGTTCCACGTCACATCGCGCTGAGTATAGGTAATGACGTATGTCTTGCTACCCGAGACGTACGTATCTTTGTTGCCAATGCGCAGCGTGTTGCCCGACCAACTATACTCATAATCATTACCATGCTCATCCTGCACCGAGCCAAGCGCAAAGCTTGTGTGATGACCCTTGTACTGCGTAACGAACTCTGGTGCGAGGCCGTGATTTTGCTCTGGCGGGAAGTTTGCTGTAATGGTGAGCTTCGTCTTGAGGGTGGAGCGCTTCTCGCTATCGCGCCCGAGCTCCATATCAACCGCATATTTGGTAATGGTGAAATTATCTTTACTACTGCTCGATGATGAATAGGCTCGTACCGATGTGTCGGCCTGCATTGGCACTGCCCCGAGCGCGGTGCCAAGCAGCACCAAGCAGACACCGATTGCAGATATAACGCGTGTCATTCTCATACATCGATTGTGCGCCATGCAGCGAGGAATGTCAAATGGGAGCATCACTCTCGTACACCATCAAATATCCCCGCCAATCACTTCCTTCCACCCCTGTTAATCTCTGTTCAAGCTATACCGCTTATGCTGTGATATTGCAAATGGTTATGCTATACTCACAGGCAATACCCAACGGCTAATCAGCGAGGTGAGGAGTATAGCAGGAGTGAGACGATATTGGACGGATTTTCGGTTTGCAGGCGTAGCAGCAGTGGTGGTACTGGCCGTTGGCTTTGTGCAGCTGCACCAAGTAGCCATAGCCGAGCCCGCCACGAATCCTGGCTCCAACTCATCCACCAAAAAAGACGATAAGCCCGACATCTGCGACCCCAACACGATGCGCTTTAAGACTACAGCGCTGAGCTCCCCGACCGACAAAGCCCGCGCCGCTAAGGCCCTCGCCAACCTCCGCGGCCTCATGCAGCCCATCCGCAACGCCGGCGATGGCAGCACCATCACCGCCGCCAAGCAGTACGGCACCAACTACACCGGCGAGATAAAGGGCTCATTCCAGCTCAAGAACAGTGGTAGCTATGCCACTGGTAATCCCACGCCTCTCTCCGTTACTTCACCGTCATCTGTGCCAGGCACCTACCGCGGCAAAGTCTCGGGCAAGGCGCCCACCGGTGGGAGTCGCGTCGTTAAGGCCTTCCGCGCTACCGATGCCGAGTACGAGCAAGGCAAGGTCACCCCTGCCCAGGTGCAGAGTGATGGCAGCTGGACGCTCGACCTCTCACCAGTCGATGGCAGCATTGGTGGTGAGTGGCGCTTCCGTCTCTACGATGCCAGTAGCGGCAAGCAGCTGGGCGAGAGTTGGCCGCGCGTCACTGAGTACCAAAATGTCGAGATTCAATCCTACGTGATTACCGACCAAACCTACCTCGTGGCCAAGCAAGCTGCCAACACCAACCGCACCTTTAGCTTTCCGGGTACCGAGAAGGGCCACAAGATGCTGCGTCTGGTGGATACGCGCAGCAACAAGATCCTCGCTGAGTACTTCCAGCCACAGCTGGCGGGGCTGATCCGCTCGTACGAGTTCTCGCCTGGCCAGGATGGTTACGGCACTCATCGCGTGCACTATTCATTTATGTACGATCAGTCGCTGGCACTGCTCGTGGCGGTTGGTGCAGGCGACAAAGCAATGGCAGACCAGCTCGTCAATGGCTTCAAGGCCATCCAGATCAAATCCGGTCGGTCGCGTGGTGCCTTTCCCTCCAGCGCCCACCAGCTCGACCCCAGCAACCAGCAGGCGCGCTATTATACTGGCGGTGTCGCCTTCGTCCTCTACGCGCTCATCCGTTACCAAGAGAAGTTTGGTGATATCAATGGTGTTAGCAGCATGGTACGCTCTGCCCTGGCCTGGGTCAAGACCAAGAAAAGCACATCCGGCCCTGGTGCTGGCCTCTACCGCGGTGGCACAAATATCAATGATGACGATAACAACAAGCAGTTCGAAATCGCCTGGCACTCCACTGAGCACAATACCGACCTCTGGCATGTGTATGAGCGAGCCTCGCAAGTCTACGGCGACGCCAGCTACCGCCAAGAGGCCGACAGCCTAGCCAAAGTCATTATGGAGAAACTGTGGAACAAAGCCGAGAACCGCTTCGACCAAGGACTCGACGACCACGCCAAAGCGCTGGACACCTCCAGCTGGGGTTCTATCTTCCTCAACGCAATCGGTGAGTACGACAAAGCCAAAGTCTCGCTAGCCTACACACGCAACTTTGCCATGAGCCGCGCCGGGTCTCAGGGTTACACCCCATACCTCACCGGCACGTACACCCCCACCGTCTGGTTTGAAGGGACATTTGGTGTCACCCAGGCCTACAACGTCGCGGGCAACAAAGACGAAGTTGCTGCTAGCGCCCAGCGAACGTACCGCTCCCAAGGGGCTAATGGTGCTTGGCCGTACGTTACCAATGTCGACGAAGCCAACCAAATGACGAATGCTTACTCCGTCGCCTCTACCGCGTGGTACTTGCTGGCTACTGCTTACCCCGATGCCATTTGGTCAGAATGCCGCACCGACAAAAAGCCTGATGAGAAGAAGCAGCCACCAATGGTGCGCCACATTGGCAAGATCACCCTAGACAAGTTCCTCGCTGGCGAAGACAAGCCACTGTGGGTCTTCATCCTCATCTCGCTACTTGCTCTCTTGGTTGGCATTGCCGCGCTTATTCTCTACCTTATCCGGCGTTATCGCGCTAAGAATACTGCCGCCACGCAGCTGGGTAGCAAAGATAGCAACACCCCTCCTGGTGGACCACCAAGCCCGAGTGGTGGTAGCGGCACACCCCCTCCGCCAAGCAGTTCGTCAGCCCTAAGTAGCCCATCAGCCAGCGACCTAGGCGGCCTCGCAATGAGCGCTCCACCGCGCACCACTACCCCGCCGCCACGCCGCCCTGGCACAGCACCCAGCCGCGGCACCTCCATCGCCGTCCAGAGCGGCACCTCGCACCACGCATCACCGCGACCCGCGCCAAGCAGTCCACCACCACGACCACCAAGTGTATCGGGTTAGCTCGCAGCAAGAAACCACCAGTAACCACTGGTGGTTTTGTTTGTGCAAAAGGCTTCTTGTGCTTATATTGTGGTGATCTTGCCCTTCTAATACTCTCCTGCTCACATCGTGTTATCTCTTACATAGTAGCAATGGGGGTTTACTATTATCAAGCGAATTATCAGTACAATACCACCATTCTCGCCTAGACTATTTTAACTAACAGGCTTCAGTACAAGCTAGTGAGCTTTCGCTATTTTGTACACACATCATAGCCAATGTGTGCTATCGTACATGGGAGCATACTGATGTGCCACGGTCTACGTATTTGCCATTGCAATTCCCCACTCATCTCACATGAGTGGTGCATGAAACATCATAGGCTACAAAAGCCAAGTTAATCCAGCTTCACCCCTGAATACACCGCCCGCGTCGTCTCGTCGATGTCGCTTTTGAGCTGTGGGAATGGCACACCTTCGCGCGCCGTGACGCCTTCAAAAATCCAAAAGACGCGCTCGCTAAAGCCCCAACCACAGGCCGGCGGCATGCCGTATTCTAGCATCTCCACAAAGTCGATATCCAGCATCATAGCCTCCTCGTCGCCAGCGTCGCGCATCTGCTGCTGCTCCACAAAGCGGTTCAGCTGGTCGATCGGGTCATTCAACTCACTAAAGCCATTGCCCAGCTCGCTGCCGGCAATCACCGGCTGGAAACGCTCCACCGTCTGCGGGTTATCCGGGTTGGTTTTAGACAGCGGGCTAATGAACTTGGGCGTATTGACCAGCCAGACGGGCCCAGCTACTGTCTTACGGATATTCTTCCACAGTTTATCGATGCCGCGCGGGATGGAATCGGTCTTTTCTACCTCCAGGCCATGTTCCTTCAGCTTAGCAGCTACCTCGTCGATCGTGGTATTATACACATCAATCCCGTAGTGCTTGTGGATCACCTCAGCATAATCCCACACTTGCCACTGGCCGCTCATATCCACCTCAAACTCGCCCAGGGTAAACTGCAGCGTGCCAAAGGTCCGCTCCAGCACATACTTGTACATGTCTTCCATAAAGCGCATGCCCTGCTGCCAGTCCCAATAGGCGGCGTACCACTCCATGGCGATGTGCTCGGGCAGGTGCTCATCCGAATAATTCTCGTTGCGAAAGCGCGGGCCAATGTCGTACACCTTCTCGAACCCCGCCCCCAGCAAGCGCTTAAGCGGCAGCTCGTGACTAATCCGCAGGTAAAACTGCTGGTTATCCAGCGCGTCCATGTGGGTCACAAACGGGTTGGCATCCGCCCCACCGGTGGTGTGTTCCAGCACCGGCACGTTGACCTCAGTAAAGCCGTGTTGGTTGAGGTAATCGCGCGTTGCCTGCCAGAACGTGCTGCGGCGGTAAAAGCGCTGGCGCACCGCTGGGTTAACATTCATATCCACATAGCGGCGGCGAAAACGCTCTTCTTTATTCTCGAGCTTTTCTGGCATTGGCCGCAGAGCTTTAGTCAGCAGCCGTAGCTCGCGCACCCCCACCGAAATCTCACCCGTCTTCGTCCGCAGCACCGTGCCCGTCGCCTCGACAAAGTCGCCCGTGTCGAGTAGTTTGAGCTGTTTCATGCTGAGAATACCGCGCGGAGCGTCGAGCTCAGCCATTGTGTCGCGCTGCAGATAGAGCTGCACTGCGCCGCTCGCGTCTTGCAGCTTGATGAAGGCCAATTTGCCAAAACTGCGAATGGACACCACGCGCCCAGCCACCGTCACCTCCTGGCCAGCCAGTTCGTCGTACTGCGTCACCACTGTCGCACAGTCGTATGTGCGCTCAGTGTGTGCTGGGTAAGGGTCGATACCTAGCTCGCGCAGAGCTGCTAATTTTCGTAATCGTTCGTCTCGGTAGTCTTGTAATGTCGCCATAATTGCTTGCTATTATAGCGGAGAATGGGATGGTTGTCGACTAGAGAGACGGCTTAATGGCTCCACTCTACCAGTTCTTAGAGAAGTGCAATACTTAGCAGCTCATCTCTCCCCTATTTTGGTTGCGAAGAAGTAGTTGGCGGTGCGCAGGCAATTGCGTGTGCGCCAGGGCCAGATACAGTCGTCGAGGCCTGTGTCTTTGCGCCCGTACGCCCGATGTGGGGTGATGTCGTCATATTCCAGCCACCCTTGCCAGTCTTGCTTGGGCCAGTTGCAATGGCAATTGGCACCTGCTGCGCCTCACCTTTTGCGCTGGATGGATACACCAGTGTCGCTTGTGTCCGCTCTTGTGCACTGGTCGAGAAGGTAATCATCGTAAGCCGCGTCGTACTGCCATCAAGGTTTGTGATGGTTGTTTGTGGGTTTTCTGCCGTCACAGATATCTCTTGGCGGGTTGTATCGCGACAATGCGTCTCGCCAGTAGCTGGGTCGGTCATAAAGGGGTTATCTACATACTCCGCCAACTCACCAGAGGTAGGGTGCGCCACTGCAACCAGGGTTTTCTCGCCATGGTGGTAGTGCTGATGGCCAAGATAGCCACCACCAATCAGCGCCGCTGCAGCTGCCGTCAGCGCGGTGAGCCGCCGCACTACCGGGTGTTTATTATGCTCATGGTTTAGCCAATTATGTGTATGCTTCTTGTGGGAGTAGTGTGCGTGTCGTGCCGTGTATCGAGCCATCGTCGGTCTCCTTGGGCTGTTAATGGTTGATTACCTATCATAGCATAACATCGACGATAATGCAATGATGGTGAATTGCTTATGGTTGAGGATGGTTCTTGCATATTGCCCGCAGATTGAGCACTATTAGACTAGGATTTTTGCGTATATATGCGCTTTTCTCATGCCAAGATCAGACGCCAGCCACTCACCATGAGCTTTCTCGTGTCATCAAGCAAATGCAATAGGAAAAAGGCAAACGCACACCATAAATAAACCACAAGAGCCAGAGACATGCGCCATGTGTGAATCAACCCCTACCTCTGCCAGTGCTAATAAAAACCGAGCAGCTCTCACTGCTCGGCCTAGTATTCATCGTTGAGGTACGCTTATTGCACCTGCTTGATGGTGTAGGTGATCTCGCCCTTGGGGGTGGTGATCGTCACCTGCTCACCTGCACGGTGGCCCAGCAAGGCTTGGCCAAGAGGTGATTCGTCGCTAATCTTGTTCTCCAGCGGATCAGCCTCAACTGGGCCTACCACAGTATAGGTCTTTTCTAACCCAGCGTCCGAAGCGAGGGAGACAGTACTACCTAGGTGGATGGCACCAGTGCTTGGGGCAGTAATCTGCTCGGCATTAAGCAAGATCTCCTCGATTTCGGCAATGCGCGTCTCTACCACGCCTTGCTCTTCGCGTGCGCTGTCGTACTCGGCATTTTCACTCAGGTCGCCGTAGTCGCGAGCCTCAGCGATCTTCTCGGCAATTTCGCCGCGGCGACCCTTCAGCTCCTCCAGCTCTGCCTCGAGCTCTTGGCGGCCAGCATCAGTAATCTGGTAGGTTTTTTTCATTATCTTCATACTCCTTTCTTGCAAAGTCGGTGAGGCATGCCAGGGGCATGGCTATACCTTGCGACAAGCTCCGCAATGGTTACCCAGTGTAGCAAGCAATTGGCTTGTCGTCAAGCGCTGCTGCTTGCCTGTCCGGCGATCTACGACCTCCCACTCCTCTGTCTCAAGCAGCCGATCGCTCACCGTGACGCGGGTTGGCATGCCGAGTAGCTCTGCATCGGCAAATTTTTCCCCGGGACGAGCGGCGCGGTCGTCGTATAGCACCGTAATGCCAGCATGCTGCAGTGTATCATAAAGCTTATCTGCCGCCGCTACCGACTCCTTGCCAATCTGCACTAAGTGGACGCGGGCTGGAGCTATTTCCTCAGGCCACACTAGGCCTTTGTCGTCAGCGAGTTTCTCCACAATCACACCCATCACGCGGGTAATACCAATACCGTAGCTGCCCATGTAGGCGTGGTGCTGGCGACCATCCTCACCGGTAAAAACAAGGCCCATCTCCTCTGATTTTTGGGTACCAAAGTTGAAGATATTGCCCACCTCAGCCGTGCGACGTTTTTGGTAGACTTCGCCAGTCTCAGGCGAAATATCACCTTCTTTCGCAAGTTTAATCTCGACGAACTCGCTTGGTCGCGGTATATCACGGCCCCAGTTAGCGTTATAGGCATGCTGACCAGTTTTATTGGCACCAGTTTCAAAGTTCACCATATCTTCACATGAATCATCGACAAACAGCCGCACATTCTCTGGTAGATTATATAGCCCAGCAAAGCCTAGCTTCGCCCCTGTTGTTGCCTCAATCTGTTCACCATCCGCCAAGCGCAGCCACGATACGTTCGCCACCGCCTTAAGCTTATCTTCGTTAATTTCATAGTCACTCCGTACTACCGCCAGCAACATACCATCTGGCGAATCGTACAACATTGACTTAGTGCTAGCTGTGCGCGGAATGTCCAGCGCTTTCGTCAGTGCTTCCGCACCGATGATATTTTCGTCATCTAACATGCCTAATGGTTTCATGACAGCACCAGCATCCGGGTTTGGTGTTGCACGCACCGGTGCAACTTCGGCGTTGTAGGCAACATTCATACTTGGCACGATGAAAATATCGTCCTCACCCGCCTCACAAATCGTCTGGAATTCGTGGCTAAACTTGGTAAAAGCCCCGCCGCTGGCAAACGTCACGTAGGTGTCATCCCCGAGGCCAAAACGGTTGTAGCAGCGCTTGTAGGCCTCAATCACCGCTTGGTAGTAAGCCTCCAAATCCTCCTTACTGGCGTGGATGCTATACATATCCTTCATGATAAACTCACGCCCGCGCATGATGCCACTCTTGGCGCGTAGTTCGTTGCGGAGTTTGTTCTGGAATTGGTAAACGCTGATAGGCAGGTCTTTGTAGCTCTTGAGGTAACTGCGCAATAGTTCGATAATCGGCTCCTCGTGTGTCCAGCCAAAGCCGACCTCAGTGCCATCCTGCAGGTGCGACTTGAACCACACGTCCACCAGCTCATCACTCCAGCGGCCAGTCTCCTGCCAGAGCTCCTGGCGCTGCAGGGTGCTCATCAGCAGTTCTTGGCTGCTGATACGGTTCATTTCCTCGCGGACGATTTGCTTGATATTCTCCAGCACGGCGAGGCCCAGCGGCGTATAGGAATAGACGCCAGCCATCGTCTTGTGCACGTAGCCAGCGCGAATCAGCAGCTGGGCGTTGTGCGCCACCTCATCGGCGGGGGCTTGTTTGCGGGTACGGGTAAAAGTGTGTGATAATCGCATAATCTCTCTTATAGTAACACAATATTGGCAAAAGCGGCATGAGGCAGCCAGGCTGAATACTCATAATTTTACCTCAAAACCGACTGCTGGCGCAGGAGCTCACCAAACCGAAAATGTTCCGGCCAGATAGAATGGTGGTGCTTTTCCGTATATTTGGTCGCTGGCCTCCAGATATTTTCTTGTTCGATGAGCTCCTGCGCCAGTAGAGAGATGCCAAGAAAGAGGGGTTCTAGGATTGATACGGGAGAAAAGATATCGACACAAAATAAGATTTCTGAGTTAAGCTTGCTAGCCAGCTCTTCCCTACCCCACCATAAAGACAAACATCGCCAGGAATGCAATCGCATTCTTGAGCATATGAATGAGAATGCCGGGCCATATTGTACCAGTCGTATGGCGCAGCGCCACCAGCACGATGCTGAGCATCGCCACATCAATGCCAACGTTGAGCTGGCCGTGCACATAACCAAAGAGCCCACTCACCACTACCGTAATAAGCCACAATGGCATGTGCGCAGTGTGGAGCTTGCTATACAAATAGCCGCGAAACACCAGCTCCTCGGCCACTGGTGCTACCACCACCAACATTGCAAAGGCGAGCAAGCGCTCTGCGCCATAGAGCTGCTTGAAACCGAGATTTTGTGCCTGAGTCGCATCAAAGCCAGGCAACCACTGCTTGGCCGCCGCCAGCGCAACCATCGATAGCACGATATAGATAATGAAGCCCACCAGCGCCCAGCCAAAGTCGCGCCACTGCAGCGAGCGCCGCCACCCAAGCTGGCGCACGCTCGTGCGAAAGCTCGCTGGTGCCTTGGGCCGTGCGCGCCACACCAGCCATGGTAGGCCAATCAGCAGCATCAGCGCCACCACATAAACTGCTGTTTGCATCATAATGAGCGGCAAGACTGGCACCGACTCTTGGCCATGAAAGAGAAGGTAGAGTACCACACTACAGAGTAACCCTGCCCCCATAAAGCTCAGCCAGACCCACAGCGGCCAACCGAGCCACGAGGCAACGCGCAGCAGGCGCTGGCGTGGCGTGAGCGGTGTCTTGGGCTGGGAGGGGTGAGCGGCTTTGGGCCGGAGAGCAACACGTATCATGAAGCGAGCTCCTTATGTATTACCATGACGCGATTGAGCAACCATATCTCCCTGCGCTGCAACCCTCCACGATAACGCTCTACCCTGCTACACTGCTTAATCTGCATCAGTGCACCAACTTCCCGATATCAGCAATCGTCACGAGCACAATTAAGCCAAGCAAACACAAGAAACCAGCCGCTTGGATATTCTCTTCCATCTGCTTGCTGAGTGGTTTGCGCAGCAGGCGGAAGATCGCCATCACTGTCCAGCGGCCACCATCGAGCGCAGGAATGGGCAAGATATTCATCACTGCCAGCGATAACGCAATGATCGCCGTCAGCAGCAGCACGTGCACCACACCGGCCTGCCCCGCCGCTGGGAAGATAATGGCAAAGATCCCCACCGGGCCAGCCACAGCATTACCCACTTGCGATAAGTTTTGCTTGGCCTGTTGGCTCGTCGCGCTGTCACTACTAAATTGCTGCACCAGACTGGTGGCGAGATTTACCACCATATCGCCCAGGCCCTGGAGCGTCGCCCCAGTGAGCTGTGCTGTTGTCATGACACCCACAATCGGTGCCGACCAGGTGGCGCGGATTGTATCTTGCTGCTTGGTAAGCTCTGCCCCTAGGTAGCCTTTGCGGTCAGGGTTATCATTGCGCAGCGCCACCATGGCAGTGGCTTGCTTATCACCGCGGGTGTACACTACGGGTACGGTTTCGCCCTTATGCTGGCTCGCAAAGTGCGCTAGGTCGGTTGTGCTGCGCACCGTTTGCCCAGCCAGCTGGTTAATTGCATCACCCTGGCGGAGGCCTGCCTTGGCGGCGGGCAAGCCAGGAGTAAGTGTGCCCAGCTGCACTGGGTGGTTACTCACCACTGCATCGCTTGGTAGGTAAAATTGATTGTCGATCATCTTAGGCAAGCCCACCCAGGCGAGGCCAGTGAGGAGCACCACTGCAGTTAACCAGTTGACGGTCACGCCAGCCAGCAAGATCTTGGTCTTTTGCCAAAAGGTTGCTGCGCCATAATCACCAGGTTGATCGGCTGCATCGTGCTCGCCCTGCAGCTTCACAAAGCCACCCAGCGGCAGCCAGTTGAGCGAGAAGCGAACATTCTCACCCAGAATACTTTTTTTGATCACCTTGCTATAGGCCCGCGGTGGAAAGCCAATGCCAAATTCCTCCACCACCACACCATTGCGCCGCGCCACAATACCATGGCCTAGCTCGTGCGTTGCCACCAGCAGCGTCAGTGCGATGACCCCAATAATAATACCAATCACTATCTCCATATTCCTCCTTCGTTATCCTCCAAAGCGTCGCTGCCGCCGGGCATACTCGGCCAGCAAAGCATCGACGTCGGCATGTGTCATATCTGGCCATGGTTTATCGAGAAACAGCAGCTCGCTATAGGCACTGCGCCACAGCATGAAGTTGCTCAGTCGCTGCTCACCACTGGTACGAACGATCAAATCACACGGTGGCACATCTGGTGTATACAAAAATTGCTCAAAGATCTGCGCTGTTACCTTCTTGTGGACAGAAAGCGTTTTGCGCAAGCGATTGACCGCATCGATGATTTCCTGCTGCCCACCATAATTAAACGACAGCACCATTGTGCCCTGCTGCAAATCCTTGGTGGCAGCCTCAGCAGCATCGATCGCCTTCTTGACCCGCCGGCTCAGGCGCAGGCGCGTCCCTGCCACACGGATACGCACCCCATGCTCGATGAAGATGGGCAGATCGCGATCGAGCATTGTTACTAGCAAGTTCATCAAGTGCTTGACCTCTGGACCGCTACGGTGCCAGTTCTCGGTGCTAAAGATATAGGCGCTAACGTACGGCACACCACGCTCGATGGTGGTAAGGGCAATATCGCGCAGCTTCTCGTAGCCCGCGCTATGCCCCTCTTGGGCTGAGAGGCCACGCTGCTTGGCCCAGCGCCGATTGCCATCCACGATATAGCCCACATGCTGCGGCAAGTGCATGGTGGCACTCATGCCTGGCTCCATGATAGGCGTTTGGTTGCGTGCGTCAGCAGAAAGAATGTCATTAAATCGTCAAAATATCCTTCTCTTTAGCGGCAAAGGCGGCTTCTATCGTGGCTTGGTGCTGTGCCATGAGGCGATCAATCTCCTTCTCCACCGCCTTCACGTCATCTTCGCTCAGCTCTTTGGCTTCTTTGCGGCGCTTGGCGTCCTTCAAGGCGTCTTGGCGCACCCCACGCAGAGCAATGCGCGCTTCTTCTACCTTCTCGCTGGCCTGCTTGACCAATTGCTTACGGCGCTCCTCCGTCAGCGGTGGTACTGGCACACGGACGACGTGGCCATCGTCGCTGGGGTTAAGGCCAAGGGCTTGATCGGCCCGGATGGCGCTGGCGATCTTTTGCAAATTAGCTGGGTCAAATGGCGTGATCTGCAGCAGCGTTGCCTCTGGCGCCGTCACATTGGCCACTTGGTTGAGCGGCATACTGGTGCCATACGCCTCGACCATAATGCCATCCAGCATACTCGCGTGAGCCCGGCCCGTGCGGATCTTCCCCAGGCGCTCCTCCAGGTGCTCCAGCACATGGTTCATCTTTTCTTCGTAGGGGGTGGTATCAAACATCGCGATCTCCTTCTTGGTTTTCCTTTATTGTACCATTATTTGCTAGGGTGTGAGGAGAGTTTACATAAAAAACGAGTGGCACATTTCTCATGCCACTCGCTACGCAAAAGCTTACTCTCTTGTGACTACTCCGTCACGCCCAGCTCAATCCGCTTGAATTGGCTGACGCGGACATTCTCACCGCGCAGTGCCACCTGCTCTTTGATAAGCTGGCCAACCGTCTTGCTGTCGTCGAGCACAAAGGCTTGCTCGGCCAAGACCTGCTCAGCGAAGTGCTTCTTGAGCTGCCCTTCGACGATTTGATCACGCATTGCCTCAGGCTTGCTTGCCAAAGCATCGCTGGCGAGGAGCTCCTGCTTCTTGGCATCGTACACCTCAGCTGGGATGTCGTCCATCGTGGCATAGCGTGGGTTCATCGCAGCAACCTGCATAGCAATCTGGTGCGCAAACTCCTTAAATTCAGGCAAGCGAGCTACAAAATCTGTCTCGCAGTTGACCTCGACCACCACACCGATCCGACCACTGTGGACATAGCTCTCGATCAACCCTTCGCGGGTCTCGCGGTCACCCTTTTTCTCCGCTTTGGTCAGGCCCTTTTTGCGCAGGGCATTGAGCGCAGAGTCGAAGTCACCTTCGGCCTCCACCAGCGCCTTCTTGGCATCGGTCAGGCCAATACCAGTTAGCTCCTTGAGCTTCTTGATGTCATCAATCGTCACAGCCATGGTTAGTTCTCCTCCTTCGTTGCCTTGCCCTCGTTGACTGCTGCACTGAAGTAGTCGAGCATCAGCTGCAGGCTCTTAATCGCATCATCGTTGGCGGGGATAGGATAATCCACCAAGTCGGGGTTGGCGTTGGTGTCAACAATACCGATCACCGGCACACCCAGCGTCTTCGCCTCGCGCAATGCGTTGTTGTCGGCCAAGATGTCGAGCACCAGCACCAGGCCAGGCTTGCCGTTAAGGTCTTTGATGCCACCATATTTGAAGTTGAGGCTATCGATCTCTTCTTGGTAGCGCTGGACTTCCAGCTTGTTGTAGCGCTTCTCAAGGTCACCACTAGCCATGCGGCGCTCCAAGTCTTTGAGCTTCTTGATCTGCGCTGTGGTGGTCGTCACATTAGTGAGCATCCCGCCTACCCAGCGGTTGGTGACATATGGCTGACCAACTGCCTCGGCCGCTTGGCGGGTGATGTCCTTCGCCTGCTTCTTGGTGCCGACGAAGAGGACTTGCTTGCCGCTTGCCACTGTCTTGCTAATGATAGGCAGCGCCACATTTAGTGCCTCGACCGTCTTCGCCAGGTCGATGATGTGACTATCTTGCCGCTTGCTATGAATATATGGTGCCATCTTCGGATGCCACCGGCTGGTCTTGTGCCCAAAATGAGCACCGGCTTCAAACAAAGCCTTGATATCTGCCTGCACGGCCATATCGCATTACTCCTTTTTGCCTTGCCCCACACGGTATGGAGTGGTGTGGAGCTGTGTCGTTATGGTTAGTTACAGTGTTGTAGTATACTAGAGTATGCGATTTGACGCAAGTGCAGCCGCCTCTTCCTGATCGAACCCGCCTACCCATGCCCGCTCACGTGCAGTAAACGCACCTTGCTTTATAGCGTAGAATACTTCTCTCTTAGTAGGCTGAGGCAAATATATTTCTCGAATGTACTGACTCGCCGAGATATATCGTTGATCATGTTGAGTATTTTCATCATACATCTCACTCATTCCAGGATAGTCTTGACATCGGTTGATGAGCGCTGCCTGCACTGCAGTTAAGCGCAAAGATGTCCCGTCCTTATACTTGAGTGCTCCGCCAAACTGGCCAGGAAGCTCATCGTCACTATCTCCCACAAAGGGAGATGAAGTTTTTCCATACTTATTTATCCGCTCACCGTCACCCATAAACGTAATAGCAGCACTACTGCGGGTTCCAAAACGCGACTCACCACCACGCACATTGAGCATAATCATATCCATCACAACATCATCAGGGTCGTAATCGCCAATACCATACCCCTGTGCTTGCTGATAGTCATACACTTTCTGGAGCTCTTCCTTTGTCAACAAAACTTTATTTTCTACATGTAGATAACCATCGGGTTGTGTCTCATCTGGGATGGGTACACCAAAGATCGGTTGCTCTCCTTCGCCAACAGTATTAACAAAAAATACTCCTGCCGCCTGTAGTTCACTCCTACTAACCATCTTATTGTGTCCTATGTCTATATTGTACTCTGTAAGCAATTGCCTATCGTCCGGTGACTGTGTCGACACTACCCCTGGAATACGTATAGTTCCATATCCATCACGATTTCGACCTTTTGAACCAATCAGCTGCTGATAGTATTGCACGATCTGTGTCATGACGGCATCTGGTATATATTCACTGTTGATCATTTGCCATGGATATCGATTAGCTTCTATCCTCTGGTCTATAGCCGCATCAATCATTTTGCGTTCACGCTCCGCGAGAATCTGTTGCACTGTATGAGCCACCTGTGCGTCATCAAACATACCATCTTGAACTTGCAACCCCTCAATCAACTTCTTTTGCTGTCCAATTGCGCGAGCAATCCTCGTTCGTTGCTGAGGACTCTTGGCAGCGGTCGCTTTGTTTTCTAGTAGCAATACTCTCTCTTGAACCTGCTGAATCCTTTGCGCATTATCAACATACCCTTGCTGAATCACAGTTTCTATCTCCTGATCAACACACTCGCCCTGCTGACTCTGATGGATGTATTGCCGTGCGTTCTCCATAAGGCGTGTCATTCCATGAGCAGATAGACTAGGGGCGTCCATCTCATCAGACCACAGCCAACCCTGTGGTATTTCTAGAGGCCGCTCCTCTGTAGTTGCCTCTTCTTTGTTGACATTACAACCAAGCTCAGCGTTAGAAAGGTGGCCCTCCCTAGGAATGTCCTGACTGTCTAAATATGTAAAATGAGTAGCTGTCTCTGGGATGTGGTTGCCATACATCTCGCTGTTTTGAGCGGCTCGTTGCCGTTCAGTTATCATAACAATATGCTCTATTATATCTGTTTATTATACAGGTGTCACTAGTATACACCTTTTTGTTATATAATAATACTCTTTTGTGCCTTATTCTTGTGCTTTGACAACCTCCCACCCTCTCTGCTACAATATAGCGGTTATGAAAAGCAGTATTCACCCACAAACCTACCGCCCTGTCGTATTTAGCGATGATCAGGCGGGCTTTGCGTTTTTGACGCAGTCGACGGTCGCGACCGACGACACCATCACCTGGGAGGATGGCAACGAGTATCCGCTCGTCAAGGTCCATATCTCCAGCAAGTCTCACCCGTTCTTCACTGGCGAGGAGAAGATTATCGACACCGAGGGCCGGGTCGACCGCTTCGAGGCACGCCGCAAAGCTGCCGAGGCACGCCGCGCCGCTCTGGCCAACAAAGCCAAGAAGCAAAACGCCAAAAAGGCCGCCAAAGCCGCTCAAGCCAGCGCTGGCAAAGACGACTCTGCTAAGGCTGTGTAGTAATCTACTACAGGCATTTAGCGTACAGCACCTTCTCTAGAAGGTGCTTTTTATCTCACTCTTCCTCTGCCACCACTAAATGGCAAACAAAGACTAGCCACCCTAGGTCCTTTGCACATCAAGCACATAGCACTTCGCCTACAGGGGTGTTACGATAAAATAGTGAAAACAGGCGGCTCGCACGTAATCAATGACGACGCTTCTTCACAGGACGCTGACGCAACAAGTATAGATCACTAGAAGTAAGTCCTAGGTTTTCCCCATAATTTACTAATTCATCAAGTCCTCCAATAGCTCTTGAGAGCCTATCATAGTCACTCCCAAATATACTGCTACCACCCAAAGCACAAGCACCAACTTTTTTCACAGACTCATGAGTATTTCTTCGGTCAATTTCCTGCTTCTGCTCCTCCGTCCAGCCATAAACATCAAGAGTTTTGTTTGCTCTTGCAAAAACAAGCTGTATCATCTCTCCTACGGTCGGCTCCAAACCTAACTGCTCCAAACATTGCGAGTAATAATTCATAAACATTGCTTGGATAGCATCATTCTGCTCACGAGAAAAAGGCTTTCCATCACGAGACAATTCGATAGCTTCTTGCAAATACGCTTGGTCTGCCTCGCCTATCGTTGCACCCAAGGCTTGCACATGTCTTGCCGTACGACGAATATAGCTCTCTGCTTGCTGGGGTTTCCTGGGCTCACTCTGGGTTGTCATATCTACAAGTGGTTGGCTCAGCGCTTGGTCTGGCAACATAATTCCAGCAATTTTATCTGGCTGCACATGGCTCACCCTTATCTCGTCCAAAAAGCCGCCATAGTCGCCCGTTGGGCGTTTATGCCTTGTATCAATTGCAAGGCTAATCCCATTTTGAAGTGTGTAGGTATAAAACGAATTAGCTGGCCTATCAGCCAACCACGCAGCGACAGGTGCAACAGACAAACACACACAATGATCTTGCTGGTTATCAGCAGGCTCTAAGCCGTACTGGAGGATCGATTCGAGCCCGGCAAAGTCATAGCCGCGCAGGGCATGCCATGATATCTCGTGAGTACGTATTATCTCTTGAGATGGTTTTTGCTGTAGCTGCTCACGTCTATTGCTAATTTTTTCTGTCATATCGCTAAAGTTCCGTTTGAGTTGACTCAATATACTAGCTAATGTACTCTCTCTCTCTTGATTTGTCAATGTATTATGAAATGTTCTTCTCTATAGGCAAGTTTCTAAAACTGATGGGAGATCAGAAGCCAAGAGTAATACACTTAAGTGGTCTGGCGGCCACTTCTCGTGGTATAATCATTACTATATGCCCAAAATTTCTCTCGATATCGCCACCCTGACGGCTGAGCGCGCTGCGCTAGAGCAGTTTCTTGCTCAGCCTGATGCGTATAGTGCACCCGATTTTACCGCTAAGAATAAGCGTTTTGCGGAGCTTGAGACCATCATTGCTACCGCTACCAAGCGCGCTACCGTGGAGCAGCAGCTGGCTGAGGCGCGTCAGCTCGCTCAGGGCAACGATGAGCTCGCCGAGCTGGCCAAGCTCGAGATCCCCGAGGACGAAGCCACCATTGCCCAGCTAGACGACGAGCTCTTCGTTCTCCTCACCCCCAAAGACCCTAATGACGAGAAAAATATCATCATGGAGATCCGGGCTGGCGCTGGCGGCGACGAAGCCTCGCTCTTTGCGGCCGAGCTCTACCGCATGTACCTGCGCTGGTGCGAGGCGCATGGCTACCGCACTGAGCTGCTGAGCGAGTCCGCCAATGACTCTGGTGGGTACAAAGAAGTCATATTCAAGATTTCAGGCGATGCACCCTACGCCAAACTCAAGTTCGAGGGCGGTGTACACCGCGTCCAGCGCGTGCCCGTCACTGAGAGCCAGGGGCGCATCCACACCAGCACCGCCACAGTAGCAGTCTTGCCCGAAGCGGAAGAGACAGACATTACCATTAACCCTAATGACCTCCGCATCGACATCTACCGTTCAAGCGGCCACGGTGGGCAGAGCGTCAATACAACCGACTCAGCCGTGCGTATCACCCACCTCCCCACTGGTATGATCGTTACCAACCAAGATGAGAAGTCGCAGATCAAGAACCGCGAGAAGGCTATGAGCGTCCTGCGCTCGCGCCTCCTCCAGCGCAAGATCGATGAAGAAAACGCCAAGCTCACTGCCGAACGCCGCGCTCTAGTGGGCACCGGCGACCGCAGCGAAAAGATCCGTACCTACAACTTCCCCCAAGACCGCATCACCGACCACCGCATCCGCTATAGCCGCAGCAACATCCCCGCTGCCCTCGGTGGCGATATCGACGACATTATCGAGCGCCTCCAAAGCTACGAACGCGAGCTGAAAGCGCAAGGGGCAGAGCAGTAACGCTTCGCTCTGCTACCTTTTCTCCCCCATCCTCCCCTCTATTTCTCTCGTTTTCTTCCTTCAAACCAGGCGAATTTCGAAATTCGCCTGGTTTACCCTGTTTTTTCTCTGTTAGCGTGGGTTCTTTTTTCTCTTCTTTTTATATATTCATATATATAATAGGAGAGATCGATATGGTTGGATATATGGATATATAAAGATAGAGAATAGTATAGATATATAGAGAAAGAGGAAGATAGATGAATAGAGATATAGATAGAGAAGTGGAAATATAGATAGATAGATAAGCAATAGCTAATATAGAGACTAAGACAAAACTTAGTCACAAAAGAGTTACCGTTATATTGGCATTAGCTTTTTAGTATGTTCTGTTTCTATACGCTTACTTACTACTTTGTGTTTTCGTATTATCTATTTTCTCAATAAATAAATCATAATCGCGAAAGCCACCTCTCTATACTTCTTCTACCTCGCAATTTACGACATCCCACGCTGTCTGCTATAACAAGCTTTATTCACTAACTTTAGAGTAGTATGGACTACGATTATCCTTCAAGCTATTATTCAACCCCCTCATATACCACAGCAGCCAGCAGCCCCCTCGACCCACTGATGTGGGTGATGGTCATCATTATGGTCATCATTATGCTCATCCTGAGCCTTGCTGTGATGGCCGTCGTGCTTGCCTCGCTGTGGCGAATATTTACCAAGGCTGGCAAGCCAGGCTGGGCTGCCCTTATCCCTATCTACAATACCGTTGTGCTCATGCAGATCATCGGTCGGCCTGAGTGGTGGGTATTGCTGTTGTTCGTACCTTTCGTCAACTTGTACGTCGCTGTTGTGTCGACGCTCGAGCTTGCGAAGTCCTTTGGCAAATCAACCGGCTTTGGTGTGCTGATGCTATTCTTCCCGGTCATTATGTACCCAATGCTCGGCTTTGGCTCTAGCCAGTATCTTGGGCCGGTTGCACCTCAGCCTGCGCCGTACTATCTACCACAGCAGCCACCGCAAGCCTAAAAATCTAGCATCTCAAACAAAAGAGCCAGCATAGTGCTGGTTCTTTTTGCGACCTCTGTTTATTGTACGAAATTTGCAGTGCAAGCAAATTATTGCTACACTAGGATTAGAAAGGAGGAAATACGCTATGCCAACAGGAAAACCAATTCAGTACGACTGGGGCTGGTGGGATCTACCCAAGGTGCCTTGGTGGTAAGATATGAAGTACCTTTTATGTGGCAAGGGCTTGTGGCCATTTTACCCTTGCTAATAAATGGCACTAGGCTACCGCTCGTTTAATACAACTTTGTTATAGCTCTATTATAGCTATAACAAAAACCACATAACACAAGGAGACAAGGATGGGCAAGTATAATCATTGGTGTTGCGCTAATCCAGTACAATGCTGGCACATGCGTCACGATGTTTCTTGCCTGGCTACGATCAGCTACACCAGAGTGTGTAGTTATTTTTTTGGCAAATCCTATAGCGTATAGATAAATTTTTGAGCGCGCGTCTATACGAGGCGTCTCCTCAGTAACAAAGCACCTCTTAGACGAGAGGTGCTTTGTCGTTGTGTCAGCAAAATGCTTCTTACGCGGCGTCCTCTGCCTCGGCTTGTTTGCGCGAGGTTTGGCGCGGCGTGGCGGTCTTTTCGAATGAGCCACCAGCTGCCTCAAGCGCAGCTACTACACTCTTCGACGCACCTTGCGTCTGGAGCACAAGCTTGGTAGTCAGTTCACCACGGGTGATCACCTTCACGCTGTGGAATGGCGTCTCAATCAGCCCAGCCTCGTACAGCGCAAAGTTATCAACAGTGCCCGACAGGCTGTTGAGATGATCGCTATACACCACCTGAGCAGGGGTGCGCAAGCTCTTAAAGCCACGTGCCTTTGGCACTGCTGTGGCAATACCGTTCTGCCCACCTTGGAACATTGGGCGCAGCTTCTTACCAGTACGGGCGTTTTGCCCCTTGGTACCACGGCCAGCGGTCTTACCACCACCAGCGGCAATGCCACGACCAACGCGCTTGCGATCTTTATTGGCTGCAATGTGGAGTTCGTTGTATTTCATCTACTTGCCCTCCTTTGCGGGTTGCTTCTTGGCACCAACCCACTGCTCACGGGGGACCATACTGCGCAGGGCTTCTACCGTAGCATAGGCAATATTTACCTTGTTGGTGCTGCCCAAGCTCTTCGAAAGCAGGTTGCGAATGCCCGTCACACCAATAACGGCGCGTACCACACCACCAGCAATGATACCAGTACCAGGCGCAGCTGGCTTGATAAGCACGCGCGCACCACTAAGCTTGACTTCCATCTCATGCGGGATGGTCTCATTTACCACCGGAATAACAACGAGATGCTTCTTGGCTACTGAGGTTGCCTTAGCAATGGCGGTTTGCACATCGGCACCCTTCGCCACACCAACACCAACCTTGTTCTTGCGGTTGCCCACCACCACGAGCGCTTTAAAGCGGAAGCGGCGGCCACCTTTAACAACGCGCGCCACGCGGTCGATGTTGACAACAACTTCTTCAAATTCCTTTGGCGTGTCATCACGCTGGTTGCGCCGGTCATCGCGACGACCACCCCGGCCCCGACCACGCTGGTTGCGCCGGTCATTTGGGCGAGGTGTAGTATTTGCAGGTCTGTCTGCCATACTAAAACTCCAATCCTTCCTTGCGGGCAGCGTCTGCGAGTGCGCTCAAGCGGCCAGCGTACTGGCGACCATTGCGGTCGAAGACGACTGCACTTATCTTTGCTTTCTTGGCCTTCTTGGCGATATCTGTGCCCACCTTGGCGGCCTTCTCTGTCATGGTGCCAGTTGCTTTGGTACCAACAGTAGTGGCAGCAGCCAATGTTGCGTGGGCGTCATCATCGATAAGCTGCGCACTCACATGCAGGTTGCTAATCGTCACACTCAAGCGTGGGCGCTGAGCCGTGCCGTGCACGCGAGCTCGGACGCGGCGCTTGCGCAGGTCACGATTCAGGAGTTTTTTTGCTAATGCGTGTGCCATTATTTCTTACCTGCCTTCCCTGCTTTGCGCAAAATTTGCTCACCAACATACATAATGCCCTTGCCCTTGTATGGCTCTGGCTTCTTAAGAGCGCGGATCTCGGCGGCGACTTGGCCGACCTTTTGCTTGTCGATACCCGTCACGACGATCACCATTCGCTCGTTTGTTACATTAACCCCCTCTGGAGCTTTGTAGTGGACTTCGTGGCTAAAGCCCAGGCTCATCGTCAGCTCGTTATTGCTCGACGAAACCCGAAAGCCCACACCTTTGACCTCGAGGCGCTTCTCGTACCCCTGGGTCACGCCAATCACCATGTTGTTGATGAGGGCGCGCATCAGCCCATGCTGGGCCCGAGCAGCCTTAGACTCATCCTTGGGATGAACCGTCACCTGTCCGTCCTCGACCTTCACCTCGACCGCTGGCGTAATGAACTGCGAGAGCTCACCTTTGGGGCCCTTGACGACCACATCACCAGAGTCAACCGTGATTGTCACACCCGATGGAATCGCCACCGGCAGTTTTCCGATTCGACTCAGACTCATTGCTTACCTTTCGTTAGTCGCGCGCAAAATGTTTGTCTCGTGCTGCCGGCCGCTCTCCATAGGCGAACAACCAGAACGCAAAACTCCCGTTTCACTCGCAAAGTTAATATCTTGCTAATTGTACCACAGATGGTGGGGGGAGTGCAAGGCTAGAAAAACACCAGCGGCGAAACCTCAGCATGACCCATACCAATACACCCTTCTCACCCATATCTCCATCAAATGAACCGCAGGGGCAAAAGCTCATACAAGCAAGACGGGCCGTCCAGCTAATTCTCTTTAGAGATTATACACCTACCTCCGGGCAGCATCAAACTGCTCAGGCGTCAAGAGGAGCCGGCCCGTCGATTGCCGATAGAGTGGGATATAGCGGCCGCTCCGGGGAATGATCTGCCGCATATGCTTGATTGCATCGGCAACTTCCTCCGCCGTCCAGTCTGTGCTCCGATCGCGAATCACAATACCCTTAACCTCTGTTGTCGCCATACTCACGAAGCTCTGGTATTGCTGAGTATGCTCGCGTGATAGATACACCTGGCCAGGCTCTGGCTGGGCCAAAATGAGATTGACGAGGCCATAGGGGTCATTGCGGGGTAGTGGTATATCGCTCCCAGGCTGCACCGTGCGGCGAGCGGCGAAGAAGCTCACCGTCAGCGGAAAAACTGGGTCAAGCCCCTGCCGATGAGTAACCTCGCTGCAGCGCAAGCCAAGCACCAGTGCCTCAGCAACGTGGGCTGGCTGCATGGCGTGGATCATATCGCCCTGCTCGATCAACGGCTGGTCGGTCTCGTACTGCCAGCGGTTGCGCTGATCAGCCTGCTGCCACTGCTTGGGCGAGCTCGACTGCGCCATCGTCTCAAAGAGGCGCTGCCGCACGACATCATGCTGAGCCTGCGGCACGAGCTCGGGCAGCAAAGCAGCACCACGCGCCATCACTGCCCCAACCTTGTCTAGCGCGCAGTAGCTCGCGAGCTCCTCGCAACTCATCTGGGCGATTGGCATATGTGCTATTGGGTCAATCGTATCATCATAGTGGGCACGGCCCCGCAGCGGCAGTGCAGTCGGCAATGTCGCAAGCGGTGTCGGCCACCGGAGGTCGGCTCGTTGCAAATCCTGCGTATTCAGCAGCTCCACAGCCCGCTGACTTGCACGATACCACAGCGCGTCGGTCAACTGGTCTTCATATGACGTTACTTCGCAGGATGATAATGGTGATACTTCGTATGATGGCATGGCGTTCTATAAGATACTTCGCTTCGTTTTTTACTTTCGTTCTGAGTGCTTGCGCATTAGTATGTGGTATTTTTGATGGAAAAGCAATATTGAGGTTTCGTTACAAAATCCGCCGAGATATGAGCCGGCCCAATGCTCTTATCTTGGCGACAACATCTTTAGATGGGTTGGCAATTTCAAGGCTATACTTCTCTGGCATCTTTATACGATATGTTGTTATCGTATCGTTGTTGCCTTCTCCATCGTCTGCTTCACTATGCAAGGCCTCTCTCACTTCTCGTACGAGCGCAAAACCAAAGTTTCTCTGTAGCTCAGAACCTCGCTCACTTGTAATATAGTCTACTTCTACACCATAGGTTCGGAGGATCTCCATCAGCTCCGTGTGTGTCTCCTCAGGAAATGACCACTGTGTTATGCTCTTTCTGGTAACCTCAGTGTCATAGGTGAGTTCAGTTGGCTCAATGCCATTGCGCTCTGCTTGCTGCCGCATTTGGCCAAACTCGTCCTGGGTGAGAGGGTCGTTTATATGAGTCATCAGGCGCAATTCTTCATATGGTATAAGCATCGGCTTCAGACTGATGCGCGCTACATCGCCACCAGTGCTTGATTTGTCACAATAGACAGCAAATCGATCGGTATCCGCCTGAGAGGATAATTCTACCTGATAGATATAGCTATCGTCTTCGTGCGTACCAGCTTTAATCACGCTCCAGCACTTAATTTCTTCTAGCCAGGGGCACTCGTATTCATAGCCATTTGTTTGCTGAAATTGCTCGTACTGTCGGACTGCAAGCTCTGGAATACTATGTCTTTTTAGTGGATCAAGAATGACCCGCTGCAGAACTTCCTCGTCTATCTCGCTACCAAATGGCATATAGAACTGACGTAAATCAGCCGCAAGCTCCTCAAGGCTATCGTATAAGAAGCACTGGCGACATAACACGCTTTGTTCCATATCTTGCCGACGGAATGTATCAAGCTGCCGAGCTTGCTCATCCGTATTACTCTTTGCGGCACCAACCTCCTCTGCGATACCGTCTTTCGCCTGCCATTGTTCAGCAAAATCGATACGATCCACCCCAGCTGCCCGGAGCGCACGAGCAAGCTCTCGACCAGCCGGAAATACTTCTGCATCGGCCTGTCGCAAGCGCATATCGCAGTATGCATCTCGCCATGAAGTAAATATATCATTTAGTTGCCATTGATCCTCACCGATCTGCGGGTGGTTACGTATAAACTCAGCAAAATCATCCTTCGTTGGCAAGACAAACCCCAGCTGCTCTTGGTAGTGCAGCACATCTGGATGCGACGACGTATGATTATCAAACCAGTCGTCCAACACTGTCCTCATTGTTGTTCGCGCTTGGTCAACCACCGCTGGATCGACCACTTCACTTTGCTCTGCAATCAGCGCAGAGAGATTCCATTGGTATGCTTGTTTTGTTGTTGCACTGCCTGCAAAATCGAAAGTATCTAGCTGAGCAAGTGCAGTGTTATAATGCGATGGGTCATCTGCTACACGATCCTTCAATGCCCTGAATGTCTGCTGAAAATCACTTGGTGGCTTTGGTGTATATGGATCTTTTGGCTCTTGTAGCCTACGTGGGATTGATACCTCGCGTGTCATAATGCGCCTACATCTGTATTATTCACTATTGGTCTATACCATACTCTCTATTTCGCTCAATGTCAACTGATTACATATTTGTATACACAGCTCCCAAATCCACACAACCATACAAATGCGCCCTCCACCACAGGAAGAGCACCCCACGTGCTGCGTTATGAGCCTCTAACCTTCAACAGTCCTTATTCCTATTACCCTACAAACTCTGCCAAGAGATAGCCTTACAATCTTATTGAAATAAATCGAAAATGGTACCATCATATGCTATGATGTTGCTATGGATAAGGATTCTTCACAAACACCATCACCATCTCACGATGCTACATCACAGCGTCACGATGGCACACCACACCCTCAGCATGAGATGGCACATCCGCAAAATAACTGGACGCAGCCACCACGCCCCTCGTGTTTTGATCGCATGACGTGGCCAAAATTGATAGCCTGGCTAGGTGGTATCTATATATCGGCAATAATGATTGAGTGGGGTTTAGGGTTCAGCCTAAGCTATATTCATGAATCGTTCCATCCCTATCACAATTCACCTATTTCGGCCATCTCGGTCATTAATATGCTTATGTTTGTAGTTACAATCTTCCTCGTGACATTTCCACTTTGTGCGCTGGCTATCATTATACACTTCTCTGTTAGGCGAGATCTCTTAAAACTCGCAGCCTCCCAAAGCGCGGCAGAGCACCCTCACGATGACACACCACAACCTCGAGCTGAGGTAGCAAAGAACATACCAATCGACCCCCTCCCTCGGTTCGTCGACCGTTTGACGTGGCTGCAAGCAGTTGGGGTGGCGGCTGGTGTATTTGTTATATCTGTAATGGTGTTTGGTATTCTCGTTAAGCTATCTGGCGCACGCCCTTTGGATGGATTTATGGGAGGTACTCGTCATAATTCAAGCACTCAAGACTTGATTCTTGGAATAGCATATTTCCAACCTGCAGCAAACGTACTGCTGTTTGCTCTATACTTTGCCGTGAGGCGAAAAGACGTGCCCATCTTACTACGCGCAGCACTCATCGTGCTACCACCCCTACCTCTCGGGTACATTGGTATGGTAGCAGCGATGATAGCTGCTGCTCCCTCTTATTAAATTGGGATAACCGCGTTAGATACTATAAACCTCACAGCCTCTCTCATCACTTCATCTGCTGGAGCGCGAGAATCGATCGTTACGATTGAATCTCAGCCCTGGCGTCAAGAGGTCGACGTTTAAGAACTATCGACCCTTCTAGTGTTTCTGAGGAGGGAGTATGAAGAGATGACCCGTGAGTACTGAGCAAGGTTTTTGAGGTTCATCGTATGCACCACCGCGATAATGCCGCGTGCCGTCTATCACAAAAAGCGCCCAGGATTTCTCCTCGGCGCTTTCGTTTTACTAGCTATGTGCGGATTAGTAGATCTTCATCAGCACTTCGCCACCAAGCTTATGCTTGGCTGCTTCGCCACCAGTCATGACACCCTTGCTGGTGCTGACGAGGACGATGCCGCGGCCTTGCTTGACCTTGGGGATGTCGGCAGCAGCCACGTACACGCGGCGGCCTGGCTTAGACACCCGGGCCAGCTCGGTAAAGGCTGGGCTCTCGCCAGCGCGGTTGATCGTGACGACCAACGTACCGCGTGGCTTGCCATCCTCTACGGTAGCACCTGCCAGGTAGTGATTCTTGACCAATTGCTCGGCCACAACTTGCTTGAGCTTGCTAGTGGGCACACGGACTTCCGTCTTGCCAACCATCGCAGCGTTGCGGATTCGGGTGAGGAGATCCGCGATTGGGTCAGTTGATTGTAAACTCATAACTCTATCTCCTTTCCGTTACCAACTGCTCTTTGTAATGCCTGGGATTTCGCCCTTCGATGCCTTCTCACGGAAGTTGATGCGGCTCAGGCCAAAGCGGCGCATATAGCCACGTGGCCGACCACTGAGGGCGTCGCGGTTCTTCCAGCGGGTTGGGCTGGAGTTGCGCGGCAGCTTTTGCAGGCCATCGAGGTCGCCCGCCGCCTTGAGCTCAGCGCGCTTGGCAGCGAATTTCTCGATCATCTTTTGGCGTTTGCGATCGCGTGCAATCATTGATTTCTTAGCCATACGCTATTTCCCCTCCTTCTCAAACGGCAGACCAAACTTCTCCAGCAGTGCCCGGCTCGCCGCTGGGCTGCCCTGCTCGATGGCAATCGTCACCTGGAGGCCATGAACGATCTGCGTCTCCTCAAAGGTGAGCTCGGGGAAAATACCCTGGTCGGTAATGCCAAGGTTGTAGTTGCCACCCTTGTCGAACTTGCTGCCCACGCCGTGGAAGTCGCGCACCCGCGGCAGGCTAACATTGACCAGCCGGTCGAGGAATTCGTACATCCGAGCGCCGCGCAGCGTCACACTCACGCCAATCGGCGCACCCATGCCAGCACGGATCTTAAAGCCGGCGATCGACTTCTTGGCCAAGCGATCAACCGGTGCTTGCCCAGTGATCTTAGTAATGGTATTGCGTACCAGTTGGTGGTAGCGCTTGTCTTCTTTGTGCTTGCCGATTCCTGCGCTGACCACAATCTTCTCGAGCTTGGGCACTTGGTGCACATTGCTCAAGGCTAATTCGGCCTGGAGTTCCTTGCGGTATTGATCCAGATACAAGGCTTTCAAGCGAGGAGTCGGAGCGGCGGATGCAGTTGCCTTCGCCATTAGTTGACCTCCTTGTTGTTCAGTTGCCGAGCAACGCGTACCTTGGCGCCCTCAGCATTAGTAGTATAGCCAATGCGGCTTGTTGTGCCAGCTGCTTCGTCGACAACCAGCGCGAGCTTGCTCAGTGGCACTGGCACATGAATCTCCTTGGTACCCCCACGTGGGTTAAGCTGGCTTGGCTTGACATGGCGGTGTCGCAGCCCCACGCCCTCGACCAATGCAGTCTGCTGAGCGGGGTTGACGGCCAGCACCTTACCCGTCGTGCCTTTGTCGTCACCACTGATGATCTTGACGATATCGTCTTTTTTGATGCGCTGTGCCATTAGAGTACCTCCGGTGCCAAGCTAATGATCTTGCTATAGCCAAGGTCGCGCAATTCGCGTGGCACAGGGCCAAAGACACGAGTTGCCTTGGGCGTCTTGTCGTCGTTGATAATAACGGCAGCGTTATCGTCGAAGCAGATAGTGCTGCCATCTTTGCGGCGGATTTGGTCGCGAGTGCGTACCACCACCGCCTTAACGATAGACTTCTTCTTGACGTTGCCAGTCGGGCTGGCGTCTTTGACGCTGGCGACAATCACATCACCCACCCGGGCGTAGCGACGCCGAGTACCACCCAGCACGCGAATGCAGAGAATAGACTTTGCACCACTGTTGTCTGTTACCTTAAGGCGAGATTCTTGCTGGATCATGCTGCCTCCTCTTCGCCTGCGTCATCGTTTTTGAGCTCAATCGAGCCCTGCGAGCGCTTGAGCACGGCGTCAAGCCGAAATGCTTTGCGCTTGCTGATCGGGCGTGTCTCGATGACCCGCACCGTATCACCAACATTGGCATCGTTTGTCTCGTCGTGAGCAGCATACTTACGGGTGACGGTGTATTGCTTGCCGTAAATAGGGTGTGTTTCGCGGCTGGTCACGGTCACCGTGATGGTCTTGTTGCCCGCGGCCGAGGAAACAACGCCGGTCAATGTCTTGGCCATTAGTTTGTTCCTTTCCGCTGATTAATTTCCGTTAGTATCTGCGCAATCTCTCGGCGATATACACCAAGGATCCGCGGATTGGCGAGCTCACCTGCCCGGTGGCCACGCTGGGCCTCAAGCAGGTCGGCGCGCTTGGCGGCCAGCTCTTGCTGGAGTGTCTCGAGGCTCTTGACCTCTGTTGCAGGGACTGCATTCTCTGCCATCGCTAGGCCTCCTCTTTCTTAATAAAGCGTGTTTTGACGGGCAGCTTGTGGCTCGCCAGGCGCATTGCCTCGCGGGCGACATCCTCTGGCACACCCTTCATTTCAAACATTACAGTGCCATTCTTGACCTTCGCAACAAAGAACTCAGGGTTACCCTTACCACCACCCATCTTCAGACCCAGTGGCTTGCGGCTCACCGGGGTATGTGGGAAGATACGGATCCAGATCTTACCACCACGCTTGACGTAGCGGGTCATTGCCTGGCGCGCTGCCTCGATCTGGCGGCTTGTGATACGCTCGTTGCTCAGGCTCTGCAGGCCATAGTCACCAAAAGCAATGTAGTTGCCCCGTGTGGCATTGCCTCGGTTCTTACCAATGCGGACTTTGCGAAATTTTGTTTTCTTCGGTAGTAACATTACTTCGCACTCCTTTCACCCTTATAGATCCAGACCTTGACGCCGACGATACCCACGCCAGGGCAGTTGGCCCGTGCAGTGTGGAAGTCGATATCGGCCCGCAAGGTGTGCAGTGGCACCGAGCCCTCGATGACCTTCTCGCGGCGTGCCATCTCGGCATTGTTAAGCCGGCCGGCTACCTCAATACGGATACCCTTTGCACCACTATTCATAGTGTTCTGGGCAGCCATCTTGACAGCACGACGGAAGTTAGCGCGGCGCTCGAGCTGGCGAGCAATATTCTCCGACACCAGCTTGGCACTGAGCTCTGGCCGACGAACCTCTTCAATATTGATACGGACTGGCAAGCTGGCGATCTTCTCGATCTGTCGCTTGAGCTCTGTCACGCCAGCCCCACCGCGGCCAATCACCACACCAGCCTTGGCAGTGTGAATTGCGATGGTAATCTGGTTTGGGCTGCGCTCAATCTCGATCCGGTCAATCGTTGGCCGGCTTGCATAGCGAGCTTCAATCAGCTCACGGATTTTGATGTCTTCTGCCAACCAAGCCGCAAAGTCGCGCTTGTTTTGGCCAAACCAACGCGAGCTCCAGTTTTTGTGGACTTGGAGGCGGAAACTGACTGGGTTTACTTTTTGGCCCATTTAGTTGTCTCCTTTCTTGGCTGTATCGGTTGCTTTGGCGGGTGCCTTCTTGACCTGCTTCTCCACACCACTCACCTCGACCAAGATATGGCTCGAGCGCTTCTGGAATGGCTGAGCCCGGCCGCGGCTGGCCGGCTTGTAGCGGCGCAGGCGTGGGCCAGCAGTCACGCTAAGGCTGTGAATGTGCAAACTGCGTGGGTCGAGGCCATGGTTGTTGATGGCGTTGGCTTGGGCGCTGGCGATTGCCTTCTTGACGGGCAGTGCAGCGCGGCGCGGGGTGTGATCAAGAATGACCAGCGCATCGGCCACACTGCGGCCACGCACCAGGCTAGCAACGATGCTAACCTTGCGTGGGGTCTGGTCTATACCCTTGATATGCGCCCGAACGATGGCTGGTGCATCGCTCGACCCCTGTTGTGTCTGTGATGCGGCCATTACTTCTTATCCTTTCCACCGTGCTTGCGGAACTTACGGGTTGGGCTAAACTCACCGAGCTTATGGCCAACCATGTTTTCTGTAATCAGCACCGGCACATGCACCCGACCATTGTGCACTGCAAAGGTGAACCCCACCATCTCTGGCGTGATCGTGCTGCTGCGGGCCCAGGTCTTTATCACGGTGCGGTCGCCAACTTTCAGCGCTGCCACTTTTTTGGCAAGCTTCGCGTCGACGAATGGGCCTTTTTTGAGTGAACGACTCATAGACTACCTCTTCCTCTTAGCTTCGTGACGACTGCGGACAATCATCTTATTCGTTGATTTGCGGCGGCGGGTCTTGAAGCCAATTGCTGGCTTACCCCATGGCGTCTTCGGAATGCGGCCAGGACCCGTCTTGCCTTCACCACCACCCATTGGGTGATCGGCTGGGTTCATAGCCTTACCATGGACACTTGGACGCCACCCCATACGGCGACGGCGACCGGCCGAGCCAAGCTTAACATTCTGGTGCTGGACGTTGCCTACCACACCAATGCTGGCTTCGCACTCGAGGCGGAACTTGCGCACCTCACCACTGGGCATCCGCACCATGGCGTAGCCGTCTTCTTTGGCCATGAGCTGGGCTTTAGTACCAGCGCTACGCACCATCTGAGCACCCTTACCGTGGTTGATCTCGATAGCGTAGATTTGGCTACCAACCGGGATGTTAGCCAGTGGCATGCGGTTGCTCGCCTCGATTGGCGCATCGGCACCAGTCTGGAGCACCTTACCCTTAGTCATTTGGGTGTCGGCCAAGATGTAGTGGTAGAGACCGTGCTGATCCTTGACGCGAGCAATCCGTGCACTGCGGTTTGGATCGTACTCGATCTCCTCCACCGTCAGCGTCAAGCCAGCGGCCAAGCGATGGTCGAGCAAGCGGTAGTGCCGCTTAACGCCACCACCACGGTGCCGGACGGTGATCTTACCCGTGTTATTGCGACCAGCCTTCTGCTTACCAGCCTTGACAAGGCTCTTGAGCGGCTTACGAGTCGTCACATCGCTCAAATCCTGCGATGTCATGCCGCGGCGGGCGGGAGTGGTTGGGTTGTACTGCTTAATCGGCATTACTTATCCTCCTTCTGCTCTGTTTGCGGCTGTTGTTCTTCTGTCTCAAACACCTTGATCTCGCCTTCACTTAGGCGCACGTACGCCTTTTTGCTGTCGTGGCGGTGTGTGGTGCCTGGGTAGCGGCGCTTGCCCCGGCTGTAGCGAATAGCTTTGCCGCTTTGCACGGCAGTAGTGACATTGGCTACCTTAGTGCCGTCATATTGCGCCTCGACAGCCGCAGCGATCTGCTGCTTGTTAGCCGACAGTGGCACGTCAAAGATGTAGGTGTTTTGGCTTGTGATGAGCCGGTAGGATTTTTCGGTGGCGCGAGGAGTGACTAATACGAGTTGCATTTATTTGTCCTCCTGTGCGAGCCACGCCGTAATGACATCCAGCGCCTGAGGCGACAGGACGATATGGTCGGCATTAAGAATGTAATAGACATTGAGATACATCGCACTCACAGCCAGCACCTGCTGGAGGTTGGCGGTGGAGCGAATCAGCTCGGGCGACTTCTCGCCAGCAACGAGCAGCACTTTGCGCTCGAGCTTGAACTGGCGGAGGAACGCTGCAGCGTCTTTGGTCTTGCCAGTTACCTTGTCCTCAAAAGGCAAGACCTGGATCTTGCCAGCCTGGTGAGCCAGTGTGAGGGCTTGGCGGATGGCGACACGTTTGCTGGTCTTAGATAGCTTCTTGCGGTAGTTCTCGTTGCCGCGTGGGCCAAAGACCACACCACCACCCCGCCAAATTGGGTTACGGATACTGCCGAAGCGAGCTCGGCCAGTGCCCTTCTGCCGCCATGGCTTTTTGCCACCACCGCGGACTTCGCCCCGCTGCAAGGTGGTTGCACTTGCCTGGCGGGCGTTTGCCAAGAACGCGTCGTAAGCGAGCTTGAGTAGCTCGTGGTTCGGCACATCGACGCCGAAGACGCTGGTTGGCAAGGTTGCTTTTGCTGGCTTGGTAGATTCAGCCATTACTTAGCACCTCCTAGGATAATTAAGCCCTTCTTGGGGCCTGGGACAGCGCCTTTGACACCAATCAAGTTATCCTCAGCCGAGATAAACTCAACCGTCAGATTCTTGACAGTGACACGCTCGTGGCCCATCTGGCCTGCCATGCGCTTCCCTTTGAAAATCTTTTGTGGGTACATGCTACCGATCGAACCGACTTTACGCGTGTTACCCTTACCACCGTGGGTTTTGCGGTGGCGCTTAAAGTTGTGCCGCTTGATCGTACCAGCCCAACCTTTACCCTTGCTGATGCCCGTGACATCCACGACATCGCCGAGCGCAAACTCCGTAACGCTCCATGTGTCGCCCACCTTGACATCGCCAAGGTCATCAACACGAAATTCCCGAATATGCTTCGGGGTGACACCGGCTGGCTTCACATGCCCAGCCACGGCCTTGCTCAGGTTCTTACCCGCACCATACGCCACCTGCACTGCGTTGTAGCCGTCTGTCTCGACGGACTTGACCTGAGTCGCAGCGACAGGCCCAGCCTGGATAAGCGTGACAGGAATCGTCGTGCCATCCTGGCTGATGATTTGGGTCATACCAATCTTGGTACCGAGAAGTGCTTTCATTGCCCTCTTGCTCCCATGTAAAATCCCCGGCGACTAGCAGTATCTTGGCACCAGTGCTGCGTGGCTACACACTCCGCTGGCCAAGACTTACCAATTCGTCCTGGGATAAGTTGCTATTACGTAATAAATTACAGCTACCATAGTACCATAGAATGGAGCGAGAAAGCAAGAGGGCAAGCACCGCAAAAAGCGATACAGTAGAACGCCAACTATAGCAGGATATTAGTGGAGAGTAGAGCTGTCGCCACCTTACCAACATCATCATCCACTATGCTACAATATAATGCATTAATGCGTCACTCAACCCCCTCACCTACCTCTGTCGATACGTGGCTTGCTGCGGCGGCTGCCCAGCTGCGGACGGCTGGTATTGCCAGCAGCCGGCTCGATAGTGAGCTCTTGCTGAGCCATGTGCTGCAGCAGCCTCGACACTGGCTCCATGCCCACGGCGATAGCACACTCCCGCACGAGCAACACATGCAGGCGGAGCAGCTCTTTGCCCGCCGCCTTCGGCATGAGCCGCTGGCCTACCTGGTGGGGCACAAAGAATTCTATGGGCGCGATTTCGTCGTTTCGCCTGCGGTGCTCGTGCCCCGGCCCGAGACAGAGCAGATGATTGCCCTCCTGCTGCAGCTCATCCAGCCCACGCAGCGCACCATAGCCGATGTTGGCACTGGCAGCGGCATCCTTGCTATTACGGCACAGCTCGAGCTCTCACAGTGCCAGGTTGATGCGTACGACATCAGTCCAGAGGCCCTCACCATTGCTCAGCGCAACGCGCAGCAGCACGGCGCTACCTCTGTTAACTTCATCCAGAGCAACCTCCTCGCGGCAGCGCAGCAGCGCTATGATGTCATTCTTGCCAACCTCCCCTATGTCAATCCCGCCTGGCAGCGCGACGACCGCGAGACAGCGCACGAGCCAGCCCTGGCACTCTTTGCCAAGGACGATGGGCTGGCGCTCATTTCTACCCTCCTTGCCCAGACGAAGCAATGGCTCTCGCCCAGTGGCCTACTCATCCTCGAGGCTGACCCCTGCCAGCACTCACGCATCATTGCTCGCGCCGCCGCGCACCAGCTCACTCATATGCGAAGCGAGGGGTATGCGCTTGCCTTTGCCAAGCAGTGCTCGGCATGACCCCGCTAGCTTCAGCGCACGCTGGCCCATCTGCCCCACCACATCCACAGATGGTAGCGGCCAACGCTCGGGTCGCAGCATACGACTCCCTTTGTCGAGCGCTTGATGGGTATAATAGTCTGGTGATTGGATTGTCGCGTGTTGGAGCAGATCGCACACATCGGCTAGTTCTCGGCCATCTACCTCTGTTGGTTGCACCTTATTTTGCGATATAAAGACATCATTCAGCTTGGTATAATCATACTCATAGCAAAACACCTGCGGCTCAGCCAGCGATGCATCGCTATGGTCAGGTGCGTCGAGGTAATACGACCGCACTGCGCCAGCATACGCGCCGTATCGATCTACCTCGTAGATGATAAGATGCGGGTCGTGCACCTGGCCATCATCATCCAAAGCAGCCCAGGCACTCAGGGTGAGGCGCTGCCCACTATCAGTTTTGTGGCCAAAGTATACACTGCGCACCTCACCACCGTCGTAATACCGCCGGCCAGCTGCACCACGTTGGCGCGCGCTTCTGTGCTGGGTGGTAATAATATCCTGGACGACTGCGGTGAGCTGCTCAGCCAATAAGCCCGGCCGCTCGTGCTGGCCCGGTGGTGCACACTCAGCGTCAGTATTGGCTGTATATGGCGTGCGACGCAAAGCATCGCCCGCGCGGGGTGGTGTATTGTATGTCATGTTGTTCCCTCTGTGTGTTAGATATACTTCTCTTTTAGCATACTATAGAAGGATAGCCCAAGGCAAATAACAGAGGTGAACAAATGAACAATTTTATACCATATTCAGAATAATTCTAATACCGCTCCCTGTATTCTGCTGTAGCGAGCAGTTCGCGTAGCTGGGCTACCTCATGCGCGTCGACTGGTTGGTCGTTGATGCCCATTTGGCGCTCGAGTTTTTGGTTTGCTAGTTCGTTCTTGAGATGATCTATCGTTGCATGCGTGCGCTCGTATGCTTCCTCTGGCGGTAGATTCCTGCCAATGGTCAATTCTTGTGGTATTTTGCGCTGCGATTCGCTCTTCTGTGGCATATCAAATCGCCGCACCACGCCATCCTCAAGATGATAGCGAAAACTGTCGCCACCCCGCTCCCTAAGACTAATCATTCGGTCTTGTGTGCCATCATCTAGTGTTGCCGATTCGGTCAGGATCGTGACCGTTCGCTCACCCTGGGTTGCATACAGCAAGACACTCGACTTCACGCGGTCGGTGAAAACCGTGTGATCGTATGTATTCGCTTCACCAGCAAATTGTAGCAGCGTCTCTTGCACTAGGTCGTCAAAATCTGCTGCCGCCCGTGCCTTCTCCTCCTTGGAGAGCCGCTCAGCAAACTGCCCTACCGTAGCGATTTTCTCTTGATTGTTTGTTCCGGGCTGCTCATGTGCCATGGTATACCTCTGTTGTGTTATATACTATGACACCTATAATGCTCTCTCTCTCTCTCTCTGAAAGTCAACCGATCAAATCAAGAACATGTCTTTGCTATGCCAAAAACCACCCATCAGCTGGGTGGTTTCTTGTTGCTATTACTCAATACACCGTGATTATTTGATCGATGTGATCATAATGCGGCTGTATTGCTGGCGGTGGCCACGCTCTTTGTGGACGCGCTTCTTGGCTTTGTAGCGAATGACGCGGATTTTGTCGCCCTTAACGAGCGCTTCTACGACCTCGGCCTTGACCTTGACGCCTGCAACGTGCGGCGTACCAACAGTGGTTGTCTCGCCATCGATGGTCAGGAGTGCATCGGCTTCGAGCGCTTTTGTGCCGTCCGGGAGGCGGTCCACCAGGAGGGTCTCTTTTTCGGCGACGAGATACTGCTTGCCGCCAAGCTGAATGACTGCTTTCATCTGATTCCTTATAATTATTAATACTTCCGACTGATTGTAGCAGAGACGGCGGTGGATGTCAAAGTTGGTATATCCAACTATCAAGCCCCGCTCATCTCACATTTCCTCCTTTTTGCTGTTCCCTTCCGCTAGCGCTTTATTAGGAGTCACCATTCACCAAATATCAACCTCATATATCTGGAGCAAAAAGAGATTACTCTAGATTGTCTCCACACGCTACCAGCCGCACCACTGCTGGCAGCTCCGCCTCGCTGTGCCATACCTCCGTCCGCGTGGCGATGAGCTTGTCGCTCAGGTAGCTCTGCTGGCCTACGCTGTGGTGCTGCGCCAGGGTGATTGGCTTGCCCAGCGCTAGCGCCGCACCCACCTCTATAAGCATCCCCTCGCTGCGCCGCGGCGACGCTTGGACCACGAGTACCATATCGTACTGGGGCAACACGCTCAGCGCACGGCGGATGAATTCACCTGGCGTATGGTAGCTAGGCCATGCTGGGTCGAAGAGATTGCAATACACCGCACAGCCCACCTGCTCAAGTGCTGCCACCACTCCACGCATCCGTGCCCGCACCACCGCCTCGTCCTCACCGGTAAAGGCATAGGAGCAAAAAACGGCAGGCGGGGTGGCTGGTGGAGCGGAGTTCATATATTAGTAGTATACGCTACTAATAGCGCTGCAGTATACCTCTGAGTAACTTTCTCTACTACTTTGCCACTAGGCGGCTAGTCTCGCATCTTGACGAGTCACTCATATATTGATATATATATATTAACCTTTTGCAATCCCGCAAAGGGTTCGGACTTTTCAGGAAAGGGGAGACATCATGCTGTCTTCTTTAATCATGAGTACTGTCATTTCGATCGGGATGCTGGCTACAGGGCACTTTTTCCTTGTCCTTGGCATTACTCACTACCATTACCGATATCTTGCATGGGTATCGATACCATGGTGTGCGGCAGGTGTGGCTCTCACCTCGATTTGTGGCTATGCAGTCACTAGAGATATAGCACATATCCAAGTGTCTAGCCACACCATCTATGTGTATTTTGTGATGCTGTGTGCAGGAACGGTCTTCCTTGCACTGGCAGCGCAAATAATCAAGAAGAAGAAAGAGGTGATGTAATCTCATCATTGCACACAAGAGTCCACCCTCACCACTCACCGTCGAGTGCACTGCATTCCGGTGAGTGGTGAGCTAACCTTGTTTATACGTAATTATATGGCGCTTTGGCGCTATTTTTCTTATTTTTCTCACGATTTTTGCCTCTGTTGCGGGCTGGTTTTTCACAAATCTTATTTCACATCCTGTCATATCTATGCTACGCTGGGTAGTATGAGTATGAAGAGACTCGTGTATGGCATAGCTGGTACAATGATCGTCTTCGCAGGCGCGGGCGTCATCGTAGCAGCCCAGCCAAAGAGTGGTTCGTCAGCGCCTGCATACAATGCAACGAGTGCAACAACCGGTGGGCATATGGCCAAGGCATTAGCGCCGTCCGACCAGCCATCTGCCCAGACACTCGCACAGCGCAACCAAGCTATCAAGATAATCATCGCCTCCAACGCTTCTCCCAAGGCTATCAAGCCAGCGTCGAAGCCCAGCGAGACACCAACGCCAACGCCGGCAGCTGAGCAAAAGCCAGCCGCAACCAATGGCGCTTCGTCTGGTTCGAACACGCGCTCAAATAGCAACGCTCAAAAGAGCAACCCATCGAACAATAAGTCAAATTCCAACTCCAACACGCCATCGCCGGAGTTTGTCGACCGCGTCTTTGCGACGGTCAACAAGGAGCGGGCAGCCCGTTCGCTTGGTAGTGTGCAGCGCATCGAGCAGATCGATACAAGCTCGCGCGCTCAGTCGGCCTACAATGCACAGATTAATAAGCTCAGCCACGATGGTGGCCTCGACCGCCTGAAGCAACTCTATAGCTGCCACACCAGTGGTGAGATTCTCGAGCTCGTGCCCATCTCATACAATGAGCAGCAAGCTACCAATGTATGGATCAATTCCCCACCACACAACAAGATCATGTTCTCGGGCGATTACGACAAAGCTGGCATTGGCCTGACGCAAAAAGGCGACCAATATTACATTGCCATGCAGTTCTGCCGCTAGGAGAGGATAAGCAAGAATATCTGAGAGAAACACTGCTCAGAATAGAGAAAAACCAGCCACCATGGCTGGTTTTTTACTGTTTAGAAGAATGTCGACGTTAGTTGAACCTCAAAGTCCTCTTCGATAATTTCACAGGTTTTATCATTCCTTTCTCTTAGAGCTAAGTGCTGACAATACCCCCCAAGAGCGACCCAGCATCAAGATAAATCCTAGTTTGCAACCAGGTCTTAATTCTACCTGCCTAAAGTGGTAGAAGGGTAGCTGAGGTTAAGAAGGCGAAGCCTTAGAGGCCAATCACTTCAACTACTCATCATCAAGCGATTCCGCCCCACTCAGAACCTTCCAGAGCTCTCGCACTTCGGCGTCGCTCACCACTTGATCACCTCGGCTAATTCGCTGGATATCACCAATCGTGCGCATGGCAGATTGACCACTACAGGCTGAGTCGGCCAGCGAACGCACCACCCGCTGGCGATAGCCTTCTGTAATAATGCGGTAGCGCAGCTGCTTTGAGTCACTCACCAGGCTTACCTCCTGTGTTGTCGCAGCTATTGCATTGTCGCTTAGGCTCGGCTGTAGCGGCTCACGCCAAAATGTCGCCGTCTCAACATCCGCCTGCAATCGCGAGCCATCGGCATATGGTGCTGCAAGCCTGAGGATCGCACGGCTCTGGCCTGGCAACAGAGACGAATCAGCCCCTTCTGCTAGCGTTGTCTCATCTACCCGGCTGCCGTGTATGTTTACCCGATCAGCAAATTTTGTCATCATATGCAGGGCAATCCGGCTTAGCTGCACCACTGCCGCTGCTTGGTCGGCTGCTGTCACTCGTTCGCGCGGGGTGTCTTCCAGTGCGCAAAATGCTTCTTGGGCTTGAGTTTGTGTCATTTGGCTGCCTTTCTGTCGCAGTACACGGCGTATTATATTAGTAATAAAACAAAGGCTGTCTTGGCAATCGAATAATCTCACACCCCCTCTCATACATCCTCTTCTAAGCTGCTGCAGAAATTGCCATCATAGATTGAACATTATAGCGCTAGCAGTAATCAGCAGCTGGCCCTGCACTACCAGATAAGGAATAGTTGGTACATGAGAGAGGAGAAGTGTGCAGCTTAACCTACGCTATTCAATCGTCTTCTCAAACACCGTCGTGTTATAGATCGTTGCGCCCTTGTGGAGATAAAAGCGGTGGGCAGCTTGGCGCTTGGGGTTGGAGGTGAAGGTAAGTTTGGTCGCACCGTGCTGCCGGCCCCAGCTCAGCATCGCATCCCATAGTCGCGAGCCAACCCCCTTGCCCTGCACCGATGGGTCGGCTACGAAGTCATCCAGGTAGATCTTGCGCCCAGCGATCGGCCCCACCAGCAATGCGAGCGTTGCCATGCCCACCACCTTGCCATCAAGGCGGGCCAGGAGCAGCGTCTGATTCTCAGCAGCGATCACTACTTCTAGCGCCTGGTGCAAAGCGTCTATCGCCGCTGCATCAGGGGTGCTTGGAGTAGTTGGCGCGGTTGTTCCGGCTTGGCGCAGCACATCGCCCAGTGCTGCGATTGCCGCCACATCAGCTTGGCTGACGGCGGTTGCCTGTTCGATTATGAGTTCTTCCATATATTGATTATACTATATGTATGAACCAGCGTATACTCACCCTCCGCGATGCGCTCGCCACTCACCCGCCGCGCATCGCCTACCCAGAAGGCACCAACCCCATTATCCTCAGCGCCGTACGCCAGCTAGCCGATTGGCACGCCGCTCGGCCTGTGCTTGTGGCAGACAGCCCAGCAGCCATCAAGCAAGCCGCCGCCGATGCAGGTATCTCGCTTAATGACATCGAGATTATGACAGTGCCCCACCAACACGATACGACATCTGCAAACACCGCCGATACACTTCCCCTTACCCCTCTCACCTACGCGGCCCAGCTGCTTCACGACGGCACGTTTGATGCTATGGTGGCGGGCATCGACCACCCCACCGCTGCGGTATTGCGGGCTGCGCTGAAAGTTGTTGGCTTAGCGCCCGGGGTGCGCTATGCATCGAGTTTCTTCGTGATGGATATACCCCACTTCGCTGGCGGGGAGAATGGCTTACTCATCTTTGCCGACTGCGGGATGAACATTGCACCAGATGCCGCTGGCCTAGCCGCCATTGCTAGAGCCAGCGCCTTGAGTGCCACCCGTCTTGGTTGGCAGCCCCGCGTTGCGCTGCTTTCCTACTCGACGCTCGGCAGTGCTGGCGGCCAAAGTGTCGAAACAATTCGCCACGCTCTCGCAGAAGTACAAGCCCATCAGCCAGAGCTCTGTATCGATGGTGAGCTCCAGCTTGACGCCGCTCTTGTCCCCGCCATTGGCCACAAAAAAGCCCCTACCAGCCCTGTCGCTGGCCAAGCCAACGTCCTCGTTTTCCCCGATCTCAACTCTGGCAACATTGCCTACAAGCTCGCCGAACACCTGGCTGGTGGCCATGCCTACGGCCCTATTTTGCAAGGCTTCGCACGACCAATCAGCGACCTATCGCGTGGCTCGAGTGTGGATGATGTGATTGGCGCGAGCTTAATCGTTGGTAGCATGGCGGCTGAATAGATTGTGGAGTTCATTCACGCAGGCTAGTGATTTTTTGCTTGTTTTTTGCAAGTGATTGTCGGGCTGCGTTCCTTTTGCACTCTCTTTTGCAGCGATTATTTTGGCTTACCTATTGCCCTCGTGCGGCGCCAAAATGCCTTTCTGCTACTTACTTTTTCCACTGCCTCACAGCATAATGACCGAGCTTTTTTGCTTGCATATTGCAAGCAAAATGTCTCCCTCTTTGTAAGATTCATACCCATACATGCCCTGCTATCAAGCAGCACACAGCACTATTCTCTCCGCACAATATACAATTATATTGAATATAAATAAAAAGTATTCAACAGTATACTGTATAATCGATCCAAACTCCTATACCTACCACACCATCAATATACTGCTATCTATTAATTGCCATGAATAAACTTAGTATTCGATTCAGGAATATAACAGTGGTAGGAGTTGCAAAAAATCTTATGTATGAGATTGCAAAAATTCGCGCACTGCTACAATTGGTTTGATGGATTGGTATGTCGCGGCATCTTCCTCGGGCAGTAGCTCAGCGCGCGTCCGGCCATTGTAGCCATCTGGGCAAAATATTTTATCCCAGCCAAAGCCACCATCGCCACGCGGATGCGCTGCAATACAGCCAGGTAGCTCACCGCGAAAAACGTGCATCTCGTGACCATCATAGTAACCAAACACACCTACCGCCAGTGCCGATCGATCGTCAAATCCATCGAGCATACGGCATAATTTTTCTAGTCCATCTGGTGCCTCAACGAAGAACTTAATGAATGGCCCAGGTAATCCATTCAGCGCTGCAAACCCCAGCGACACATCTTCAACAAGAACAGGCTGCTGGGCAATTTCGTACGCTTCACGCACTTTATGTCGAACAACCTCCTCAGGCGAAGACGATTGAATCTCTGCCAAATCAATCTTGCGATGCTCCAGCGGCATACCAAGCATGCGCGCTAGGTAGTCGGCTTTGTGCTGGTTGCCCGTGATGAATAGTGGTTGCTGCATCATTTATCTCCCTCGTGCTTCTCTTCTCGATATTTCTCTGGCTGCGCCCGAAAAACCTCGACCCATTTGCTATCCTCCGCTAGGTCGTTGTACGCAATATAATAGCGTTTTTGAAAACCACCAGCATGAGCAGCTTTGCGCATCACTGCGTCTTGCACCTGCTGAGGCGAAAAGCCAAAATCATCGCGCAGCGCATCAAGGACGGCCTGCACATCCGCCAGCTCCTGCAGCGCTTCCTCTGGCGCATTATCGCCCAGTGGAATTTCGTTTGCCTCCTCATGAATCTTGCGCTGCAGCTCACAGCGATACGCCGCGTGATCCAATTGATGATACTCCGTATGGAGCACCTGCGGGTCGGCCTTGCATTTCTCGACAACTTTGTCACGCACGAGCTTTTCGAGATAGAATCGCACCATTGCTTTATCCTCCTTGCCTGTTTATTGTTGAGTTCTTTTATATATTACGCACACTGCTATTGCCGGGTTGCTATCATAGCATATATTGCATCATGAATTTTGCGCATCACCATTCATAGTGTTGTTTTTGCTTGCATTTTGCAAGCCAGCTGACTACGTGTGCAGTTATGTATAATTCTTAGACGTGGTTTATTTGGTTCATAAGCTGCTTGTGGCTCAGCACCATGTATAGTCCATACCCTGCGGTTGCGAGTGCCCCGCCGATGCTGCTGATAGCGTAGACCGCTTGCCACGAAGTACTCGTTGCAAAGGCAAGGTAGAAGCCAATCAATGCCGTGCAGATGGGGAGAGGTGCAAGATAATAATCAATCGTCCGGCCAAAAATCTTTGCCTGCGGAATGAAGTGCAGCCCAACAACCAGCACAAGCACCGGCATGATATAAATCTGCTGCTGAAACATACCAAGCAGCGCAAAGATAATCCACAGCGGTGCATACGACACTGTGCTCAGCAGCTGCATCTGTTTAGCGATCCGCTTGCTGGCTGGCGTTGGTGCTGGCTTGGGCAATTTTTTCGTCGCGCGGATATGCTGCACACCGCAAAAAATCAGCCATGCCGCATACACACCAAATAGTGCAAAGACTGCCCAGCCAATAGTGCCCCACGCCACACCAAACCACACAGCATATATAAGCATAAAGGTTGCCATGAGAATTGGAAACGGCGCCATGCTTTTTACTGCAGCAATCAATTCGTCTCTTTGTGGTTGTTCTGAGGTTGCCATATATCTTTCTCCTGTTTATTGGATAAGGGTTAAAAATTGTTCTTCAGTGAGCATCATTGTACCATACTTCTCTGCCTTGGCTCGCTTGCTCGCACCAACTTTGCCACCAGCAACGAGGTAGGTGGTGTCTTTGCTAACACTACTTTGGAAGGTGCCACCCAGAGCACGGATTTTTTCAGCTGCTTGGTCGCGGCTCATTGTTTGCAATGTGCCAGTGATAACGAATTTTTGACCAGCGAGCTGCTGTGACGATTGCACGAGCCGTGGCACGACACCACATTGGGCAAATTTATCCAGCAAGGCAATGTTATCTGCATCACTGAACCACGCGATGATCGATTCAGCTACTACCACGCCAATGCCATCAATCGCCTGCAGCTCGTCGAGTGTGGCAGAGCGCAGGAAGCCAAGCAATTGCTTGTCATTCGCAAGTGTATTGACGGGTGCTTGCGGTTCATCAAGAGATATATTTTTTTCTGAATTATTATGATTATTATTCACACTACCCTGCTGAGGCACGTCGTGTTTTGAATTATCTGCAAAATGTTTCACGATATCGATTGCCGTCTGCGCACCCACGTGGCGGATGCCCAAGCCATAGAGGAAGCGCTCGAGCGGTGGCTGCTTTGCAACAGCAATAGCATCGATGAGCTTCTGCGCTGAGACCTCGGCGAAGCGATCAAGCCGGAGAAGATCCTCCTTCCCTAGCGTATAAATATCAGCTAGGTCATGTACCAAACCAGCCTCGACCAATGCAGCGACATTCTTCTCACCAAGTGTGTCGATATCCAGTGCTCCTTTGGATGCAAAGTGCGTGAGGGCGCGCGTGAGAATGAGCGAGCTACTAGCGCCGCGCACCCGGTACACTGCCTCGCCAGCAGGCCGCTCGAACTGCAGCTCGGGATATTGGCGCTGGAGCTCAGCTGGGTAATCAATCGGCTCGGTATTAGCTGGGTGCAGCTCTGGCAGCACTCGCTCGACCTGCGGGATGATATCCCCCGCCTTGAAGATAACCACAGTATCGCCACGCCGCACATCGAGCCGAGCAATCTCGTCGGCATTGTGCAGGCTGGCGTGCTGCACCGTCGTGCCAGCCACGACGACTGGGTCGAACACCGCCACTGGTGTGGCAGCACCTGTCCGGCCAATGCTAATGACGATATCGCGCACGATGGTAGTAGCTTGCTCGGCCGCATATTTGTAGGCCACTGCGCCACGCGGATTCTTGCCCACCATACCCAGGCGGTCGTAGAGAGCGCGATCATTGATCTTAATTACGAGGCCATCAGTATTGAACGGCAAATCACGGCGCTGCTCGCCCCACTGCTGGACGAAGTTCATTACCTCGGCTAGATTCGTAAAGACCGCCGCATGCTGGTTGCGTGTGATACCTAGTGCTGTCAAGGCGTCATACGCGTAGCTATTGGTCGGCACCTCAGCCGCGTCATCACGGATGACATCGTAACCCCGAAAATGGAGTGGGCGCTGCGCCACGAGTGCTGGGTCAAGCTGGCGGATAGTGCCAGCCGCGAGGTTACGCGGGTTGGCGAAGGCTGGCTGGCCAGCAGCTTGCTGTCGCCTATTAAGTGCCGCAAAGTCGCGCTTGAGCATGACGATTTCCCCACGGATCTCCGTCCTGCCCTGCAGTAAGTGCTCAAAGCCAGGTGCTTCACGCAGACGTAGCGGCACATTGCGAATCGTCCGTACATTATTCGTTACATCTTCGCCAACGTAGCTATCGCCCCGTGTGACGGCCTGCACAAGCACGCCATCGTTATAGATGAGCGCGCAGGCCAAGCCATCCATCTTGATATCGGCAAAAAACTCGTGCTTGTGGCCTGGCAAGATCTTATCCATGCGCTGCACCCACGCCTCGACCTCTGCCGTGTCAAAGACATCATTGAGGCTAACCATCCGCCGGCGATGCTGCACCTTGGCAAAGCCTCCTTTAAGGACGTTGCCAACCCGCTGGGTAGGCGAATCAGGCGTGATGAGTGCAGGGTGCGCAGCTTCGAGCTGCTTGAGCTCGGCAAAAAGGCTATCGTACACCGCGTCGCTCACGCTGGGCGCGTCGAGCACATGGTATTCGTAGCTATAGCGGTTAAGCAGCTGGCGCAGCTCGGCACTGCGCTGAGCTGGCGATAGGTTGGGTGATGCTAGATGTTTGTCTTGTGTCATAGTGGTTCCTTACTGCCTTTAGTATAGCGGAATTTGGCGATGGGCGCAGCTTTTTTAAACAGTTTCGTGTAAAGCTAGGCTTATTGGGCGCTTAATTTATAACGGTATAGGTGTTGCCGTTTGAATACCAACGTTATCGCTTTGCCCCCGTTAGCTCCACCTCCCCATCACTTCATCCGATGGAGTGTGAAAACTCGTTGTAATAACGAGTTTTCAGCCCAACGCAAGAGGTCGATACTTGGGAAGTATCGACCCTTATAGTGTTCCTGAGGAGGGAGTGTGGAGAGATGGAGCGTGAGAAATCAGGTTGATTTGATACCATATCCTCTAGCAAAATAAGTATGCATCTACCCTACCATTGAATTCGAGAGTGCTATTAGTAAGTATAAGACAAAGAACCTCAGCTTTTTGCTATCACAAAAGCCACTACGCGGCCAAACGAAGCTCTCTCCACCACTAATCGAAAACTAGGCCTCAAGCAATACTACTGCGAGAGTCGCCCACCCTACGCTGGCGCGGCCGTATCATCAACGATCTTGCGATAGAGGAGGTAGATATACGCCGCGCACCACACCACCGTCACCGAGCTGATGAAGCCCGCGAGGACGGGCATCGTCGGCACAGAGGCGTACCATTGCCAGAGGTGCTTGAGCCAGGCATCAAGGAGAATAGCGGGGATCATCACCACGCACCACAGCACTGCCACACTGCCAAATAGCCACAGCAGTCGGTACAAAATCCGCAGCCGCCGCCCTACCACCAGGTCGCCCGCTGCTGCCAGCGCCCGCATAGGGTACATACCAGGCAGCGTCACCACCACAAGCGCAATGAAGGTGCTTGTGCCCCAATAGAGCGTCAGCACCGCCACAGTAGCTAGTAGCACATAGAAGAGCATCGAGCCAAATCCTTCGCTAATCACTCCATTACTCGACAGGCCAATATACACCAGCGCCATCGCCCCCAGCGGGATAAGCTGCACGAGGAAGACGAGGACGACCATCAGCGTAGCCACCAGCGGCGCACAGGCATTATACAGCCCGTCGCGCAGGCGTGGCGCTCGCCCTGCCTTGTACTCGCGCAGCAGCCACACTGTGGTGAGCCACACCAGCAAAAAGCCCAGCACGACATAGAGCTGCTGGTCAGCGCTGAGGTTGCCGCTGCCCGTACCAAAGGCCGTCACCATGAGGAGCCCTGCCTCGCCTAGCTTGCCCCACGCACCAGTGAGAATATCTTTGCCCGACTCTGCCAGCATACTCTGCAGACGGTCGTACATCGCTTGGTTGGTAATCGCCCCAAGTGCCAAGAGCAGCACGGCATAAAACACCGCCAAGAGGCACAACGTCCGCCAGTGCGCCCGCACCATCCGCATCACTTGTGCAGTAAAGGCAATGTAGCCTGGCAATTGCAGTGACCGTGCATAATCGCGCCGGCGCGTGCGGCGAAAACTCCGGTGTGGTCGGCGCTGTTGTAAATTATGCAACCATTGGCGGCTACTCGCCACTACCCTACCACCACAAGCCCGCCAGGTGCGCCAATGGAGGTTGGTGCGCCAGCTGGGTAGCGCTGATGGAGCATCATCCGCGTGCGGCGAGCGAGCCTTTGCAGGAGCAGTGCCATGAGAGGATGGTGTTGCCTTTTTTACGACATTATGGTGTTTTACCTCTGTTTTTGAACCATGCTTGCTTGCGTGCGCCGTGGGAGCGGCGCGTGATGATGAGCGGCGAGTTGACTTTGTTTTTTTTGCCACAGGCACTACCCTACCATTTATTCATATCTTCGTTGAGGCGCTTGATGCGGTCTTCGAGCGGCGGGTGAGTGCTAAACAACCGGCTAAAGAACCCCGGCTTGAGCGGATTGACCATAAACATATTAGCGCTCGAGCTGACCTGCTTCTCCATCGGGCGAGTGTATGCCTGCAGCTTGCCCAGTGCGCTCGCCAGGCCAGCTGGGTCACGCGTCGTTAGTGCACCAGTCGCATCGGCCAGGTACTCACGCTGGCGACTCACTGCCATTTGCATAATGGCCGCCACGATGGGTGCAAGGATGATGGCGACGATACCAAGCACCAGTAGCACTGGATTGGTCTCGCGGTTGTCATTGTCACGGAACCACAGCATACGCAGCGCAATATCCGACACCAGACCAATCGCACTCACCAGACCAAAGGTAATCATACTCACCCGAATATCGTAGTTTTGGACATGCCCCATCTCGTGGGCCAGCACAGCGGTTAGCTCACGATCATCCATAATCTCCAGCAGGCCCGTCGTCACGCCCACAATGGCATGCTTGGGGTCGCGGCCAGTAGCAAAGGCGTTCGGTGCTGGGTCGTCGATAATATACACCTGCGGCATAGGTAAGCCCACTGCGATGGCAAGGTTCTCAACGGTGCGCCACAAACGGGGATTATCTGCCTTGCGAATCTCCACCGCACCAGTCATACTCATAGCAAGCTTGGAAGCAATGAAGTACTGCACCAGTGCATAGATCAGCGCCCCAATGAACGTCCCCCAAAAGATCGTCAGGTTGCCCTGCATACCGCGGCTATTCATAATCAACTGCGCCGCCAGGCCAATCACCGCCACCATCGCGACGAAGACGATCATCAAAATAACTGTATTACGTTTGTTGTGTGCAATTGCTCTGTACATAGATATATTGTAGCAGATAATGGTGGTTTTGCAGGCACTCACGTTAATCCCTAAGCACCGCTCTTTCCACGTTCGCTCACACCCCACCACTGCTTCCAATGGGGTGCGAAAACAGATCAGACAACACCCACTTGACTAGCCTTTCATATATTGATATATATATCAGCTTTTGTTGACATATGTTCGCATTTTGTCCAAAAGTGTTGTTTGACAAGCAGAGCATACCACTCAAGGTGGGCTGCCCAGGCATGGCTACCATAGCCGCGCCCCAGCACTCCACCTTGAGTCGCCGCATCCGGGCGTCGACCAGTGTTATTCTACACAAGCGTCCGCTTGGGTGGGGAGAGAGTAGTGTCATGAGCAACATCAAGATCACCATTACCGAGAAAACGAGAAAGACTAGAAGCACTGTCATTGCTGAGTGTGTGCTTGTAGTCATATCCGGTATTCTTGGCGCATGGACGTTCAGTCTGCTTTGGGGGTGGTACATCACTCCTGTTCTAGGAGTTGCCAGGATAGGTATTGCACAAGCCCTTGGCATCATGCTAACCGCGAGTCTTATTAATGGCTCGTCATCAGGGGAGCGGAGCAATTGCTCTGACCTAGAGAAGTATTTGAGACTATTTATCCTCATTACTCTCACGCTAGTGTCAGGGTGGTTTGTGCACTTCTTCGTGTGACATCCCTATCGAACATGACATCCATCCTAGAAGGGTGTCTACCCTCTCCTGCTCTGCTTGTCATGTTCGCCCCTTGCGATGTTCTCACCTGCTGGCAGCACTCTAGCACTCTAATCATTGCAATTATTTTTATTACTCAAATCCCCCACCTTCTAGATAAAACACTCTCAGCCAAGCGATAAGCCGCTCGCTGTAGCCATAACTCTTCTCAAGCACCCCTCACCAAGAACGACATACAACCTGACTCATCACCCCTTATGCTGTTGCAAAATAATAACAAACCGCCCTCCATCGAGAGCGGTTTCGTTATAGTGTGCGAGGTGTCTAGAACTGCACTTGCACTGGGTTTTCGACGCTGGCGCGGTCTTCGACCTCGAAGAACTCGCGAGCCTTGAAGCCCAGCATGCCAGCCACAATGTTGGCGGGGAACATGGCGATGCGGGTGTTGAGGTCGCGCACACCACCGTTGTAGAAGCGGCGTGCCGCCTGGATTTTGTCCTCGGTGTCTACCAGCTCTTGCTGCAGCTGGATGAAGTTTTGGTTAGCTTTGAGCTCTGGGTAAGCCTCTGCTACGGCAAACAAACTCTTCAGAGCGCCCTCGATCATATTCTCTGCCGCAGCCGTCTCTTGCACGCCTTGGGCATTCATGATGGCGCTGCGAGCCTCTGCCACGTTCTCAAAGACTTCCTTCTCGTGCGCTGCATAGCCCTTTACCGTACCGACTAAGTTCGGGATGAGGTCTGTTCGGCGCTTGAGCTGGACGGTGATGTCGCTCCAGGCTTCGTCCACGCGGATCTTCAGCTTGACCAAGCTGTTGTACGTTGCCCACATGAAGATGCCAAACAAAACGAGCAGGCCAATCACGCCGAGCAAAACGATTAATGCTGTTGTCATAGTGTCGTTTCTCCTTTTTGGTTATAGCCTTATTATACCAAATTGTGTGGCTTATACTAGCCGCTATGGTAATTCTACAATAAATCTTGGGCTCGTAGCTAGTACGAATGCCGCCATACTCACCCTTCTGGCTATGTATACGAAAAAACCACTCTCCTCAAGTGGTTTTCTCTGTTATATCATGCCTGGTGCGCAAGGCGGGAATCGAACCCGCACGGCTTTTGGCCAAGGGATTTTAAGTCCCTCGCGTCTACCAGTTCCGCCACTCGCGCTTGCAGTCGCACTTTTAGCATAGCAGCCATGTGCTGCTTGTATTATACTATGTTTATGAAGCAAATTGTACATATTCATGGTGGATCACCTTTTGATTCCTACGAGCGCTATCTCTCCGCGCTGCGCACTAACCCGCTTACTTATGAAAGTCTTTTTCGTAAAACAAAATGGCGCGATTGGCTCGCTGTGACAATGACAGATTTTGACGTACTCCTACCTACCATGCCCAACAAGCAAAACGCGCGGTATTCCGAATGGAAAATCTACTTCGAGAAGTTGCTGCCACTACTTGGTAATGACGTGCAGCTCATTGGCAGTAGCCTTGGGGGAATATTCTTGGCAAAGTATTTACACGAGAACCCTCTTAGCACGCCAGTCACTCGACTAATCTTAATTGCTGCTCCATATGATGATGCAACTCACGAAGACTTGGGCGATTTTATATTACCAAGTGCAACTAAGCTCGAAAAATCCGCCAAAGAAATTCACCTATTGCATAGTAAAGATGACCCTGTCGTGCCGTTCACTGAGCTAGCAAAGTTTCAGTCTGATTTACCAAGCGCAAAAAGCCATGTATTCGTTGACCGAGGTCATTTCCAACAACCAACCTTCCCAGAGCTAAAAGAATTGCTAGAGCAAAAATAGCTCTATCAAGAGAGCTATCTATCAACAGTTCTGAAGTGTTTCTACCGAAACGCTAGAACTTATTTCAGTAAACCTAAGCAAGCAAAAAACGCTCCTTGGAAAAAGAATACAATCTACAGAGAAAAAGTAACCTTAAAATTATTATTTCGATCAAAAAAGTGGGGGGTGAAAGGTATTTTTCTCTTTGTAGATTTTCCATCTTTGGTCGCCCCCGACTCGACCAAAGATGAGTGGTTTTGGCGAGATTTAGGGACTATATGATATAATTAATAGGGCTACAACTTTTACAACGAATCAAGTAAGAATACTTGGATTTCAGTGATAAATTGCGGTCACATGCGTAATTTTGGTTAATGAAATCCAAATTGTAAAAAGCTGTAGCGACTCGTATGTGGTCGCTTTTTATTTCGTGACTGGCAAAAGAATCGCTATGACAAAACCAGATTACTATAACCAAATATACTTTAAGGACGCTCGTAGAATGCACGAACTTCCTGATAATTCGATTCAGCTCATTATTACCAGCCCACCGTATTTTAATATCAAAGATTACTCCAAAGATGGCTACCAAGATCAGTCGCGCGGAAAGCGACAGGCCGGGCAAATTGGCGACATTGCAGATTATGAAAAATATATTAACGAAATGTTAAAAGTATGGCGAGAATGTGAAAGGGTCCTCAAACCAAATGGTAAACTAATAATAAATACTCCACTGATGCCAATGTTGAAAAAGCATTTTAACACGCATTACAATAGACATATTTTTAATATAGATAGTGATATTCAACACTCCATAAGAACCAAAACTAACCTATATTTATTAGATTTATATATTTGGGAGCGCGTTGCTTCTTCTAAAAAAATAATGTTCGGCAGCTATCCATATCCGAGAAATTTTTATGCACAAAATACCTCTGAGTTTATCACTGTTTATGTTAAAGACGGCGTTTCGGAAAAAGTCAGTAAAGAGATTAAGGAGGCTAGCAAATTAACTCAGCGAGAATGGGTTGAGTATACAAAACAGATATGGCGAATACCAATACCAAATAAGAAAGACTTAGCTTTTGGTGAACACTCGGCAATTATGCCTGAAGAGATTGTAAATCGAGCAATCAGACTATATAGCATGGTTGATGACCTTATCTTAGATCCATTTGCTGGCTCTGGAACAACCTTAAGAGTGGCGAAACGGCTGAGGCGCAACTATGTTGGCTATGAAATATCGACCACCTATAGAGAGATTATCGACAGGAAGCTTGGTTATGAAAATAAATAGGGTTTATACATATGATTGCCTCAAGTTCTTGAAGGCAGTCGATAGAAAAAGCGTAGACCTAGCTGTTATAGATCCACCATACAACATGTCAAAGGCAAACTGGGATACTTTTAGCAACCAGCAAAGCTTTCTTGACTTCACCTACGAGTGGATCGATGCGCTATTGCCAACACTAAAAGATACCGCTAGTATCTATATCTTTAACACTCCGTTTAACTCGGCCTATATACTACAGTACTTGGTGAGCAAGGGTATAATTTTTCAAAACTGGATTACCTGGGATAAAAGAGATGGTTTTAACGCCTCTAAGTATAGATACACCCATGGGCAAGAGACTATCTTATTCTTTACTAAATCAAATAGATATACTTTTAACGTAGACGACATACGCATACCATACGAGTCTACCGATAGAATTGCTGCTGCTAGCAAAAAGGGTATCTTAAAAAATGGTAAACGTTGGTTTCCGAACCCAAATGGTCGAATGTGTGGCGAGGTATGGCATATAGCGAGTGAGCGCCATAGGCAGAAAATAAACGGTAAAGTTCAAAAGCTACCACATCTAACACCGAAGCCAAAAGAAATGATTGAAAGAATTATTTTAGCAAGCTCAAATAAGGGCGATTTGATATTGGATTGTTTTGTAGGTAGCGGTACTACTGCCATATGCGCGAAATCATTGGGAAGAAATTATATTTGTTCCGACAATAATCCTGACTATGTGGAACTGGCTATCAAAAATATTGAAGGAGTATCCGATTGTGAATGATTTACTAATGATCAGTCCTGGTAACGAGGCAATAGAATTTATTATTCGTCGTATCGCTAACGACAAATATAGAGGAAATGTATCAATTCAACATACGGTCTACGATATGAATAAAATTGTTCTTTTGCTCAAGACCCTAGACAGGTTCGCGCCTAATAAGCAATTAATTAAAATCAGAACCGAAGACTTAAGCAAGCGCCCAATAAATACGCCAGACGAAATAGTTTATGCAAACTTTGTTAATGACTTTTCGCGACAGGTAGACAATGATACGCAGGATACGATTAGGAAGAATATATTTCCTGATTTACATCGTATGGGCCTAATTGATCGTTATGATAAGAATAAGATTAAAACAGACCCATATAGACAAACTCCCATCGCTTACGTTTCAATAACTGATCAAGGGTTAAAACTGATAAAAGCAAACCCTTTAGACCAAAGGTTTATCTGGTCTAAATCTTTAGATCTTATTCTTGGTGGGCTTGTTGATATTACACTTGAAATATTACGAGACGACGACTATAAGTATGAAAACATTACAAAGTGGGAGTATATGTTTTTTGTATCGGCGGTGAATTTAGGCGAGGATTTTTCTTTCAGTATCACAAAAGAGGAGTGCATAAGATTAATCAAAGAGTTCCGACGCTTGTCGTTCTTTCAAATACAACAAGTCATCGATACTTTAAGAGAAAATATGAAACCTGAAAGATATACAGGCAACAAGACGAATCAACGCGATTTTCATAATTGGAGAAACAAAAACGATCGAATTTTTGAACGATTTTCTCAAACCGTATATTTTCAAGTTGGCGGCAAGAACAAAGATCGCGAAGTCTGTTCTCTGTCCACAAAGAAAATTGTAACCAAGAGTGGTAAGATTGTCGGAATACGCAAGCGGTCATTGTCTGAAAAAATAAACTACTACAAAAACCATGGTATATCAGAAAAAATATCCGGCTTTGAACTGCATCATGTTGTTGCTCTATCTTTCTCTGAAAGTCCAGAGCAGTACAATATGTTTGATAATTGGCGCAACATGGTTTATATAGATGCGTTTAAGCATGCTCAAATTACACAAAATCGAAACCGTAATGTTATAATGCAGGCTAAGTCAGATGATATTTTGCTAATAGATTATAAAAATAATAGGGTCCATCTTAAGAATAAGAAAAATATAATCTACAAAGCAGAACTTCAGCATATTATGATTAATTACAATAAATCCCTGAGAGCAACACTAAATCCCTAAATCTCGCCAAAACCACTCATCTTTGGTCGAGTCGGGGGCGACCAAAGATGGAAAATCTACAAAGAGAAAAATACCTTTCACCCCCCACTTTTTTGATCGAAATAATAATTTTAAGGTTACTTTTTCTCTGTAGATTGTATTCTTTTTCCAAGGAGCGTTTTTTGCTTGCTTAGGTTTACTGAAATAAGTTCTAGCGTTTCGGTAGAAACACTTCAGAAAAAGTCTTATTGTGGAGGCACGTACGAGAGTCGAACTCGTCTAAAAGGTTTTGCAGACCTCTGCGTAACCGCTCCGCCAACGCGCCACACCCCTATTATACCAAACTATATCTGTTCTTTGAACATCTCGTAGAATGCACCACACTGCGCCATGAGTGCGGCGGCAGTGCCATGCTCAACGATGCGGCCGTGGGCGATAACGTAGATGGTATCCGCCTTCTTAACAGTGCTATAGCGGTGGCTAATGGTGATGATAGTCTTGCCCTGCTTGGCAAAGAGGTGGCGAAAGATGCGCGCTTCAGCGGCGGCGTCAATGGCGCTGGTGGGCTCGTCGAGGATGATGATAGGCGCATTACGATATAAGTTGCGCGCCAAAGCCAAGCGTTGCCACTGCCCACCAGATAGGTCGACCCCTGTTTCGTGGTCATCCGCCTCCATCCATTTGCTGATATAGCTGTTTCCGCCATGAGGGAGTTTGCGGACAAAATCGGCTGCCTCGGCCTGGCGCAGCGCAGCATCGCGGCGCGCTGTATCTACCGGCTGCGAGACATCACCATACCAGACATTCTCGTGCGCCGTGGCGAAGTCGTAGCGGATGAACTCCTGCCCCAGCACAGCCAATTGCCGATGCCAGGCTGCTGGGTCAATATGACGGAGATCGTGCCCATCAATGGTAATGCTGCCTTTGCTGGGCTGATATAGACCGGTGAGCAGCTTAACGAGCGTGCTCTTGCCAGCGCCATTTTCGCCCACAATGGCAATGTGCTGACCACGGCGAATCGTGAGAGAAATATCACGCAGCACCGCCGTCTGCGTACCTGGATAGCAAAATGATACTTGCTGCACCGCGATCGCATCGCGCAGCGTTACCTCATCGATGGTGGCTGCCTGGCTTGCAACTGGCAATGCCATAAACTGCTGGTAGTCTGCCATGGTGGCGAGGTCTTCGTCAATCATATTATATGTATTGATCACGTTATCCATCCCACTCATCACTCGCCCTACCATTTGCTGCACGAGCACAAATTGCCCAATTGGCTGGCGGTGTGCCACGATCTCCAGCACCACCCAAGCAAGCGCCACTACCTCTGCTGCTGCCTGGATAATCTCTCCGCCCAGGCGCTGCCCCATAAAGCGGCGCTCGTAGCCAAGCACCCGCAGCCGATCTTTATCCCGCAGTGCTGCTCGCTCACCAAGCAGATGGCGAATCACTCCATAGAGACGCAGCTCAGCAATGAAGTTTGGCCGGCTAAGGATGTGCTCGATCCACGCCATGCGCCGTCGCGTTCCCACCTGCTCGCGCCAGTGGCCAGCCTGCAAACGCGACAGCCGCACCTGCACCACACTACTTGGCACAAGCGCCACGAGCACGAGTAACCCCAGCCACCAGCTCACCATCACCATCATCCACAAGCTTGTTGCCAGCGACACTAGCGCCGTCAGCATTCGCACCAGTTGGATAAAGAGGTACGAAAATGACTGGACGAAGCGCTGCGCTTTATCAAACATATCAATGGTCGCAGGGTCATCGTATCGCCAAAAATCCAGCGCATGGAGACGGGCATACATGTGATCGCTCATGGCAGCCTCGATGCGGTAGCGCGACACTTGATCATAATACCCTTGCACCACCGACCACACACTCGCCACAACGCCCAGTACCACAGTCACTACTACATAGATGAGGAGTTGCGGCTGACCACCCGTCGCGTATGCCTCAGCCAAAGCCGTTGTCGCAAGAGCCGCGTAGTATGCCGTGGCTAATGGCAGTACCGCCGACAGCACCGCTCCCACCGCTTGGACTGCAATCGTCAGCGGTGCCTCCCGCCAAATAATCCGCACCACCAGCCACAACCCCGCCAAGCGCTGGCGTAATGAGGAGGTAGGTATGGTGGTAGGTAGTTTAGTCATGATATTCAGTTATCGTGCAGGCTTATAACCCCATTGTAGCAATTGTCACTCTGTACTTTCTGTTTGTTTCGTAGCTGGTCTCTCGACATTTTTAGTGAGGACGCTGTGCTAGCGCAAGGGGTGAGGATGGCTATAGGAAATCAAATATTGCCAGCCACCAAGCTCGAGTGACGTCTCACTACTGATGCGCCACTCGAGCTTAGCATGTTATTCCTTGTAGTCCTATGCTTTGGCGAGGCTCACCTGCAGCTCAGCGCCATCTACCGTGGCCGTGGTGTGGTAGAGTGCATCAGCTAGGTGCTCAGGCACCATTGTGGCGAGCGTCTCGCTTGCGATGGTGGCTGCATACTCAGTGAGGGCCTGACGGAGCTGCGCGGCTGCGTCATCGGCTGGTTGCGGCTGGCCTGGCGCCGCTGGCTGGCTGGCGGGCTCAGTCCCGACCGCGAGATGCAGCATAATCCGGTCATCCACCTGCAGCCCAGCCTTCTTGCGCGCACTCTGGACGTGGCGAATGACTTCACGCATCAAGCCTTCGCGTTTGAGCTCGGGGGTGATGGTTTTGTCGATATCGACACCAAAGATCTTACCTTTCACGTCATATACATGTTTCACTTCTTTGACATTTAGCTCTTCTTTCATGATCTGCTCATAAAAATCATCCAGTTTATGCTTTGAATTATAGCTAGCTAAAGCGAGTGGCTGACGTACTTTTATCGAACCAAATTTGTCATTAGTGTCCATCCGCTTAGATAGTCCATTCTCAATGAACACCCTCGTCAATAACATATCCTTGAGCACCTGCTCATTCACCGCACCAGCCGGCAGCCAATTCTTCAAGTGAATCGACTCGTTATCACCCGTTAGGTTGTGGTACAACTCATCAGCCAAAAACGGCGTAAACGGTGCCAGCAGGTGGCTCAGGCGCACCAGCACATAGTGCAGCGTGCGGTAGGCATCGCTCTTGTCGCCATCGTCTTCCGACTTCCAGAAACGGCGGCGGCTGCGGCGGACGTACCAGTTGCTGGCATCGTCCAGGAACGGCAAAATTGGGCTGAGCGCATCGGGGATATTATAGGCATCCATCTGCTTCTCGACCTCCGCCACCAGCTCATGCAAGCGGCTGATAATCCAAATATCGAGGGGGTTAGATAATTTATCAATATCAACACTGATCTGGAACGAGTTCTCAGTTCCAGTGCGAGACAAGGATTCGGGAGTATCGGAGTGAGCCGTATTGGTGATACGGTGAACGAGAAACGCATCCGAAGACGCCGTATCGTACGGAAATGTGAACTCGTCGACTTCGGCATACATGGTGAAGAAATCATACATATTCCAAATCATCGCCAGCTTCCGAGCCACATCACCCACGTCCTTATCGTGCAGCGCGAAGTCCTCGCCATTGAGCAGCGGGCTACTCAGCAGCAGGAAGCGTAAGGAATCAGCACTGAACTTATCCATCAGCTCGTTCGGGTCGGTAAAGTTACCAAGTGACTTACTCATCTTGCGGCCGTCATTGCCCGCCACCACACCAGTGGTGATGACGTTGCTGTAGGCATTTTTGTGTTGCACGCCGGCCTCGCCAAAGGCACCGATCTCGGCCAAAGCGGCGTTAACAGCGTGCACGTAGTAGAACCACGCCCGTACCTGGCCAATGTACTCAACGATGAAGTCTGCCGGATAATTCTGCTCAAATTTAGCCTGATTTTCAAACGGATAATGCAGCTGCGCAAACGGCATACTACCGCTCTCGAACCAGCAGTCCAGCACCTTATCAATACGCGTAAATGTCTCGCCGTCAATCGTAAAGGTGATATCATCCACCCACGGGCGGTGGTAATCATCCAGCGCCACGCCGCTCAGTTCCTTCAGCTCCGCGTACGAGCCAACCACCCTCACCGTACCGCGATCGCCCTTCCACACCGGCATAGCCGTCGCCCAGAAACGATCACGGCTCAGATTCCAGTCTGGCGCTTGCTCGATATTTTTGGCAAAGCGGCCGTGCTTCAGGTGGCTCGGGAACCAATTGATATACTCGTTCTGCTCCAACATCAGCGGCTTCTGGCCTTGGATGTCGAAGAACCACGACGGAATCGCCCGGTACATGATGCGCTGTTTGCTACGCGGGTTGAACGGGTATTCGTGACGAATGTACTCAATCTTCCACACCGCGCCCTTTTCCTTCAGGTCTTTGGCGATGAACTTGTTATTGTCCCATACCTCCAGGCCTGTGTAGTTGCTATCGGTGTAATAGCCATTGTCATCGATGACGTGGAAGGCGCTAATGCCGTGGCGCTTGGCTAGCTCAAAGTCGTCCTCACCATAAGCCGGCGCAATGTGCACGATACCCGTACCCGACTCGTGCGACACGAAATCCGCCGCGTAGATGGTGTGGATTTTGTCATTCTCTGGCCAAGCTGAGCCGGTATCGAGCGGCTGGTATTTCTTGCCGACCAGTTCGCTGCCGGGGAAGGTGCGCAATACTTTGTAATCAAGCGGCTGATGCTTTTCATCCTGCAGCGTGCGCTCGAGGGCTTCTTCGGCAAGGATGAGCTTTTCACCACCCACTAATACTTCGCAGTACGTCATATCTGGGTTGACAGCCAGCATCAGGTTAGCCGGTAGCGTCCATGGCGTGGTGGTCCAGGCCAAAATGGCAGCGTCTTCACCCACCAGCTTAAACTTCACATACACACTCGGGTCGGTCACTGTCTGGTAGGCATCGTTGTCCATGGTCACTTCGGCCTTACTCACCGGGGTGGCGAACTTGGTGTCGTACATCAGCACCTTTTCGCCTTCGTAGATCTTGCCCGCTTCATACAACTGCTTAAAGGCCCACCAGACACTCTCCATAAAATCCTTATCCATGGTGCGATAAGCGCCTTTGAAGTCCACCCAGCGACCGATACGGTCGATCACGCCCTGCCACGTCTCGCTATTGGCCACCATGCTCTCGCGCGCCTTGGTGATGTATTTTTCCAAGCTGATAATCGGCAAAGGATTACCGTCTTTATCCAGCGGCGCTGGCTGGTCGCTACTCGTCACAATCTGCCGCCGATCCACAATATTCATCTGCTTTTCGACGAAATTCTCTGCCGGCAGACCATGACAGTCCCAGCCCCAGCGGCGCTCCACGCGCTTGCCTTTCATTGTCCAGTAGCGTGGCACCGCATCCTTGACGATTGAACTCAGCAGCGTACCATGATGCGGCACGCCAGTGATAAACGGCGGCCCGTCATAAAAGACGTAGGCATTATCCGCCGGCCGCTGCGCCACCGACTTCTGGAACGTCTGGTCATCCTTCCAGCGCTGCACCCAGTCCTTCTCATATTCTGCCGCTCGGCGGCGTGTGCCATGTGTGAATTTCATTGGTTTCCTCCTTGATTTATCTTTATACCGCTTATTCAATTACATTAAGTCTTAGCCAGATTGCCGTATGTATATCATATTGCACCTCTGTAATATTCACGTATTGATTCAAAAATTGGAATATTGTCTTTATGCCCACGCGGCGATATTGGTGACGGGTGGAAAATTGGTATAACTACGCTCTCACCCATGGCATACCGTTTACCAACAACGTCGCTCAGTCGGCGGAACGGCTCCTCAATCAGTGCCTGGGTTGGAATAGTCCCCATCGTCAGGATGAGTTTTGGATTTAGTATGCGCAACTGCTGTCTAAGCGTTGGTCTATAGAGAGCGGCTAGATCTTTAAGATAACGGCGATCGGATGGGAAGCACTTGATTGCCTCTGTAAACGTAACTGCTAGCAGCTCCTTGCCAAGGATAGCTAGCAACTTTTGCATAATGATGCCGCTTGGCAGCAGTTTTCCCGCTGTATCATGCCAGGCAACGCCACTCTTTACCCAGCCAGTTCGGGCCGGTGCCTCACCAACGATAACGATACTATTCGTATCACCAAACCATATAGTCTGGTCGCGCAAGCAATCCTTGCCCATATGGCCGTAATCGACGCGCCCAATTGCTTGAGCCACTGCATCCAGCTCAACCAAAAACCGCTCCGCCCGTCCCTTCAGCAGCTCGTACCGCCGGCGGGTGTCGGCGTGACGAAGAATCCGTTGGCGGCTGCGCACGGTAAAGGTATCGTAATTAATCGCCACCATGCTAAACTGCGCGGCCGTGCTATCCACCACCTGATCATCAATGCGGTTGAAATAATGTGGCGTGCCCGCCACCACGCAGCGGCAAATCTTACCACCACAGTAATCCTGTAGCACCAGGGCCGAAACGGCACACTGCCCGCTGCTTGGGTTGTCTGGCGTCCAGGCCACCAGCGGGGAGGCCGTCTGCGCACTCCAGCTGGCGGCAAGGGCGGCGCAAACAGCCGCACGCTCGTAGCAAGTGGCGTGCTGCAAGGCTGACTTGTGGGCTGGCAATGGCATGGCTACTCCTTATATAATTAAAATCACCTCTTCTGAGCTCGAGAATCCGCTGGGTATTCGCGCGGACGGTACCATCTCGATTCCAAAAGAAGTGATTCTAGCCGGAGCCTCGGGGCTGGTTGCACAGGCCTTGGGGCGCGCCGTCTGGTTCTTTCAGCACTTAATTATTGCTTTGTCGCAGCATTCGCGGCGGGGTCTATTCTTGGCTCCTTAGATTCACAGCTCCCCATGAAAACAACAAACCAATTTCTTCCCGCAGGCTTCGTGGGTGATAGCCACTCATTTTGCGCACCACACGCTACGCAAAAATGCCTCTGGGTCTATTATACCCAAGGCCAGACCAATTGAAAAGCACCCAGTAGCCACATTATCACATGCTATACTACCGAGCTTTGCAATAACACAGCGTACCAACGCGCATCACTTTTTATTACTCTATATGAGCACCCAGCGCCGCGCACTCTTCATATCGAAAGCACCCCACCACGTGGTCATTCACCATCCCCGCGGCCTGCATAAAAGCATAGCACGTCGTTGGGCCGACGAAAGCAAAACCATCCCGCTTGAGCTGCGCGCTCATTGCCCGGGACGTAGCCGTATCGGCAGGCACATCATCTACGCTCTGCCAGTGATGTTGCACCGGCTCACCACCCGCCAGGTCCCATAAGTACGCCTGCAAACTGCCGTGCTGACGAGCGACCTGCAGCGCCGCCTGGGCATTGGCGCGCACCGCATAAATTTTGCGCCGGTTACGGACAATGCGTGCGTCGTGAGTAAGCGCCTCCAGCTCCGCATCCGTCATAGCCGCCACGCGCGCAATTGCAAACTGGTGAAAGGCCTGCTGGTAGGCCGCCCGCTTAGCCAGAATCGTACTCCAACTCAGGCCAGCCTGCGCGCCCTCCAGGCAGAACAGCTCAAATAATTTCTGATCATCATACAGCGGCACACCCCACTCAGTGTCGTGGTAGGCGCGCTCGTTATCGCCAGATTCGGCCCAGGGGCAGCGATTCATAATTCTAGTATAGCAAGAATACTTGGCACAGCATACTGGCATTCGCGGCGATCTAGCCCACCCACCTCAAAGTATACCTTGCGCAAAAATCTTAGCAGTACATTTTTATGCTTTGCGTATATGCCGTAGCTAAGGTAAACTTACAAGACGTGCTTGTGTAAAGTTTGAATGCTTTTTGCATTATGTTCATCTTATTTAGTTTGCAAGAAGCGCAAGTGAATTAGCAAACCATAAGACTCTGCACACTCTTTTTTGTAAGTAGTACATTTTTGTGTGCGTTGCTGTCGCGCATATTTATTATTACTAGCGAAGCGTATTAATCCATTACATGCAAGTACCACAAAGCTATCGCAATTTTTGCCGATTAGTGTACACAAAAATCAAAAAACGTTGACGCATGTTACGAAACCATTCTCACATTGCAATACCACAATCAATATGTGGCAATGAGCAATCCAGCAACGAAAAATTTTATCGATTGTATGCAACAAACATGTGGCTCGTTGCCAGTAGCGTTAGTAAAGCTCCTCAGCCAAGTGCGAAGTTGAAAAAATCGGGCAGCGTACTATCGTGCCAGTGCTGCCCACACTCCACCGCCTGCGTACCTCAATACAAAAACAAACACGCTTCTCGTTGTTATCAAGAAGCGTGTTGTAGCGAATTATTGTTTTTCTAATTATTTAATTTCGAGCCCACCAAGGACGCAGTCGCCGCGAATGTAGACAGTCTTTTTTGCACTCTTGGCAGCGTTGGTTTTGTCCTCTACCCCGCCGAAGATACTATTGACCTGCGTCTTGACGATGACATTGTCTGGAAAAATAATATTGATACCACCACACACAACAAAAATATCAATCACCGCACCATCCTCTATCTTGGCTTGGCGCAGGTCGAGGTCCACCTGACCAAACGCCGCCGAAAGCGAGTTACCTGCAAATTCGCCTTTTATCTTGCGGGTGTTGCCCGAAAAGGAGGCAACCATATTATCGTCCGACGATTGTTTTGCGATGCGACGCTGACGCTGCGACAAATTAAAAATAATCGTCAGGCCAATCGCGATCAGCACCAGTGGCAAAAACATTCGCCAAATATTAACGTTATTATGCAAAAATGCATTCGCGCCAATTGTTAGGCCAACTGCTACCCAGAGCGCTCCCCACAGCCAATTACGATTGCGCAGCGTGAGCACACCAACCATGATAAATCCAAGCGCACACAAACCATACCAAAACTCCCGCCAGTAATGAAATTGCACGCCAAAGCTCTCACTTAATAATATTCCACCCAGCGCCACAAACGCCGCGCCAGCACCAATGCGTAAAATTGTGTTGTTCTTCATGTCGCTAGCATACCATTATTATAGATGGTGCACAACAAGCTCTACATCTGTCCCAACCATCACCTCAAAGTAGCTAATACACTGGTGAAGCGCCACCCAAAAGTCCTTACTATATGCCAACCCATACTTCGCAAAGTGGCACCATCCTCTCCTATCCATAATTATATAAACGTTATAACTATAACAACATTGCCTCATTTACCCCTGTTATTTCTCTTTTGGTGTCACCAAATCAATCGTTGTTATTTATACAATATTCATTATTACCCACAACGTTGTGAATTCATCGCCCTACCGCCTCTGTTTTCGAATTTGTTTCGTTGTAGTTATGTATGTTGTTTTTTATACACATATAGAGCGCGTGCATCTGAGGGTTATTGTTGTATATATCACACCTTATTCGTCACCTCTCGCCACCAATGATATCCTATATTTTATACAACACAATCTCAATTTACTCTCCTCACGATACTCTATTTTTTACAACATAGCTATGTTGTGCTCTGCACAGCATAGCTCATATAGGCTTATCTACATCAGCTAATCCAGTCAAAGCCCCCCTTATGTCTCCTGAGAGGCTGTGGATCCCTCGTCTAGCGCTTGGTAGACACAAATAGTCTCTCTCCTCTCCTTAGCGCTTTGGCGCATCACAGCACCCTATAGTGGGCTATTTCGCACGTTCAGTAAGCGATACTGTGTGCAATGTGCATGAGTGCCGCTAACTGTGCCTGCTTGGCACGCATGCAGCCACTTTTCTGTACAGTCGTTCTGCTCGAATTCTTTGTACATTATATTTTGCGTATCGCTTGTTTTGTACAGCTTGCGCATTTTTAATTATTCCGCATTTTCGCTCAGCGCAAAATATAGAGCGCTCAGCCTGCCGCACTGCACGATACTTCGCTATAAGCTAATCATTTCTATATACCCGCTTTACTATGTTTTTCTCATTGCAAAAAAGCGTGTATATTCTGTGCTCAATGGTGGGCAAAAATAGACGCAAACAGCTTTAGCATAGTCGATGTAGTAAGTAGCTAGCTATGAGCACCACATGGATTTTTTTAAAAAACATAAGTGTGTCACCAGCCATCACACCTCCTTGTTACTTCGCATAGTTCCGTATCCAGATACTGTGTTGTGTAGCAATGGCGCGTGCTTTGTCTTGTATGTGCTGCAGCTTTCGCGCTCAACTCATTACTTTCAATATGCAACCAAAATGATTTTTTTAATATGCCATTTTTATTCACAAAAATGCCTACTGTTACGCACTGCGCTATTGCATTATTTTTGCTTATTGCTTCGCTCCTCGCGCTCACGCTGCAACAAATTTTTCTGCGGCAAATATCAACCAATACTGACCTACCTTCACCAAGCCAAAAGCCGTATCATATTTTTATCATCACACCGCACCTCGCTCACCCACCTTGCAAAAAACGCCTAGCAATTGGCCCGCAAAAATCAATCTTACTCGCACCACTCTGCCAATCTCACGCCTCCGCCAAGCTAAACGCACTATCTCCCTCATTCAATCCTGCACCACTTAGCAAAACGCACCAATCACCTTCTGCTGAATATGTTGCGGTTACTATTCAGACAAAATACATCTACTACAGCACAGCAGCATTAGCATACTATCATCATATGTGTTAGCAAATTTACGATTCGCATAAGCCTGCCAATACATCTACTGCCAGTAGTACATCATGAATGAAATGGCTATTATATTCATACACGCAGGCTCGCTACTAGACGACACCTATTCTTCTACCGTATTATCTATTTGAGCTGCACTGCATGGTAAAGACCTGTATATAGCATGTCTTTCTTAAGTATCACAGCGGGGAGCTTCACATCTATGTTAAAATTCAGTATACATTATTTTGCACATTATTTTTCTATAACACCAAGCACAAAGCACAAGCTAATGAGCGCCTCACTTGCGTTGATAGAGCGGGTAGCTAGCACCATACCGCAGCATCGCTAGCGCGAGAAAATAATGATTTACACCAATGAATAGACAAAAGAGCGCTATGAATAATACAAGATGCCGTTCATTTTAAAAATCCTGCCAATCCTGACAAGCCCGACAATCTCACCGTGCAAAAAACGACTCTGCCTACAGCAGCTCCGCACCAAACTTCACAATAATCAACGCCACCGCCAGCACCAGCACACTCACGCCGCACAGCACATCGTAGCCATGGCGAGCAAAGCGCTTGGTGCGCGCGCCACCAATCACCCCGACCTCAATGCAGTAGCGCGTCATCCCAAAGAAGATCAGCAGCATCCCCACATCGAGCGTCAAGCACCACGGGCACAGCACGCGAATAACAGCGAAGCTCATATAAAACATCCACAGTGCAAAAATCATCCCGAGCACAGCGCCGCCCCAGGCACTCCGCACAAACCAGCGCGGCAGGCGTGCCCCAGCCAGTAGTGCTACCACTACCGTTATCATCACTGGCATGGTCATCATACCAACGAAACTGTTGGGGAAGCCAAACACCGTCGCCGACCAATGCTGCGCCACTGTGGAGCAGCTCAGCACGGCATTGACGTCGCAATTGAGCGCCCCACCTGGGTGCTGCGCCAAATGCAGTGCCTCAAGCGAGAGAACAAAGGATGCCAGCAGCCCCATACCACTGCCCAAAGCTGCCGCCAGCAAGGCCGCTGTACCAGGCCGGTGTAGCCAGGGCGTGCGGCTCGTTTCTTCCACGGCAACGGTGGTTGTGGTGTGTGTCTTGGGCGTTTTAGCGGGCATAGTACCCCACTTCATCGATGGTTGGCAGCGGCAAGCCGCGCCACATACCCAGCACCTGGCCGTTATCCGCTAAGGCAAGGATTGTAGGGTACTCCACAATGTCGTACGTGTGGCAGAGCGACTGCCCCTCGCGCGTGTCTGGGTCAAACTCCTCAATAGCGTGGCCCGTGCGCCGGCTAAAGTCACGCAAGTAGTCGAAGACGCGGCGCGCATAGTCGCTCTCTGTCCGGTAGATGATAAGGACGCGCATAAGTTCTACCTCTGTTTTTCTTGCTGCTTCGCACTCCGACGCTGCTCTAGTATCTTAACGAAATCGTCCAGCGTCTTAAATTTGTAAAACACGCTCGCAAAGCGCACATACGCCACTTCATTACGCGCGGCGAGCTCATCGAGCACGAAGCCGCCAATCACACGCGACTCAATCTCATTCTCGCCCGCATCGTGGATACGGTCCTCCACTGCATCAATAATTGCCTCGAGCTCTAGCTCGGATTTGAAGAACTTACCGACCGAGCGGCGCACCGAGGCACGGAGCTTCGCTCGATCAAAGAGCTCGCGCGATCCCGTTCGCTTAAGTACTGCAATCGTTGGGTATTCGATCCGCTCATAGGTGGTAAAGCGGTGCCCATCAGGAGTCTCGCGGCGGCGGCGAATCGTCACACCATCAGCCGACTCACGCGATTCTAACACACGGCTGTTGCCAATCTTGTCGCGGTGGGTCGTCACGCGTCCGCCTCCTTTTTGCGGCGGCGGCGCAAGAAGGCCGGGGTATCATCCTCGTCGTCATCCATCGATTGATCCCAAATGTTCGTCTCATTCTCCTGGGCAAAGTGAGCAGCCGCCTCGGGGTCGATGGCCATATCGACACTATCGACTGCTTCGTCAACCGTCTCGGCTGCTTCTTCGTCATCTTCGGCATCGCTTGGTTCGTCGTCATCAAAGAACGAATCACTATCAAAGCCAGTCGCGATAACGGTAATAATCAACTCATCCTCCAGCTCGGGCTTGAGCGTCGCACCAAAGATAATGTTGGCATCGGACGACACTGCACCAGTGATAATCTCAGCTGCTTCTTGGATCTCGGCCATACTCATATCGTAGCCACCTGTCACATTAAAGAGTACACCCTTGGCACCGTTGATCGACACCTCAATCAGTGGCGAATCAATTGCCTGCTGGGCGGCCATCTGCGCTCGGTCTTCGCCACTAGCCCGGCCGATCCCCATCAATGCACTACCAGCACTGCTCATAATTGCCTTGACGTCAGCAAAGTCGAGGTTAATCAATCCATGCTCAGTAATCAGCTCCGATATCCCCTGCACACCCTGGCGCAGCACATCATCGGCAATTTTGAAGGTCTCAAGGAGTGGCGTCCGGCGGTCAATCGTATCGAGCAAGCGGTCATTCGGGATAGTGATGAGTGTATCGACTTGCCGCCCCAACTGCTTGATGGCCCACTCGGCATTGATGCGCCGCTTCTCGCCCTCAAAGGTAAAGGGCTTGGTGGCCACGCCCACGCAGAGGATGCCAAGGTCACGCGCCACTTCTGCTACCACGTGGCCAGCCCCCGAGCCTGTGCCACCACCAGCACCAATCGTCACGAAGATCATATCTGCCCCCTCAAGCGCCTGACGGATCTCGTCGAGCGACTCACGCGCCGCAGCCTCACCTACACTGGGGTCAGCACCAGCACCAAGACCATTGGTGGTGTTATGCCCAAGATGAATCTTAATATCAGCTTGCGAATTATGCAGTGCCTGAGCATCAGTGTTCATTGCAATGAACTGCACGCCAGCCAAGCCAGCGTCTTTCATTCGATTAACAGCAGACCCGCCAGCGCCACCGACGCCAACGACTTTGATACTAGCAAAGGTTTGGATCTCGCTTGGTTTTACTTCCGGCATTCACGTTTCTCCCCTTGTGCAACTATCAACTTTACCATTACCATTTAGTATATCATCCTCATCGGTATGATTCTAGGCCTTGAGCCCTCCCAGCAGCCGACGTAACCAGCTTAGTGCACCTTTGGCGTGTGCTGTACCACTGTTGGTATAGGCCTGGGTGGGCTGCTGACCGCCTTCGCTATCGGCGAGCATCAGGCCGACTGCGGTGGCGAACTGCGGTTTTTCTATCTGGTCGGCCACACCGCTCGTAAAGCCAGTTGGTCGGCCTACCCGAGCGGCTACTCCCAGCTGTTCCCTGGCATAGCTCGCCATGCCACGCATCTGAGCCATGCCACCAGTCAGCACAACACCACTGGGCAGCTTGCCGGCGCGGCCTGCTTTCTTGAGCTCCTTCTGTACTGCCTCGAAAATCTCCTCCAGCCGGGCATCAACAATCTCATCAATCTCCTCAGTCGCAAACTCGTACGATTCCTTATCGCGCCGCACCTTAGCCACCGCGTCGCTTGCCTTGATGCCAGCCGCAGCATGCTTGACCTTGACCAATTCTGCAACATCAGGGTCAGTTTTGAGGCCAATAGCGAGGTCGTTCGTGACATTCACACTACCCATTGGGATGACGCCAACGTACTGCAAGTCCCCCTCTTCGAAGACCGCCACGCTGGTCGTTGCTCCACCAAGGTCAACCACTGCCACACCGCTTTCGATCTGCCGCTCATTCAGCACTGCCTTAGCCGCCCCCAACACCGCTGGTGTAATGGCGTGAGGGTGGACGGTCGCCATCTCCACCGCCTTTTGCAAATTCGCCACATAGGGCGCTAAAGCCGAGACGACATTGGCATCAATCTCCAGCCGCGTACCCGTCATACCCAGCGGGTCTTTGATACCCGCTTGGCCATCAAGTGTATAACTATGCGGCACGACCTCGAGGATCTCGCGGTTGGCCTGTACTTTGCCCGTGGTGGCAACTTCTTCGATGCGTGCTACATCATCATTATTAATCTCGTGATCGATCGTGCCCACGGCAATCATCCCAGTGGCGCGAGTACTGGTAATGTGCGCACCATTGACACTCACCGTCGCACTGTTGACTTCGTAGCCACTCATCCGCTCGGCCTCGCCCAGCGCTTCGTCGATCGTGCGGGCCGGGCCACTGAGATTGACCACCATACCCTTGCGCATACCACTGTTCGGTGCCTGCCCTACGCCCACAATCGTCGGCGTGCCTGTCTCTGGATTCATATGCCCCACCACGCATCGAATCGTCGTCGTCCCGACATCTATTCCTACTGCGTATTGAGAATTTTCATGCATAGTACCATTATACAGGTTATGCTGTGTCTTGTACAATATGGGCAGAAAAACGAAATTATAAAACTCGCCATTTGGTATCTTGGCGAGTTTCTCTTACTATTCTACAGCAATGGTGATGGAGAGGATAATAGTCTCCTCTAGGCAAGGCTTTACAGCTTCGTCATAATCTCCGCCCCTGTCTCAGTGATGAGGACAGTGTGCTCGAAGTGGGCGGCGAGGCTGCCATCGCGGCTGTAAATTGTCCAGCCATCGCCAGCAGTGTCGCTGTAGATGGCACTGCCACCTAGGGTAGCCATGGGCTCGATGGCAATGGTATCACCAGGCTGGAGCAGCGGGCCAGTACCTTTGCGGCCATAGTTGGGCACATCGGGCGGCATGTGCATCTCGAGGCCCACACCGTGCCCCACCAGCTCGCGAATAATCCCAAGGCGGCCCCTTTGTAGCACAGCTTCCACCGCTGCACCAATATCGCCAGTGCGCACTGGCCCTTTGATCGCGTCAATGCCAGCATAGAGACTGCGCTCAGTGGTGTGGAGTAGGTGCTTAATAGCCCCAGTGGGTGCGTCATCCACCACCATAGTAAAGGCGCTATCTGTCTTCATCCCGCGGTAGGTAATGACGAGATCGAAACTAACGACATCACCCCTCTGTAAAATATAATCGCTTGGTACGCCATGGACGATCGCTTCGTTCGTGCTAATGCAAATCACCCCAGGGAAGTTCACCTCTGGGGTTTTGTAGGTTGGCTCAGCACCGTAGGCAGTAATCCGTTCTGCCGTAAAGGCATCGATCTGCTTCTCACTTACCCCGGCATGGACAAATTGACGGATATCAGCAAAAACCTGCGCCAGGCGCTTACCCCCTTCGCGCATTGCCTCGAGCTGCTCGGGTGTCTTGATGCCAGTAATTAGTTGGGCCATGCGTGCATTACCTCGTCATAAATCCGGTCGTGCACTTCGCCTGCAGTGCCAGTCCCATCGAGGTGAATGATTTTCACCCCAGCCTCAGCAAAGATACCAAGTACTGGGTACATCTTTTGGCGGTAGATGGCCATGCGACGCGCAATCGTCTCGGGTGTATCCTCCATTCGGCCTCGCTTGGCTAAGCGGCGCATAATTTCCTGCTCAGGCACTTCCAGCACCACGACGAGGTCAATGTTATCACCAGTACGCGCGAGATGGTCATCGAGCCACGCGGCTTGCTCTTTGGTGCGTGGAAATCCATCAACAATAATATTTTGGTAATGCTTGCGATACGCCTCTTGCACCGCATGATCGAATACTTGGTAGGTAAGCTTGTCACTCACAAGCTCACCAGCCTTGAGCGTAGCAATCACCGCTGGGTCGGTGCTCTGGCGCAGCATCTCACCTGTCGAGAGCCACTTCCACCCCTGGCGTACTGCCAGCATCTGCCCTTGCATACTCTTACCGGCACCAGTTGGGCCAAACAAAAGAATCATCTGTGCCTCCTTGTTATTATGTGGTTATAGTTATTATTAAGAAAAATTATTGCTCTTGTCATAAAACTACGGGGCAAGGGCACGTTGTACCAGTTGAGCGATCGCCCTACCATCAGCTCGGTTACCCACTTTGGCCTTGACAGCGCCAATCGCCTGGCCCGTCATCCGCGGATTATCTGCCCCAAGCTCGGCTATCGTCTGGGTCACCACGGCTTGCAACTCTTCATCACTCAGTGGCTGCGGCAGGTAGTGCTGCAGCACTGCCATCTCGCGCTCCTCAGGCTCAGCAAGTTCAGGGCGACCATTGGTGCGGTAGATTGCCGCGGCATCGCGCCGCTTCTTCACCTCACGGACGATCACCTGCTCGACGGCAGCATCGTCCAGGCCAGCCTCACGCACGCCCTGCTTCACCTCCTCATCAAGGATAGCAGCCCCAAGGTTGCGCAAGGTGTCACCAACAAAACGATCGCCGCTAAGCAAAGCGGCTTTCATTTCGTCTTTGATACGCTGCTTGAGCGTCGTCACCTAGCGGATCCCCAGGCGAACTTTGGCCATCTTGTCAGCCTTACGCTGACGACGGGTAATCGCCTTCTTGCGGCGATCGGTCTTGCTGATCGGCTTGGCAAACCGCATCGATGCCCGTGCCTTTGCTAGCACACCGCTCTTCAACACCCGGCTGTTAAACCGACGGATGATGTTCTCATTCGCCTCGCGCTCGTCTTTTCGTGTTACTTGTACCATATCGCTCCTCATTATAGCAGATGCGACAATTTTTGCAATTCTATCGCACGTAAAGTTGTGCAAACTGCCATGTCGCCCACAAAACCAGCCCTCAAACACGCCATACCCCTCACCACTCTAGTGCTAGCACAACTCCGAAACTCGTGCAGCTCAGCATAATTGCACCGTCGCGCAGAGAGGTATGAGCAACAGTGAGGCTCTAGGGCTGAGCTATTGGGCTATTTTTGCTTGGCGCATCGCTCGTCTCTGTATTATAATCAATCTACTATGACACCTTCCTCGCCATACCCACAGCAACCTCAGCCATACACCCAGCAGCAACAACCACCACAGCCATACGGACAATACCCCCCACAACCGCCTCAGCAGCTACAAAGCGCGCCAGCACCAATGCCGGCAGCTTATTCGCCCACAGCCATGCCACGCACTGGCTCATCATTTGGTGCAGTTATTCGCTGGGTGTCTGCCGGGCTATTATTTGCGCTGTTGGTGTTGTACATCGTCATTGCCGCTATTTTTGGTATTCTTGGCGCTGCGTACAGCTACATTATTTATGTAAACCTTGGCATACTGCCGATTTTGCTCATTGTTGCACCAGAGCAAACGGAGGGTGATAGCAGTATGTCGCAGGGTCTATTCGTTACTGGTGGCATGCTCATTGTTAACCTACTTGAGATAATTGCCCACGCAACAGTCGGGGTGCTTGGAGAAAGCTATACCAAACAAACCCATGTGATAGCACCAAACCTCTGGAATGTCTCTTCTCATGAAGCAATTATCTCATTATGCCTTTATGCCTTCTTTATCACTGTATATGCCATCGCCTTCGTCGTCAGTCTTGTGCTATTTTTGCAAAATCGCAAGCGTGGTATGTATCGCTAGCGACTGATACTTATTTGCTTATTTTGCACAAAATTGCAACAAACATGCTACACTGTTATGAATAGCTTGTGATGGGTGCTTTGTTTGTAGCTACGCCGCGCACCACATCGATGGAGCGCCTCTCGCATCTCGAGAGGTATGGATGCCTCAGCCCAAATACTCGCTCTAATATTGGGAGCCTAGAGCGAGTATTTGGTCGGAGGAAGCATAAGCGGTAGAAAGCGGAGCGCAAAAAACAGTGGTATCACACAGTCACAAGACAGTAGACCGGACAAGAGTAGTATTGTCTATACCCCAGACCCAAGGACACTACTCTAGCAAATCGCGTCTCGTTTGTCAACCCCATCAGCCGTGCGTGGCTCTCTTCTCTTCTACGCAGCTTATTTTCGACCAGTGTGAGTACCCTGTTGCTCTACATTATGCTTCCTCCAATTTGTTCATAATTCGCTTGATACGCCGCTCATCCCCATGCGCTTTGCTAGGGGTGGCGTAGACCTCGATAAGGATAATCGTGCTGGCAGCTCGAGCAGCCCGCGACGGTGGTGTATCACGAGGCAGTGTTCGCACCACCGCAAACACCAGCCACACCGCCCGTCGATAGGCTGCTGTGTCGGTATCGAGGCAGAGCTGCACTACTGTGCACTGAGCAGTTTGCTGTATAATGGCCGCCTTGCCGCACGCAAAGAGCTGCTGGCGAAAATCCGCCACCGTCGTCTCACTTGGCTCAGCAAAGATGCGCACTAGCCGCGGCTTAACGCGCTCAATATCGGCCGGCAGTGTGGGAATGCGCTGTGCCAGCGTCTGGAGATCACTTGAAAATTCTGTTGCCTGCTTATAAATCATCATCTGACTCGATTACAGAGGTAACGTCCGTCCGATAAAACGTGTCGCGGTAATCAATCGTCTGTCCATATTTCGCAATCACCCATGGCGCATCTTTGTAGGCAAGATTACTTAGCTCGGCAGCGCTCTTGCTCCCTAAGCGCTCTAGCTCGGCATCGATGTGCTTGATCTCGTTGGCACTGAGCTCGCTCAGCTCGGCATTCTTGAGCGGAAGGAACTTGCGCTGCTTGTGGCTAAAGTGCTTCGTCTCAATGACGTCCAGCTCATCATGCGCCCGCATCTCATCGACCAAAGCTTGCAAATCTGCAGCCGGCGCGGGCCCATAGGTCTCGTGCAGATACGCCAGGCCAGTAATGCTCTTGCCTGTGCGCTCGTAATAATCAAAATCGATAAAGTACAGCAGCCGATGCAGCACCGCCTCGCCCACATTGGGCCGCGCACCAATCTTGCCCAGCGTATAGAGTAACACCTGGCGCAGTTTGGTGGTGTGGAGCCGCGGGATAGCATCGCGCGACTGAGCAGCCGTAGGCTGGGCACCCTGCGCATCATCGTGGTGGTATTCGGCTGGTGCATCGCTCACATGCAGTGCTGCATCGTCCGCCACCCGCCACGGACTGTGCTGAGCTTGCTGTGCAACAGTGTCCGTCATGGCAATGCCGCTAATCAATTCCTGCACGCCAACTTCGTAGTATTGGCTAATCTTCGTCAGCTCGCCAAGCTTTGGCTCGCGGCCACCATTCTCTAGCTTAATATACGTCGCGCGGGCAATCCCAACTGCATCGGCCACCGCCTGCTGCGAAAGCCCCGCATTGCCACGCAGTTGCCTAATACTTGCCTCAAAACTCATTGCGATTTGGTCCTTCCTGTTGCATCATGCCTCCATTGTAGCGTACTTGCCAAAGTTATACAACCATTTTGTCTAATTTTGGAACATAGTACATTTGTGCGCGTAATTACAGAGGTGGAGATGTGATACGAGGATGCGAAGTATGGGTATATTCTAGCTAAAAATAGCATCACCAACATTTCACAACATATATACTGGCTCGGATTCTTCCTGTCTATCCTCTCTCATCCCACTAAATTCCTCAAGTATTTTGGCACAATGAAACAAAGTAGTTAAAAAACCAGCCTTTGTAGCTGGTTTTATTTATTCTATTGTATCTTATGCAGCCTGAGCTGTCTGGTCATATTTACGCGACCACCGACTCGTTACACTAACTTGCTGACGCTTATTACTCCGCTTGCCTTCTTGGGCTCTATCGCTTCCGATAGCCGTTTTGCCAACAAACGCTGCCGTCGATGCTGATATACTATTCTCTTCAGACACTTCAAGCTCTTCGTTTTTCTTATCCTCTTGCTGCTCATACTCAGCTGCCTGCAAGGCGTACTCAATAGGCAGCAGTAAGCGACGCTGCTCACTCTTGGGTAGTTCATCCGACAGAGGTACACCGTTTGCAATCAATTCATCATCGCTTGGCTTAACACCCCGATCCCTAAGCTCTTGGATGTAGCTCGCTGCAAGCGCGTCGCGGTAGAGCGCACTCTCTCGGTCGGTCAGTTGTTCACTCGCTGGCTGTGGTTTATTATCCGCATCACAACCATACTCTTGCAAGAATGGCACCAATTCCTCTGCCCGAGCAGCCTGGGCGCTCGCCAACTCTTGGGCGTTCTCAGCAGTCATCTCCTCGGCTTTGTTGAGCCGCCACCACTGGGCACTCTCTAGCAATGCAGCAGCAAGTGGCTGCAGCGCTTTTTCTGATTTTTGCGGTTCTAGCGTATCTATCGAACGAGGTTTTTCCATGGGGTCTCCCGTGGTTATGTGGTGGATGTTCTGTTGGTATGGTTTGTTTGCCCCCTACTATAGCACAGATGATCGGGTTGGCGCAAATCGGAGCATTTGCTACACTAGCTGGTAAGAATCTAAAGCAAGGAGATACCATGCCAGATGACACACCAACTCTACCACACCCCTATGCATATCGCGCCGCATCTGTTGAGACGATGCTGCAAGCTGTGGCTGACTTGACCAGTAAGTGGCCACAATCTTACAGAGAATTAGACGCGCAAGTGGCAACATACCCTAATATTACCTGCGTACCAGGTGGTGATCATCCGCAATCTATCGGGTTATCCCTTGCTTCGCTCGAAGGCGGCGATGCAGCAGGCAGAGATGACTTATATGACGGTGAGTATTATATGATACCAACAAACGCTTATGACGCATACGAGGCAGCTCTTGATGCGCAGTTTGGTGAGGGAGCGGAGATCGAGCGTGATGATGATATGGCACACATTGAGTGGTACCTTGATGATGGTGTGCGAGTGACGCTTTCGATGCTCACCTGGGACATCACCCTTATGCTTGAGGCATCTGGTACATGGGAGAGTATGGAGGATCTTGAGCGCCGCTACCACTCCGATATTGATTTATACGACCCACGGCGCCAAACACCGCCAAGCGGCTACTATTAACCTATACTAGGCCGATACGTTTGGGCAAAGGCGGCTGCCTCGATGATGTAGCGGCTGCCATTGACCTGGCTTTCCACCAGCCAGCAATCTGCTTCGCCGTGCTGCTGGCCGCCCCACGGCGCATCGATGACGATTTCGCGGCCAGTTGGGTTGGGCATGGCCTTGATCTGATTCTTCGGCAGATACGCGCCAGGCACCACCGCACCATCCTCACCACGTAGCGGCTCATACAGGGCGGCAAAATCCGCTGCCGCAATGCTATAGCGCTCGCCCTCTGGCCCAGTGATAATGGCATCGCCCACCTCGGCAATGTTCTCCGTCTCTACATACTGCTGGCTATCCGCCCGTGCAAAGCTGGTAGTCAGGGCTTGCCGCTCGGTGGCAAACTCCGGCCGCACCGCCTTAGCTGGGTCGGCAATTTTGGTGTAGATGTCGGTAATGGCGCTAAAGTCAAGCACGCTGGTATCGAGGTAGAGGGGTGGCACTGCGTCAGTCTCCTGGGTTAGTTCTGGTGGTAGTATAGCTGGTTTGGCATCGTGTGTCGATATTGCGGTGCGCTCGTGCATGAGTAGTGGTTCCTATTGTTATGATTGATAAGAACCCATATTGCTCTCTCTCTCTCTCTCGATTTGTCAATATATTTATGCAATGGGAGAGGTTTTATTGCAAACTATACTACCCCTGAGCTTTAAAGTCCGTCTCTTCACTCTCGCAGCCAATCCATTACACCGAAAATGTTCCAGCCAGATGAATCACAGAGCTTAGCCATCCCTATAGTCGCTAGCCTCCAGATATTTTCTTGTATGATGAATTGGCTGCGATAGTAAGGTATAGTTGCCCCACACTGAAACGGAAGACAGTGTGAGAGTGAGACACTACCAGCTATGCGACGCTACTCATCCACCAGCTCTACATGGAGCAGCCGCCCCTCTACACTGCGCATGCCACGCCAGTCGTTGATAGTTGGCTGGAACCAAGCCGAAATAACATCGCCCGGCTGGCGTACGAAGTTCGGTGGCGCGTTGAAGGCCAATAGTTGCAGCGCTGTGCCTTGCCCATCCTGCACAGTAAGCTTGATGTGCTGCCCATCGCTGCCCATGTGACGCACCTGTGAGACAGTGCCGCGGCGCAGCTGCAAAACAGGTTCTGGGTTGCCATTGCCAAAGGGCTCAAGGCGGGCAATATCGGCCACCAGCTGCTCCGTTACCTCTGATAAATCATCAATCACCACATCAGCCTGCGGCAAGAGGTAGTGCGTTTGGTCGGAGAGATGGAGCGAGCGGTAGTAGTCGTTCACTCGCTGGCGAAAGGCGGCAATCTGCCGCGTCTCGAGCGTCACACCAGCCGCTGCTGCATGGCCACCACCACGCAGGATGACATCATCGGCAGCGCGCACTGCCCGCTCAGCCGAAAAATCGCCAAAGCTACGCGCACTGCCCGTTGCTGTCTCGCCTCGCTCACCGATGATAAAGACTGGCTTATGATACGCCTCTACCAGCTTGGATGCCACAATCCCAATCACGCCATGGTTCCACCCCTGCTGGCTCACAACGAGGACAGGTTCGGCAGCATAACGCTCGGCCTGCTGGCAAGCTTCGTCGTAGATGGCCTGTTGGATGGCTTTGCGCTCGGTATTGAAGCGATCCAATTGCTGAGCCGCCTCGAGCGCCGCCAAACCATCGCGCGCTCGCAGCATATCGAGGGCATACTCAGCCGATGCCAATCGTCCTGCCGCATTCATACGCGGGCCAAGACCAAAACCGAGCGTCCGAGCGGTAATCTGGGCTGGCTGCACCCCAGCCACCGCCAGCAGTGCCTTGAGGCCAGGGCGGCGCTGCTTCTTCAGCACCTCGAGCCCCCAGTATACATTGGCGCGGTTCTCACTCTGCAGCGACACTATGTCGCACACCGTACCCAGCGCTACCAAGTCCAGCAACCACTTCTCGTAGCCAGCTGGCAAGCCCGGCAGCACCGTCTGCAGCGCCTGGACAAGCTTAAAAGCCACCCCAGCTCCGCACAGGTCACGGAAGGGATAGCGGTGGTCATCGTACTTTGGATTAACCGTAGCGATGGCGGGTGGGCGAGTCGGTGCAATATTGTGGTGGTCGGTCACTACTGTGTCGATGTCGTAGCGCTCCTTGGCATAGGCTATTTCCTCATGACAGAGGCTGCCGCAGTCCACCGTCACGATGAGCTGCGCCCCCATCGCGGCCACCTTGTCCACCGCACCTTTAGTCATGCCATAACCCTCTACGAAGCGATTAGGAATAAAGGCTTCCACCGCGGCAAAGCCAAAGCTGGCAAAAGCATCAAGCAAGAGGGCCGTCGCACTGAGGCCGTCGATATCATAATCGCCATAAATCACAATGGTTTCGCGCCGCTGGTGCGCCTGCACCAAGCGATCCACCGCCGTCTGCATCTGGGAGAGCAAGAATGGATCGGGCTTCGCTTCATAATCAGGGTGTAAAAACTCCTCAGCGGCTACTCCATGCAAGCTCCGCGCCGCTAATATCTGTGCGAATAAACTCATCAGAGCTGCACAGTATCCGCCGCTTGCTGGCCCTTTTGCTGCTGCGAGGATTTGATCACCATGCTCTGCAATTCTTTGAAGAAGATATATTGTTTGTTCGTATAATACATTTTGGTATTACCCTGTTTTTCGGCCATCAAAAAACCAGCTTTCTCGAGATTCTTAAGCTCGCGCTGGATATTGCCCGGGTCTTCTTTGATCAACTTCGCCAAGCCGCGGACGTGGGTGTGGAACTCCGGATACTTAGCATAGACCACAATGATTTTGCGCCGCACCCGTGATGTAATAAACGTTTCTAACATGCTTCCCTTAGCGAATTCTCGCTTCCGTTACCTCTACTCAACTGTTGCTTTTTATTCTACACTTTTTGATGGCAATTTGGCAAGACCACCCACCGGCGGTTGTGCATATTTTGTCGCAACCGTTGCTGATTTACCATCCACCTGGCACACGTGCCTAGCCCTTATCATACCAGCTTTGGGCAGGGCGGGCAAGATTGATGTGCACGTTTTGCACGCCACCCAGATGAAGTAGCGACGGAGAGACGAGCCCCTCTTCGCTCTCGCGTGCTGTCGGGTATAATAAATCCTATGCACTATTACGAAGTTGCGCCACTCAAGATTATCCGCGCTACCAGCAAGAGCTTCACCTACCACTGGCCAGAAGCACTGCCGCTGGGCCAGGTGGTGCAAGTGAGCGTTGGTGCGCAGCAGGTGGTAGGCATCATCATGACGCGCTCCAAAAAGCCGACATATACTACCAAGCCGCTTGATGCCGTCGTGCCACTGCCACCGCTGCCTGCTCCCCTATTAGCAACGAGCCAATGGCTGAGCGATTATTATGCCACGCACCTCGCTACCGTGCTACAGACAGTGTTACCAGCTGGCATCACCAAGCAGCGCCGCACGCCGCGCCGCCCTGCCAGCTCACCACCACAGCGCCGCACACCCCCCTTCTCACTCAATCCTCAGCAAAAGGAGGCCGTTCGCACCATTCGCCAAGCCAGCTCTGGCACAGTGCTGCTCCACGGCATAACGGGTAGCGGCAAAACAGCAGTGTATATCGAGCTTGCACGCCACGCTTTGGCTGCAGGCCGGTCGGTGATTGTCCTTGTGCCAGAGATCGCCCTCACGCCCCAACTGGTGGCGGAGTTTCGACAGCATTTTGCCGATATCATCCTTACCCATTCGCGCCAGACGGAGGCCGAGCGCCACCGTGCCTGGCTCGCTGCCCTCACGAGTCCGCAGCCTCGAGTGGCAATTGGCCCACGCTCTGCCCTCTTCTTGCCGCTGCAGCAACTGGGGTATATCATCATCGACGAAGCACACGAGACTAGCTACAAGCAAGACAAATCCCCCCGCTACTCGGCGCTGCGGGCCGCGAGTGTGCTAGCTCAGCACCATGGTGCGACCGTGGTGCAGGGGTCAGCCACACCGCTGATCAGCGAGTATTATTTGGCGCAAAAAGCCAAGCGGCCGATCGCTACCCTACCGAGCAAAGCTCGGCCTGAGGCTATCGCCCCCACCATTCAGCTGGTTAACCTCACCCAGCGGAGCAACCTCACCCAGCATCGCTTTTTGTCGAATCAGCTCATCGCTGCCATCGATGCCACGCTTGCAGCGGGTCAGCAGGTGCTGCTGTTTCATAACCGTCGTGGCAGCGCCAATGTATCGCTCTGCACCAACTGCGGCTGGGCAGCCGAGTGCCCACGCTGCTTTGTGCCACTCACCCTCCACGCCGACCGTCACCAGCTGCAGTGTCATATCTGTGGCTACCACACCACAGTGCCAACGATGTGCCCCACCTGCCATAGCACAGATATTGTCCACCGCGGGATTGGGACGAAACTCATTGAGGCAGAGGTAGCAGCGCGCTGGCCCCAGGCGCACATTGTTCGCTTCGATGGCGACAGCAGTAGCACAAACAGCCTGGAGCAGCAATATCAAGCCCTCTATGATGGCACAGCCAATATTATCATTGGCACACAGGTGGTAGCCAAGGGTCTCGACTTGCCGCAGCTGCGCACTGTTGGGGTAGTGCAGGCCGACGCTGGTCTGGCCTTGCCCGATTACACCACCAACGAGCGCATCTTCGAGCTGCTTGCTCAAGTGGTGGGGCGCGTGGGGCGCTCTGCTCATGCCACTACAGTGGTGGTGCAAGCATATCAGCCGCAGCACCCAGTGATTCAGGCTGGCCTGGCTCAGGATTATACCGCGTTTTATCACCAAGCCTTGGCCGAGCGCCGTCGTGGGCAGTTCCCGCCCTTCGTCCACTTACTCAAGCTCACGTGTGTGTACAAGACGGAGGCAGCCGCCATCCGCAATAGCCAAGCACTCACTCAGCAGATTCGCCAGCACCACCCCGTGGTCAGCATCCTTGGCCCCACGCCCGCCTTCCACGAGCGGCTGCGCGACACCTACCGCTGGCAGCTCGTCATCAAAGCTGCCCAGCGCCGCGACCTCCTCGCCGTCATTGCCGACGTGCCTGCCAAACATTGGCAAGTGGATATCGACCCACAGTCTTTGCTGTAGGTAGATCTGACCACAATTATCTACCATCAAATTTCGCAACCATGCATAATTCCGAGCTCCTGCAATAACTCACCGAACAAGAAAATATCTGGAGGCCAGCGATAAAGCCAGCGGATAAGCTCTCTCTGCCATCTGGCCGGAACATTTTCGGTGCGGTGAGTTATTGCAGGAGTGTTCGTGAGGTTTTAGTATTTCTCACCATGCCCCCACTCGCTCACCCCATCCACCATCTGCTATAATAAAGCTAATGAAAAAAGACGCTATTATTACCCTACCTAACCCGCACCTGCGCCAGAAGTCGCAGCGGGTGCATGTTATTACCGACGAGACACGCCAGCTGGTGGCCGATATGACCAGCGCCAGCATCGACTGGGAGAATTCACGTCCACACGAGATCAGTGCAGCACTGGCGGCAGTGCAGATCGATCAGCTAGAGCGAGTCGTTATTGTACGCGAAGATTTCGATGACAAAGACAACCGCACCTTTATCCCCCTCATTAACCCAGAGATCGTCAAATATGAGGGCGAGCTAATCAGTGATTATGAGGGCTGCCTGAGCGTGTCGGGTCGGATCTATGGCAAGGTGCCACGCTACAGCCGCGTCCGGGTCAAGGCGCTCGATATCAATGGCAACACCATCCGCCTCAAGGCCGACGGCTTCTTAGCGCGAGTGCTGCAACACGAGATTGACCACTGCAATGGCATTGTGTTTATCGATCGCATTCGCGATGATACCAGCGCATTTTATCAGCTCGATGAGAAGGGCGAGCTCCAGCCAGTTGATTATGACGAGCATATCAAGACCAATCGTATTCTTTGGGACTGAAGACTTCAGCGCCATCAGCCTCACGCAGCTGCTGGAGCATGGCTTCCCCGTTCGGCTGGTCATCACCAAGCCAGATAGCCGGCGTGGGCGCGGCAAGCAACTGTGTCAACCAGCAGTCAAACAGCTTGCCCTAGCGCACGACATTCCAGTGCTGCAGCCCACCAAACTGCGCGATATTATCCCCAGTATCCAAGCGCTCGGCCAGCCCGTTGGCGTGCTGGTGAGCTTTGGTAAGATTATCCCCCAGGTGGTGATCGACTGCTTCTCTCCAGGGATTATCAACCTCCACCCATCGCTCCTGCCACGCTATCGCGGCCCTTCACCGATTGAGAGTGCCATTGCCAATCGCGATACCACCACCGGCATCAGTATTATGCAGCTCAGCGCCGCGATGGACGCCGGGCCGGTCTATGCGCAGCTCACCCATCCCTTGCGTGGTGACGAGCAGCAGCTCGAGCTCTACAGCACACTAGGCCAGCTTGGCAGCGAAGCACTGGTGCAGCTCCTGCCCCGCATCGTGAGTGGTAGCCTCCAGCCCACACCGCAAGACGAGTCGGCTGCGAGCTACTGCCAGCTCCTCACCAAAGCCAGCGGCATCATCGACCCCACCCAGCACACCGCCGCAGCGGCCGAAGCAATGGTACGTGCCTACCATCACTACCCACGGGCTCGCCTCCAGCTGGGCGAGCGGCAGTATATCATCACTCAGGCACACACTGCACTGGCGCCTGTCACTGCGCTCGATCCACGCTGCAGCGACGGCACCTATCTCGTCATCGACCAGCTCATCGCCCCCAGCGGCAAAGAGCTCAGCGCCGCAGCATTTTTGCGCGGGTATCGAGTATGAGTAGTGAATATATAGAGGCCTGAATAACCTCAGCCACAGGCTCTTCTTACGCTTTCTTGGCGCTATGCTACTTCCTCTTGGAGAGATGGTCTAGGTCGCAGCCATCTTAACCTAGCAACTTGCTATCCTCCTCAAGATCTTGGAGGTAATAGAGAGCAACACAGCTAACGCTCCCTGCCATAAGGGCAGCCAGTTTATGTATGCAGCTAGTGCAATATCTCACTGTCGCGCAAGAAAATATCTGGAGGCCAGTGGCAAGGCAGGCAGACAAGCTCTTTTTACTATCTGGCCGGAACATTTTCGGTGCGACAGTGAGATATTGTGGCGCCAATCAAAGAAGCTAACCCAATACATAACCCCTGCACTCACAGGGGTTATATGTGTTTTTTACTTCGTCATTATCACTACGCAGCAAGCGCTACATCAGGATCAGGGTGGCCTCCCTCAAGCTCGTCTGGTGCATCACCACCTGCTGCATCACTGCTCTGGAAGATGCTGGCCAAGCCCTCTTGGGTAAGGAACTTCTGCGGGTCTGCCTTGGCGAGATCCACGAGGCCCTCAAAGGTCTCGCGCACAACGGTTGTGTAGTCTGGGCGGTTGTGGGTCAGCCACTTGAGCTGCGCATAATCCGCAAAAAGCGCCAGCTGGTCTACCTCCACGCCACGCTGCTCTGCTGCCTTCTCGTAGGCTTTGCGCTGGCTCTGGTATATCTCATCCTCTTCGTAGTCGGGCTCGTGCTCGTCGATCCACGCTGTAATGACCGCAGCGTCTTGGTTCATAAACGACTCAAATTCATTGAGCTGCACCTCGCTCAAGCCATCGCTCAGCACTGTGCCAACACGCAGCTCCAGCACCTGGCGAAAGTTGTCGACAAAGCGCTGCCGCGCCTCTGGCGGCCAGTCTGCTATACCGATTTTTTGCAAAAAAGCATCGTCTAATTGAAACATATTTTTCAATTCCTCCTGCCCCTAGTATACCAAACAATCCACCCCTCATACAATAAAAATGGCAAAATATGGTGTAATGTCCCTCAGTGGTGTGATTGACCTCTGTTACACCGCCTCACCCTGAGCGATTTGCGCTATTGTGCACTCAACAGCTGGCCAGGTGGGGCAGCTGATGATGCGGCTATCACGCTCGTCTGGGTATGGCTGCCACGGATATTCACAAAAGAGAATGGTATGCGCAATGCGGCGCATCGCAGGAGCTGGGCATTCATCATCCATCGCAAGAATGGTATTGAGATGCTTCGCGTGGTTATCGATTGGTACATTCGCAGCAATGTAGTTGTAGCCGCACACAGGTCTCACGCTGCATCGCTCAGCTCATCAGCCTTCTTGGCTAGGTCGCCAAGGATGAGGGTGCGCTCGTCGCTCAGGATCTCGTCGAGGTGGGCAACCCGCTGCGACAGCCAGGCAAATAGCGCTGCACCATCGTCCGTCTCCTGGCGGCGCACCAGCTCATCAAGGTCATTGTCCGACAAGCGGCTAATGACCTCCAGCCCCACCCGCTCATAGAGCGTGTTATTCACCTCCCGCAGCAACGCTGCCGAGTCGCGCGTTGTAATCCCAAGGCGATCGAGGTCGTGTTGGGTGATGAGAGATGAGAAAGGGTTGTCATCATCTATTGGGAGGGGTGCTGCACTCATGATTTTCTACCGCTAGGCTGCGCTATCCTGTCGGCTCTCTCGTGCTTGCTTGGCTTTGATATACGCCTGTTTGATCGACTCAAGGGCACTATCCGCACTTTCCATCGTTCGTGCCTCTAACGTGCTCAGGTATAGACCGCTTGCTTGGTGCTGCCGGCCTTCTTCTTGGAGCCAGCCTCGCACATTTTGCTGTATCGCCGTGCGAGTGTTTTTGATGAGCCCGTCAATATCTACCTCTTCGTTATTTGCATCAGCCTTTGTCATCTCCGCCCACAAGTCATACTCACCAAGCTGTATCTTGCTTCTTGCCATTTGCTGCATCTGGCGCATTTCATCGCGCGAAAGCGGAGCATCCTCTTGCGTGTCGATTGCCTTGGCGACAGTTTCGAGTTCTTCGGTGGGTGCTTCATCGTCAGCGGGAGGCTGCTCTGCACCAGCTGGGAAATTGATGACCTCAGCTAGCTCAGCTTCTGGCTTGCCTTCACCACGATGAGCAGCTTCATCGTGGCTCGTCACGACTGGTTCACCAGGGTCGCTATTCCCCCTAAGAACCCCTGCTGCCCGTGCAAGTGCAAAGAGATCTTCTTCCGTGCCCCCCGCTGGTGTCTCGTGTGATGGCACGTGTGGCTGAGTAGCTTGGGCTTCAGTATCAACTGCTGCTGGTTGCTTATGCGCTTCACCATTAGACGCTTCGACAAAAGAATGGTCTTTGAGAGGAAGGTTGGGCGTTGGCTTCCAGTCTGGTACTGGCTCATTCAGCCAAGCTTTTGTGCGCTCCATAGCCTGCATCGCCTTTCGGCCCATGTTCTTGGTAATTAGCACTACACGTGCCCACCGTCCCTCTTTCTTCTCCTTCACCCCTTCAGTCGCTTCAATACTCGCTGCGCGATTCTCCTCAACACTACCATCAGCTTCCTCGTGTGTTGGCTCTGCTGTGGTTGCTTCGGGGGCTTGTGCTGCTTCTGCGAGAGGCTGACTCTCTGTCGCTACAGAGGTGGCTTGGTGAGAGTCTGGCGACTCCAGCCGCACGTCAAGTGCTGCTTGGAGCGCTGCAAGTGCCCGGTCGCGCGTGTCTTTGAGCTGCGCTGCATCTTCGTGCGAGAGGTGTGGCTGCATCAGCTCACGCGCTGCCATGCTCAGCACTGCGCTTGCCGCCTCGCCCTTCATGTGGATCGCATCCATAGTCGAGTGGCTCGCCATAATCTCCTGGGCAGTACGGTCCGTCAGCTCACTCACCTGCGCTTCGAAGCCGGTTGGTTGTGGCGCTTGCTCACTCGTCGAGACTGGCACAGGAGTATGCTCTGCCTGAGCTCCGCTTTGGGTCAATTCTTGGCTTAGAGTAGCAGTAGCGGCAGGCTTGACGCCCTGATTACGCGCGTCGAGGGCCTGCTGCAAGGTGGCAAGTGCATCGCCGCGCATCGCCTCCAGCTGAGCAATCCCCTCCGCCGAATACGGCAAGATCACCTCATGCGCAATCCTGCTCTGCACTGCAATATCTGCCATACCCTTGGCAAACACCGCGTCCGTCGCCGACTCGGCTGCGTTAATTTCTTGGACCTTCTCGTCAGTCAATGCTGCGATTTCTGTTTGGAGGCGAGCAAGGGTTGCTTCCTCACCGGCATATTGCTCTTGCTCAGGCGTCGATGATTGGTTTTGCTGCGCTTCGGCTTCACGCTGTGCTTTATCCCGTGCATAGTCTTCTTCTGTTGGTGGTGGAGCAGGAGAAATTTTACGCTCTGCCGCCTTGTGCGTCGCATAGTACTCCTCACCAACCGTCCCAACGCCAAGAGCCGTGACAATTTTCTTGCCGATTTCAATAACTTTCTCACGAGCCGCATTGCTACTTTCGGGATTTGCGTGCCGAGCTACATATTTTTCTCGCTTTGTTGTGTTACTGCCCAAGTGTTTGTTGATCTTCTCTTGCAATCGTGCATTTCTCTTATATGCATCAGGAATGTTTTTAAGTGCTTCGATCACAGGATTCACTGCACCCTTAACACCAGCCCATTTCTCCGAGCCTGCTTGGAGCGCTGGGCCAGCTGTGCTTGTTTCTGCTGCTTCATGTCCTTTTGTCATACTACCCGTCCTAATTTCTTTCCTTATATACTCTGCCCACATCCTACCACAACAGAGGTAATATGTCAATGGGGAGACACCCCAATCTCAAAAACTCACCATTACCACAGCGAGTTTTATACACCATTAGTAAAAACAGAGTTATCACTCAATATAAATATACTAAGATTCTACAGGACAAAGCACCGCCAAACCCACTACTGCAGCGTACGCTTCACCAGCTCGCGAGTAAAGAACTCAAGAGTGTCGCCAATCTCGAGCTGGAGCTTCTTGCTGGTCGTGAGATTGAGACCACAGAGCTCACCCTCAAAGACTTCCTTGGCTTCTTGCTGCTGGCGCTGCACGCTGGCCACTGTGACTTCGGCAATTTGCTCCTCGCCGTGCATCACACGGGCCAATAGTCCTGCTGTCACCTTACCCTTCGTTACTTGCCCGCCGGCGATAACCGCATCGCGCATCGTCCGGAAGACGCCCTTAATCTCTAGCTGGCCAATTTCCGTCTCCACCACCTCTGGTGCGAGCAGTGCTTCCATGCTGCTACGTGCATCGTCGAGCAGCTCGTAGATCACTTGGTAGCGGCGCACCGTCACTTTGTCGCGCATTGCCAGGCGCTTGACAGCTGGTGGCAGATCGACATTAAAGCCGTAGATAATTGCATTACTACTACCCGCCAGGCGCACATCACTCTCGGTAATATTGCCCACGCCGTGTCCAATAATCCGCAGTGTGATCGCCCCGCCCGTCTCCACCAGGCGCAAGCTATCCATCACTGAAGTAAGCGACCCCTGTACATCGGCCTTGACGATGACGTCGAATTCCTGAGCATCGTGTTTCTGCGTCATAAGCTTGAGCAAGTCAGCACCAGTCACATTAGTGGTGGCGGCATTACGCGCTTGGTCGAGCTTAGCCTTCTGCACTGCCAGGCGAGCTTCTTTCTCATTTTTGACCACTGTAAAAATATCACCAAACTGTGGTAATTCTTTAAAGCCCGTCACTGTCACTGGCGTAGCGGGTGTAGCTGCCTTGATAGGCGTGCCAGTGTAATCGAGCAAAGTACGCACCTTACCATAGGCCTGCCCTGCCACGAGGAAATGCCCCGGTGCCAAGCGGCCCTGCTCGATGAGTAAGTTCACCACCGAGCCACGACCCTTCTCCATATGTGCCTCAATAACGAGCCCCTCAGCCGGCACGTCCGTATCGGCGCGAAGCTCTTCCATGTCGGCCACAAGTAGGATGGTATCGAGCAACTTATCAATATTCTGGCCAGTCTTAGCGCTAATTGGCACCATAATGGTATCGCCACCCCACTCCTCAGGGTTGAGATGATGCTCGCTCGCAAGCTGAGCCTTGACCATATCAGGATTGGCCGTGTCTTTGTCAATCTTGTTGATAGCAACGATGATCTTGGCATTAGCATCGCGTGCAAAGCGGATTGCCTCTACCGTCTGTGGCTTCACGCCATCATCGGCTGCCACAACAATCACCACCACATCGGTCAGTGCGGCACCATGCTGGCGCAACGCCGCAAAGGCCTCATGGCCAGGGGTGTCAAGCAGCGTCATCGTGCGACCGCCCTTTTGGGCTTGATAGGCACTGATGTGCTGGGTAATGCCACCAGCCTCACCAGCAACCGTCTTCATCTCGAGGATGGTATCGAGCAGCGTTGTCTTGCCGTGATCGACATGCCCCATCACCGCCACAATTGGCGGGCGCGGTACAGCATTGCTCGATGGCTTGTGCAGGTGCTGCACAGCATGCTGCTCGGCGGCTTTGCGCTGCAGCGTCACTGCTAGACCCAGCTCCTCTACGATAATCTCAGCAATCTCAAAATCAATCCGCTGATTGATCGTTACGGTAAAGCCATTCTTGAAGAGCTCGCCAATCAGCTTCGTGACCGGCAGATTCAGGGTTTGGGCCAGCTCACCAACGGTGATCGAATCGGCAATGACCAACACTTTTTCAGACTGACTCATATACACACTCCTTTCTGCCGGCCACAGCCGGTCATCTTTTGTAATTTACTGGTTATTTTTTCTTGTCGGCGAGGCTCAGGCTCACTTTGTGCGCATCTTTGTCGATGTCAAGAATGACAAAACTCTTGCGCTCATTGAGGGTAAAGACCTTCTCTGGGTCGGCACCACCGCTGCCCAGCTCGCTCACGTGCACCAGCGCTTCGACCGCTGGGCTAATCTGGACAAAGGCACCATATGGGGTAATGCGCGTGACTGTACCCTCGATGGTCTGGCCCTTGGTGAATTGATCCACCTCATCAAGCCATGGATCCTTGGTGAGCTGCTTCATGCTCAAGCTCAGGCGGTCTTTATCAATGCTGATGATCTTCGCCTCAACGCTCTGACCTACCTTCACATAGTCGGCTGGGTTGTTGACGCGCTCCCAGCTAATCTCTGAGATGTGGATGAGCCCCTCGATCCCTTCGACATTTACGAAGACACCAAAGTCCACCACACCAGTCACGACACCCTTGACGGTGTCGCCAACCTTGAGCTTCTCAAAGTGAGCAGCCAGGCCATCCTTGATGGCTTCCTTCTCGCTAAAGATCAGCTTGTTGGCCTTGCGGTCACAGTCGAGGATGCGCACCTTGAGCGTCTGGCCCACCAGGGTGTTGAGCCGTGCCAAGATCTCATCCTTATCGGCACCACCCACCCGTGGGTAGTGCTCGGCCGACAGTTGCGATACTGGCAAAAAGCCTCGCACGCCTTCGTACTCAACCAGCATACCACCGCGGTTAGCGTCGTATGGCGCTACCTCGATGATCTCGCCGGCATCCAGCTTGGCCATCGCTTCTTCCCAGCCGCGGTCCTTGGCTGCTTTGCGTAAGCTCAATAGGCTATAGCCATTCTCGAGCTCGCTATCGACCACACTGGCTGTTACTTCATCACCAACTGCTAGCGTCTTAGCCGGGCCAATCTCGCGCCGTGGCACATAGCCAACCCCTTGTGGGCCTAGGTCTACTAATACATCTCGTTTGCGCACCGATAATACGCGGCCAGTTACGACCTCGCCGGTTACTAGTTGCTTGACGCCGTCGCCAGCGAGCAAATCATCCATTGTTAAGGCTTGTGTTGCCATAAGTCTTGGTACAGACTCCTCTTATTAATTATATTATGAGACACGTCGCCATATCGCGACGCACCATTCCTCTGTATTATACACAAAGTCGCTTCGAGCGTCAAAACCTGGAGGCCTCAGCCTCACCTCTATGAATAATCAGTCCAAACAGAGATAGCCTACACAGCACACTCATCGCACTGAAAATGTTCCGTCCAGATGAATCACAGAGCCTACTCGCTCTCACAATCGCTAACCTTCAGATATTTTCTTGTGAGATAGGTTTGCTGTCTACCCCCAGATCATGCATGGTTGTAAAGGTTTTGGCTTAGCCACTTGAGGATGCGAAGCTATTTGTTCCAGTTTCTATCCCTCTAGACCCTATTGGGCCATCATCATGATACTACTAACTTGCTAACTCTTGGGATGGTTTGGCTAAGACAAGAACCTGACGACTTGCTCGCTCAAAAATCAGCAAAAGCCCTAACGCAATCAACGAGCATCTTGCAAGCCAGAAATCCCAGCGCCAGAGACCACCCTTTTTTCAGCTACAGGTATGCATCCAGCTAGTCGTCATATACACAACGATGCTATAATAACAACAGGTATATTATCCTCCACAAAGCAACTACCCCTGCATCACACAGGGGTAGATATAGCGTTGTCAATGAAACAATGAATATGTTGTATGTTTTACAGCGCGGGTGTGCGCGACTTGCGGTAAGCCAGCGCTACGCCAGCTAGGCTACTCACCGCCACAACGGCTGCCAGGCTCTCAGCCGGGCCGGTTTGCGGCAAGGCGCTCACCTGCTGGGTAGATTGAGTTTGCGAAGGAGTGCTGGAGCTAGTCGAAGGCGTTGCGGCAGGTGTGCTTGAGGTTTGAGACTGAGTAGTTTGGCTTTGGCTTTGTGTAGTTGTGCTCGATGCGCCGCTGGTTGCACCATTCGTTGCAGTCGACGTAGTATTTTTCTTGTCTTGCGACTGAGTTTCTTTCATCTCTTTGCTCTTACTGGCATCTGTTGATTTGCTGTTGAGGCTATCGACCAGCTTGTCGTTGGCGCTCTTGTTGCTCTGCGTTGATTCCTTTTTCTTAGCGTCAGTGGTGGTAGTGCTTGCCACTTGCCGGGCGCTGCTGTTGTGGCTGTTCTTGACGATTAAGACCCCGCCAACCAGTGCGAGCGTCAGCACTGTCCCGACGACGACGTATCCGATAATTGATCCTTGCTGCTTCATTGCCAAACCTTCGTTTACGTTACTCTTTCTATTATACCGTAATCGATCGCAAAACGCAACGCACGAGCTACACAAATCACCTATTGTGCCGTACCTCTCGCTCCACCCTTCTCAAAGCCCACCACACATCGATACTTCGCACCGCCTACTAGGCATCGCGAGCGTGCTGTGCTACACTAATCATGACACGTACAATATACGAACAAATCATAATCTCTACCTCTGTCAAATCATGCGAAGTAATCATTGTTTCGCTCGCTGGTTCGCATGCCGATAGACGTGTCTATATCGCCACCACGTATGCCAATCGATCAGCTCATCCCTCACCTCACTCAGCATGCCCATGCGTCGGGCCTTGCGCCACTTACTTTTCGCTCAAGCGGCCATTTTCATTGGCACTATCCAAGCCGCACGGTTTATTATGATCCGCACGATGCCCAGGCCACTGCCTACCTCCTCCACGAGTATGGCCATGCGCTCCTTGGGCACTGCGGCTATGCGCGCGATGTGCAGCTCGTTACAATGGAGCGCGCGGCATGGAGTGCTGGCTGCCGTGTTGGCGCTGGCTGGCAGCTGACGGTCGATGATGACCTTATCGAATCTGCGCTCGACACCTACCGCGACTGGCTCCATGCCCGCTCGCGCTGCCCACACTGCAACGCAACTGGCTTGCAGCGCAGCGATGGCACATACACCTGCCTGGCCTGCTTCACCCACTGGCGCGCCAACAGCGCCACTACCTGCCAACTCCGGCGTTATGTTGTAAAAAACACGATAGCCTCGCCTCACACTTAGTTATTGCAATAATCCTCCCCATTCCAAAAAAGACCCTCCTAATCATCACCTCCGCACCAGCAGGCAGAGCAGCTCCACAGCAGATTGCCCCAAACCACAAAAAGCTTCGAATCTCACACGCTAAACCTATCGCATCAAAACACCTCCCGCATGCATGGGAGGTGTTTTTGGTATGAGGTTCGCTCGTGCTCTTAGGCAGCGAGTGCGACGTCCGATTGCGAAACAGCTGCGGCAGCATTCTCGTCGGCCTTTTTGGTGCGGCGAGAGATTCGGCCGCCCTTAGCACCAGCCACACGAGCAAGTTGTGGGTTGGCCGCAAAGCCACCAGTACGGCCATTCTTGCCGCCCTTGGCACCAATCTTGGCGTAGAAGTTAGGGTCTTTAGAGATGTTTTTTTGCGCAGCCTTCAGGCCGCCAGCTTTTGTTCCCGCCATAGGGTTACTCCTTATTTATATATTTACCAGAGGTACGTTGCCAGTGTAGGCTAGCAAATCCTCGCTACATACCATATATGATATGTATCATGATTTAAATATAGCATACTGTATATGTTTTGTCAACGTTTACATGAGCATTTTCAGATTGCATTATTGGTATTGCATTTAAGACGCCTATGCTATATACTAAGTATTAGCTTTGGTTTGGGTCGTTTCCACCAAGGTCCACCACAACAATTCTCGTTTGCTGCGAGATTCGAGAATGAAAAAACAACCCTGCGCATACAGGGTTGTTTTTGGTATCTGGTATAGATCCCTCTATTCTTTTGAGACTAGGTCTCTTTCGCTTACATAGGACGAGTATAAAGTAGGCCTCTACTACCTAGCCAAAAAAGGTCGACGCTGCACACGTCGACCCTCTAACACTTTGAGAAATAGGTATCAGTATCATTCCTCAGCTTTCTTATTCTTAGATCCAACCACTCCGTCCATACGCCACACGGCCAATCTGGCTAACAGTACGAGGTCGAGAAGGATCATTACGCCACTCTTCAGTGCGGCTATGATGCCGCTGAGACGCTTCGTACTGCACAAGCTGTGGGTGGAGTATATTCATAACATTCATAGAATATGGCGATGCATTGCCCTGGGCTGGCTGATTCTCATTGCTGCCATCATCCACTGCTGTACCTACTCCAAAGACCCCTATTGCATCAGGTGTAATAGTCAGCGCAGCCCGATGATTCCGTGGGTCGGGGAGCGAAACGACTGGCTCGCCCAGCGTGATAAATTGCATATCTGCAAGGTTCGACATATCAATCAAGCTCATCTTGAGTGCATGACCCTCTGCTTTGCGTGGTATAGGCCCACTATCGCTCTCATCACAGAGGTACAGAAGTGCACGATTGTGCCGCATGCTTACTGTTAGTGCATAGGGTGACTGTGCATCGTACATTGTACAAATGATATTTTCATCAGGCTGTGGCAATAAGGCCGCTTCTCGCGCAACATCAATCTGTGTACCATCCACGCCACCCACAAGCATCTCTTGCCCATATGGGTTGTCTCCTACTGGTGGCTCGAGTATTCGCTGACGTCTTGCAATCTCCTCCTTGTCGTAGTTGTCGTAGTAATACAATAGCTCACTATAGTGATTTTTGATTGATGGTGGTCGTTGCTCTGTCATAAGAACACTCCTTTTTGGTTATGGTTATCACATCATCACTGCATTGCTATCAAGATACTCATGACCCACCCGCGGCGGTGCTCCACTCGCCCAAGCCACGCCAAGTCGCAGAGCAAGCACCCCTCTCTAGCGATTATACAATAGAATGGTACATTTGTACGAAAAACGTTCTGAATTTTATAGAAAATGCACCTACTTTGGCGATTTATACAGCAAAAAACCAGCCTCATCTCTTTGATAGGCTGGTTTGTGCTCGTTTCAATTAAAATAACGCTGTTCATGCTCGGCTTCTTCTGCCAACTTCAGCGCCTCAAGCCCCTCCAGCGTCCAGCCAATATAGCCCAGTGTTCGCGCCGCTTCGTTCGTCTTGCCGCTCTCATAGCTCTGGCTGGCTTGCTCCAGCAAATATTCTGGATCACACTTTTCATTGTATTCACTAAGAGCTTCTGGCGTTCGTGGGTATGATTCGACGTGTTTGACTGGCATGTCGCTTCTCCTTGTTTTTCATTACGTACGTACTCCATATAATACTCTCTCTAGATTTTGCAACCTAGTAGCAGACTTCGCACCTATGACCACTGTTGAATCTATCACTTTTTCAATTCTATGTTACGTCTCACCACACAAAAGACACTAGCACGTTGATAAAAGCAGTAATGCGTGGCCAAAGCCCCGCCAAATATATAGCAACATCTCGCTTGAATGAACCATACTGGCAAGCATCAAGTCGTTAATAAAAATCATCTCCAAAGATAAAAGCCACCCTGTTCGGATGGCTCTTATATAATTCGGCACCGTGCTAGTTTCCCACTAAAAGCAGTATAATCGCCGCTGAGGAGCTTAACTTCTGTGTTCGGAATGGGAACAGGTGTTTCCTCCTCGCCATGGGCACCGAAGTGGGGGTTTAGACGCTTGGTTCCGATATATTTCCTCGGTGGGCCAAACCCCTGCTTCGATGTCCATCTGCACGGTATGGTAATGTACGTGTCAACGATTGACAGTGGTGATATACACCAATCACTAGTTAAGTCTACCTCATCCACGCCACCAATGCAAGCATTAGCATCGTAGACAAGGACATAAAAAGGCAATGGGGCGATTAGTATGCTTCGGCTCCATGCATTACTGCACTTCCACCTTGCACCTATCAACGTGATCGTCTTTCACGGCCCTCATAGGGAAATCTAATCTTGAGGTTAGTTTCGCGCTTAATATGCTTTCAGCGCTTATCTGGTCCGCACATAGCTACCGGACAATGCAGCAGGTGGCCACAATCCGTACACCAGAGGTGCGTCCACCCCGGTCCTCTCGTACTAGGGGCAGATCCTCTCAAATTTCCTAACGTCCATACCGGATATAAACCGAACTGTCTCACGACGTTCTGAACCCAGCTCGCG